>CANQZQ010000059.1 GCA_947628375.1 uncultured Bacilli bacterium
ACTAACAACGGAAGATTATATGTACTCTTTCGTTATTGGAAAAGAGTTGTAGATAACTACGACACTCGCTCCATTTATAAATTAATCAGTCTTTTTTCAAAGATTGATTTTTTTATGTCTTTGAACTCAACGTTAATAGCTCTAAGTTCTACCATTTGGTAAATAAATTCGAAAGTTCTACCATTAAACTTTATTAATTTTATTGTACATATTTATAATAATATCATCAAATAAGTTATACCATTTTAGTTGAATAGAGTAACGATCTTTATTATATTTTAAATTGTAATTCAAACATCTATTTTTAGGTTGAATAGTTAATGAGGCAATATGAACTGAACTAGAATAATTATTTTTATTACTTAAAATAGATTTTCTAATGTCATCTTTTGATATCCAGACAAAGTCATCAACTTCACCATAAATCAAGGCATCTATATCATAATTTGAATTATTGCCTCTAATTATAAATCTATCAATAGCATTTTTGACTAAAGTGTCATTATTATTTAAAACTTTATTTAATTCATCTATTTCTGGTTGATGATTTTTTTGATATTCTAAAGCCGATAATCTTTTTTTACCACTGCCATTTGTGGTGCCGTCAGCATAGTGATACTTTAAATAAATTTCTATATATTTTTGTGGTATTCCATTATCAATAAGGAAATGAATAAATTCAGTTATAGGCTCTACATGAACAGAATTCTTGATTCCTTTTTTAATGCTTATTCCTTTTATTGTACCATCTATTTTTATAAAAATATCTGATTTTTGTTTCAAATGATTTCGCCAACATTTTATAAGTGAGTTAGAAGTTGCCTTAGGAAACAAATAATTTATTAAATCTTCATACATGGGATTTAATTCTTTAACCATTTTACCATTTAAATATTTAATAAATTCATATTCATTATCATAACCATTAATTTCGCTCATTTTTCCTCTTTCTATAAAAAAATCAAGCCATTTACTGCTTGATTTCTAAATATCTTATCACTACTTTTAAAAAAAGACAATATTATTCTACATAAATTCTTGGAACTCTTTTACCAACCATACAAATTACTTCATAATTAATAGTATCTAAATGTTTAGCTATTTCTCTTATATGGTCAATATCTTTAATAATAGTAACAGTATCACCAATTTTAACATCTTTATCAACTAAAACAAATAACATATCCATGCAAATATTGCCTACAATTTTATATTTTTTATTGTTAATATAAACAAATCTTCCCGTATTTTTTCTAATTATGCCATCGGCATAACCAATAGGAATAACTGCAATATAAGATGTTCCATTAACTTTATAATTACTAGTGTAACCAACAGTTTCGTTCGTTACTTTATTAATTTGTAATACTTTACTATAAAGACTAAAAGTGGGTAAAAAATCATTATCAATTGTATCTTGAAGACCATACATAACTATGCCTAAACGACAGCCATTAGCGTACGGCCTTTTAGGATAATTCATGGTGGCATCACTAGCAGTTAAATGAATAATTGGTATTTTAGTTAAATCAATATCACTTGTTAATTCTTCAAATTTTTTAAATTGTTTATTAGTTTCCTCTTTATTTAAAGCATCATGCATGTGAGTATAAATTCCTTCTAAAAACATATTACTTTGGTTAATTAAATTATAAGCATTAGTAATATCTTCTTTAGATCTAAGTCCTAATCTATTCATACCTGTATCAACTTTTAAATGAATTTTTAAATCGTGATAATCATTTTTTAATAATTCTTTTAAATAATCAATATTACTTACAGTAATTGTTATATTATATTTTAAACATAAATGAATATATTGTAAATTGATGGTTTCTAAACATAATATAGGAATATTAGAAAGATGTTTTCTAATTTCTAAGGCTTCATCTAAACTTGATACCGCTAAATAATTACAACCACCATCAATAATATTTTTAATTGTTAAAATATTATAGTGACCATAAGAATCAGCTTTAACAACTCCAAAATAATATTGATAATTATGATATTTTTTAATAAAAGTTTGAACATTTTTTTTAATATTAGTTAAATTTATTTCTACATAAGTATTTCTAAACATTTAAATCACCATATCATTAATAATTATATCAATAAATAATAAATATTTGTTAAAAATGTTAATTTTTAAAATAATTTACTTTATGTTATAATTTTATATATATTAATTTATTGGTGATAAAATGAAAAAGAAAGATAATTATATTTTTTATTATATTGTAACTTTTTTAATAAGAATTTTGGGCCATTTATTTTTTCTTGATCAAGTTATTGGTAAAGAAAATATACCTAAAGAGGGAAGGTGTATTTTAGCTGGTAATCATGTTAGTAATTATGATGCTTATTTTTTATTTAGAGGAACCAAAAGGCCTATACATATTTTAGGAAAAATAGAACTTTTTAATGGTCCATTTGCTTTTATTTTTAAATGGATGCATTTAATACCTGTTGAAAGAAGTAGAAAAAGCCCCGAAGTTATTATTAAATCTATTAAAATATTAAAGGAAGATAAAATAGTGGGAATTTTTCCTGAAGGTACTTTTCATAAAAAAGAAATTATTTTACCATTTAAACCAGGGGTAATTAAAATGGCTTTAGATAGCAAGGCTCCCATTGTTCCTTTTGTAATAGTTGGTAAAATTAAATTTTGGGGACATCCTAAAGTTATTTATGGTAAACCTCTATATTTAGATAAAATAAAAGATGAAGATCCATTAAAATATTTAGAAAATGTTATTATAAAAATGATCAAAGAGAACAGCTAGTTCTTTTTTAAATATTCTTTAACAATTTCGCTATCATCAAAATGATATTTAGTATGACCAATCATTTGATAATTTTCATGTCCTTTACCAAGAATTAATAAAATATCATTATTTTTAAGTAATTTAATTCCTTGTTCAATAGCTTTCTTTCTATCATAGATAACTTCATAATTATTGCTATTATTATCTTTTATAATATCATTCATAATATGTTTTTCATCTTCCATTCTTGGGTTATCATTAGTAAAAATTACGTAATTAGATAGACTAGTAGCTAAATTACCCATTAGAGGTCTTTTAAAAGCATCGCGATCTCCACCACAACCAATAATAGTAATAATATTATTATGGGGTAAATCTAAATAAGCTTTAATAACTTTTTCTACTGCATCTGGTGTATGAGCATAATCAATTACTATATAATTATTATTATAAGTATAGGTTTCACATCTTCCTTTAGGAGGATAGACATCTTTAGTTACTTTAATTAAATCATTTATAGCAAAGCCAATACTATGTAAAATGCCAATGGCATTTAAATAATTATAAATATTAAATAGGCTAGTTAAATTAGTTGTAACTTGATATTTTTTATCTTTATAGCTAAAAGTTAATTTGGTTTGATTAGGTAAGATACTATAATCAATAATTTGATAATCGCCATTTAAACCATAGGTTTGATATAAAGTATTATTTTTAAAATATTTAGCATATTTGTCATCATTATTAATTAATATATAAGCATCTTTTTTTAAATATTTAGTAATTAATAATTTGCTTTGTAAATATCCTTCCATATTTTTATGAAAATCTAAGTGATCCTCAGTTAAATTAGTAAAGCCCGCCCCAGTAAATTCTAAACCTTTAATTCTTTCTAAAAATAAAGAATGACTAGATACTTCCATAACAAAATATTCGATATTATTACTAACGGCATCCATTAAGATATTATAAAGTCTTAATATATTTGGAGTAGTATTACTAACTTCTTCAAAATAGTCATCATGATAATAACCAATTGTTCCTAAGTAAGCTACCTTTTTACCTAATTTTTTTAACATTTGATAAATTAAAAAACAACAAGTAGTTTTTCCATTGGTTCCGGTTATTCCAATAATTTTTAAATTTTTAAATTCATTACTATATTCTTTAACTAAATGTTCTTTTAAGTATTCTTCAGTATTTTCTACCTTTTCATAGGGAATACTTAGTTTTAAATCTTTTTCTCCAATTATTTTACTTGCACCATTTTGAATAGCTTCTTCAATGTAATCATGACCATCAACAGTATATCCTTTAATTGCTACAAATACTTGTCCTTTTTTAACTTTTTTAGAATCTGTTTCATAAATAATCATTTAATCACATCCTATAATAAAATATGTTTGGTTTTTATTTAGGATTGTAAAATGTGAAAAATATGATAAAATAGTACCTATCTGGAGGGTAATATGGAAGGCAAAAATGTCGTATCGTTAAGCTTTGCTGAGCGTAGAGAACATGATGGTGAAAAAATATTAAGCTATGCTATAGAATATGAGGGAGATAAAACTACAATTGTAAGTATTAACTTACCTTTAAGTGATAGACCTGTAAAAACCGATGAAATAGCTTTTGCAAATGAATCATTTGTTAATGGCTTTAAGGTGGTAAAAACTAAAAATGGGGAATATGGGTATATAAGAGAAGAAGATAACTTTTTATTACCTTATCGTTTTGATGTAGCCCTAGATTTTAATGAGTATGGTTTGGCGATGGTTGGTAAACATGGTTATGTTACTTGGATTAATACAAACTTTGAATATTTAAATTCTCGTGGAGAAATGACTATGGAACAAGAGGGGCTTCCTTTTAGTGCTTGGGACAAAATAAATGCTTTTAGTGAATGTGAAAGTCCCTTATCACTTATAATTAGGAGATTTAGTGATATATATGCTTACAATTATATTGATACTTTTGGCAAATTCAAAAGTTTTATAGAAGTAGGATATAATAAAGAGTTAAAAATTAGTTCTCTTCCTTTAACAACTTTTCATACGGGGACTTCTTTTAATGAACAAGGTTATGCAACAGTAGAAAACTTTATTTTAAGTTCTAAAGGATATATGATTGATTTAAATGATTTATTAAAAATGTGCGCTGATAATGGGTATATCGATTTGATTTTTAATGGAATCGATAAAAAAGTTCAAGAACATGATAGAACATTAAAAAGATAATTAAATTAAAAATTTTCTAAATGTTTTGATTATAAATGATTTCAAATTAAGAAAAATTATTAAACTATTAACTAATTTGGAGGTTACAATGGAAAATGAAAATGTAAAATCATTAAGCTATAATGGTCGGGCAGATTTTTATTACTATGGTCAAATATCTTTATATTATAAAATAGAATATGATGATGATAAGAAGACATTGGTAAATATTGATTTACCTTTAAGTGCTTTAAAGGGTCGGCCACCAAAAACATATGAAATAAATTTTGCAAATGAATCATTTGTTAATGGCTTTAAAGTAGCAAAGACTAAAAATGGGGAATATGGGTATATAAGAGAAGAAGATAACTTTTTATTATCTCACCGTTATGATATCGCCCTAGATTTTAATGAATATGGTTTTGCGATGGTAGGAAAAGATGGTTATGTTACTTGGATTAATAGAAACTTTGATTATTTAGCTTCAGATGGAACAATGACTATGGAACAAGATGATATTCCTTTTAGGGCTTGGAAAAAAATATATGCTTTTAGTGAAGGTGATGATCCATTATCACTTATAACTGGAAGATATTATGATGATACACCTTGTTGTCGTTATATAGATATTTTGGGAAAAGTCAAAAGTTTTGCAAAATATAAAGAAGGAAAATGGACTTATCCAACTCTGACCACTTTTTTCGATGCTACTCCTTTTAATGAGCAAGGTTATGCAAGAGCCGATGGCTATATTTTAAGCTCTAAAGGTTATATGATAAGTAAAAGTGATTTAGAAGATAAGAGTCTAAATGCTTTCTTACCAGATTCAATTTTTGCATTTGCGCAAGAAATAGAAGAACATGGTAGAACATTAAAAAGATAATTATTATAAAATTTTGTCTTTAGGAAAATAACTAAAGACTTTTTTTAACAAATTTGTTACAATTAAAGAGGTGGTTATTATGAAAAAAATTATATTAACTGGTGATAGAGCCACAGGAAAACTTCATTTAGGCCATTATGCTGGTTCTATTTTAAGTCGTTTAAAATTGCAAAATGAGGGTAATTATGATGAAATGTATATCATGATTGCGGATGCTCAAGCCTTGACTGATAATTTTGATAATCCTCAAAAGGTAAGAGATAATGTTTTAGAAATTGCTCTTCTTTATTTAGCCTGTGGAATAGATCCAAGTAAGGTAACAATATTTGTCCAATCACAAATACCAGCTTTAACCGAACTCACTTTTTACTATATGAATTTAGTAACATTATCAAGATTACTTCGTAATCCAACAGTTAAAAATGAAATAAAATTAAGAGGGTTTGATGAAAGTATTCCATCTGGATTTTTAAACTATCCCGTTAGTCAAACAGCTGATATTACGGCATTTTCTGCTAATATTGTTCCGGTTGGAGATGATCAGTTGCCAATGATTGAACAAGCAAGAGAAATAGTACACTCTTTTAATAGAATATATGGTGATACGTTAGTAGAAATGGATGCAGTGTTACCAGATACTAAAACGGCACGAAGACTTCCTGGTATTGATGGTAAAGCAAAGATGAGTAAAAGCTTAGGTAATTGTATCTATTTAGATGATTCAAATGAAGATATAAAGAAAAAAGTTATGCAAATGTATACTGATCCCGATCATGTTAAAGTATCAGATCCAGGTAAAGTAGAAGGTAATGTTGTCTTTACTTATTTAGATGTTTTTTGTAAAGATGAAGATTTTGAAAAATATTTACCAGAATATCATAATTTAGATGAATTAAAAGATCATTATCAAAATGGTGGTTTAGGAGATGTAACCATCAAAAAATTCTTAACTAGTATTTTATGTGATGTAATTAGTCCAATAAGAGAAAAAAGACAAGAACTTATTAATAATTTAGATTATGTTTTAGATGTTTTAAAAGAAGGAACAAAAAAAGCTAATTTAAAAGCTAATGAAACATTAAAAATGGTAAGAAAAAATATGGGAATAGATTATTTTGATAATCCAAATTTCTTACAAGAAATGCAAGAAAAATTTAAAGAAAATTAAAAGGCATCAACTGATGCTTTTTTAAGTGTTATTTTTTTGATTCAATGGTAATTGTTAAATTTTCTTTTTTACATATTTCTAATAATAATTCAAAATCAAAATTTCTTTCACCATATTCATAATATTGAATGGCTGTTTTACTTCTGTTAATACTTTCACCAAATTCTTTTTGGGTTTTTCCAGTGTATTCTCTAATCATTTTAAAAACTTCATTAGCTCGATACTTATTAGCGTTTATTTTCATTTATTCTCCTTTATATAATTTTAATCCTCTTGACAAGCATACAATTTGTTGGTATTATTTTGTTGAAAATGCCAACGCTTTGTTGGCTGTATGAAAAGAGTGATGCCTATGAAAGAGAATAAAAAGAATACAATAATGTTAATAATGATAATAACAATATCTATGGTATTGTTAACCTGGAATAAGAGTTATTCATATAAAATGGATAATAATGAAATAGAAGAGACAGAAGTAGAAAGAAAAGAATTTGGGATATATTTACAAGAAAGTGGAGAAAATTATACAGAAACAGATAAGTTTCCAGATACAGGATATTTATTAAATACAACGAAAACAGAATGCCATGAATATGGAAATGATAATGTAATACCTGGAGCAGTAGAACAAAGTTTAACAAATGGAGTAATAGATGGAAGTGTCATAGTAACAAGTCAAAAAAGTATGTATTGTAAAATATATTTTGATAAAGAAAGCACGATTCCAACAGTAAGTACATTTGGAATAACCGGAAAAGATAAAGCAGGTAATAATTTAACCAATGGCTATACATATAATAC
>CANQZQ010000060.1 GCA_947628375.1 uncultured Bacilli bacterium
ATAAATTGCCTTTAAACCCTTCAAGGGTTTACGTGCTTAAGCACGTGGCCTGAACCTTTTTTTCGAAACGGTCAATTGTCTTGTTTCTTTATTGAAGCCCACAAATGTACCCCAGAAACCTTTATTATATAATATTTTGATTGCGGCATCTTCATAATCTAAAATTAAATATGAAATTATTTCGTGATCATAATCAATATAATAATCGCTATCAAAAGATGAAACAATGCATTTATTTATCCCTTTATTTTTCTTCTTTTTGATTATTTTTATCATCATCTCGAGCTTTTAAATATTCTTTTAATTCTTTAGCTACATTTAAAGGTATTATTTCACTTAATTCTTCTAATGGAGCATTTTTAATATTAGTTAAATTACCATATTTTTTAATTAATTCTTTTTTTCTTACACTACCTATTCCTTCAATAGTATCTAAAATACTACTAATACTTCCCTTACTTCTAAGTGTCTTATGATAATTAATCGTAAAACGATGGACTTCATCTTGCATTCTCGTTAAATAATGGAAGACATTACTATCTTTATCTAAAGGAATAATAGTATAATTATCGCCATCAATCATTTCACTAGTTCGATGTTTATCATTTTTCTTTAAACCAATAACTTTAATATAAACGTTTAAAGAATTAAGAGTATCAAGACAAGCATTTATTTGATTTACTCCACCATCAACAATAATTAAATCAGGGGGAGTTTGATGTTCTAAAAGCATTCTGTAATATCTTCTATAAATAACTTCTTTCATTGTATTATAGTCATCATTTTTATCAACACTAACTTTATATTTACGGTATTCATTTTTAGCAGGCTTGCCATCAATAAAGACAACCATGCCACTAACTGAAAATGAACCAAAAAGATTAGAGTTATCAAAAATATCAATTCTTTTTAAATTATCCATATTCAAAAGATGTCTTAATTCTTCATTAGCCCCTTCACTACGCTCTTCTTCTCTAATTTTAGTCTTTATTTCATTATCTAAATAAATCTTTGCATTTGTATAAGACATATCTAATAATTTCTTTTTAGTTCCCTTCTCGGGCGTAATAAAATTAGCATTAATAAGTTCACTTAGTAAATCTTTATTAATTTCATTACTAACTAATATCTCTTTAGGTACTTCATGACGAAGATAGAAATTCATTATATAATAGTTTAGTTCATCTATCGGGTCTATTTTAATTGTTATAATATCATTATGAGACCCAATTAACTTATTATTACGAATAAATAGAATATTAATTCCTACATGCCCTTTATCGATAAAATAACCAATAATATCACGATTAACAAAGTCATGCAATTCAACTTTTTGCTTAGCCAAAATTATATTAATATAATTAAGTTCATCAGTTAATTCTTTCGCCATTTCATAGTTTAAAGTCTCAGCATAAATATTGATTTTTTCTAAGATTTTATCTTTTAATATTTTATCATTACCTCTTAAAAAAGATAATATTTCAGCTTCCATGGCTTTTAATTTTTCTTCGTCAATATTTTTAGTACAATAGCCAAGACATTCTCCAATATGATAATAAAGGCAAACATCTTTAGGCATTCCTTCACATTTTTTTAAAGGATATAATCTATTAATAAGTTTGACTATTCTTCTTGCAGCATAGGCATTAGGATAAGGGCCAAAGATTAATTTTTTATCTTTTCTTTTAATATTTAAATATCTTGATACTTTTACTTTAGGATATGGTTTACTAATATATTCAATATAAGGATAACTTTTATCATCTTTAAGTAAGATATTATATTTGGGATTATATTCTTTAATTAAATTAATTTCTGTTATAAATGCTTCTGTTTCACTACCGGTTACAATATAGGTAAAGTCTTCAACTTCTGAAACCATTTTTAAAGTTTTACCCGTAACTGTCCCTTTAAAATAACTTCCTACCCTCTTAAATAAATCTTTCGCTTTGCCAACGTAAATAATAATATTATTTTTATCACGCATTTGATAACTACCAGGAAGATGAGGAACTAATTTTAACTTTTCTTTTATTTTATCATTCATACTTACACATCCAATAAATTTCACCTTTAGTATACCATAAGAATAGTCTTTTATGTTATATTAATATTTTTCTTTATTTTTAAAATTTAATATAGTATAATACTTGAAAGGTGATAAGTATGGATTTTGAAAGATATATTAAATTTTTAAATACTGTTTTTACTGATGATATTAAAAGAAAAGATTTAGAGGAATTAAATCCAATAGTAAAAGAGGTTAATTACGATGATAGTATTAGTCTATTTAATTTAGTATCCTCTTTTAATGAATTATATAAGTCTTTCAAAAAAGAGTATGCCGAATTAGATAAATTACCATTAGGTAAAAGTGTAGAAGTTTTATCTTTTGATAAATTTACTTTTAAAAATGAAAACTACCGAATATTAGTGATGTATATAGATGAGCCATTAATAACTCCTCACCCTGATACAATATTATATTTAAGAGAGATTGATGGGAAATTAATGTCTTTTGTAACTAATAATTTAAATTTCCTTGATAAAAACTATTACAATAATGATGTCGAACTTAATAGCGCAATATCTAAAAAATATTTGAACCTTTTTGAAAAATATGATCAATTATTAAAAATGTATAATTACTTTAAAAATCAATGTATTTTTGGCGATGGAAGTAATACAATAGTTACTGAAGTTAAGGGAGATTTATTAGAAGAATTACATGAATTTAAAATATCTTTTGGAACATTTGGTGAAATAACTAAGTTAGCGATTAATCTAGGTGATAATTTTGGCCTTTCTTATGATAAATGCCACTTTATCGTTTATGATAAAGAAAAAATGATTCAAAATACTGATTATGATTATTTATTTAATAATGTCTATTTAAATAAAAGATACACTAGTAAAGAAGAAAGAGAAAAAGCTAGAAAAAGGGAAAAATGAAATTAATTAATACTTATACTCTAGAAATTAAAAAATCAAAATTTATTGCTTATTATTATGAAGTTAATTCTAAAGAAGAAATAGATGAAATTATAAATAACTTAAAAAAAAAACATAAGAAAGCAAGACATATTCCTTATGCTTATAAAATAGATAATTTAATTAAAAAAAGTGATGATAAAGAACCCGCTAATACGGCAGGAACGCCAATATATAATATAATTATGCAAAATAATTTAAATAATGTTTTAATATGTGTAGTAAGATATTTCGGGGGTATAAAATTAGGTGCCGGCCTTCTTACAAGAAGTTATTTAAATAGTGCTAAAGAAGTAATAAAATAAAAAAAATAAGTACTTATTTAGCACTTATTTCTTGATAGATTGCTTTTAGTTCTTCAGGTGTTTTATAGCCTATTTCTTTTTTTACTATTTCGCTATTTTTATAAAAATATAAAGTTGGAACACTCATTATACCAAATTGTCTAGCTAAGTTAGGAAATTTATCAGCATCAACTTTTAAAATTTTCATATAATCTATTTCTTCTAAAATGTTTGTTAACATTTTACATGGGCCACACCATTCGGTATAAAAGTCTACTAATACTATATCTTCTTTGATATAAGTATTGTAATCATTTTCATTTTCTAAATATTTTATCATTTATTCACCTAACTAGCTTTTGGAATAACAATATTATAATTAGGTAAATCTAATTTGCCAGTTTCCATTAATTCCGTTGCTTTAGTATCACTAATAATACCATAACTTACTAAAGTAGTTAAAACTTTGAAATTTAAATCTTTTTTAGATATATCGCTATTTTCCAACTTATTAATAGTGTCATAAATATCTCTAGCACTATAAGTAATACCACCTAGATAACCACCAATTACTGGGGTATGATCTAATACAAAATTAGATGCTTTACTATCTATTATCCAAGTTGCTGATACATTAAATGACGCTAGAACAAATAAAACTAAAAAGATAAAAACCCATGATTCGATAAAGCCGACAATTGCCCCACCGATTTTAGATGGGATAACCCAAATAACAGTAAATTTAAGTAATGTATCAATAAAACCAGTAATAGAAATAATAATGTTTAAAACACAATATAATATGATAAAAATAAATATAAAGGATAAAACATTATAAATTAAAATATTTAATGCTGTAAGACCACCAAAATTAAAGAATGGTAATTTATCAATTAAAAAGTTAGCTAAAGGTATTCTAAGTGAATAACTTAATATAACTATAGCTACTAAGCCAATTAAATTAACTAATGATTTAATTAATCCCCTTCTCCATCCAGCATAAGTTCCTAAAGCAATAAAAACTATTAATAAAATATCGATAACTGTACTCATTTTCTCATCTCCTATTATAAATTATATTATAATTCTTTCAAAAAAAAAAGCCTATTCTTGAATTTCGCTATAGCAAATTAAAATTATAATGAAAAAAGAAAGATAATATGTTAAAATTTATTTGAGGTGCAAAATGACGATTGTATTTAAGATCTCTGATAATTTAAAAGATAAAGTAATTAAGTATTACCAAAATAAAGTTAAAGAAAAAACACCACCATATGCTATTTTCCAAGCTATGGAAGGAGATACGACTATTACTTTATATGAAAGTGGTAAATTAATGTTTCAAGGAACAAGTGCCGATATAGATGCTAATCTTTGGATTGATTTAGAAAAAAAATATAATCAAAGAATTATTAATTATGATGGTACTGAAAAAAAAGAAACACCAAAAGAAGATTTTATGGAACTATCTACTATTGGCTCAGATGAAGTTGGAACAGGGGATTTCTTTGGCCCTATAGTGGTAACTGCTACTTATGTTTCTACTAAAGATTTTGAATTCTTAAAAAACCTTGGAGTTAGAGATTCTAAAAAACTAGATGATAATAAAATTAAGGAAATTGCTCCCCAAATAATGAAAAGAATACCTTATGTTACTACTATTTTAGATAATAAAACTTATAATAGTTATCATAGTAAAGAAAATAATATGAATAAAGTTAAAGCTATTTTGCATAATAAAGCTTTATTAGAATTAAAAAATAAAAATTATAATTATGCTAAAATTGTTATTGATGAATTTTGTAGTAAGGAAAATTTTTATAAATATATTGAAAATGTTCCTGAACAAGTTAAATATATTACTTTTATGACTAAAGCTGAAGATCAAGTTTTAAGTGTTGGATGTGCCTCTATTATAAGTAGATATATTTTCTTACAAAAGATGGATGAATTATCAGATATGGTTCATACTCCCCTTCCAAAGGGAGCTGGAGAAATAGTCGACAAAGTTGCTCAAGATATTAAAGATGAATATGGCATAGAAATGCTTAATAATATTGCTAAAATGAATTTTAGTAACGCTGATAAATTAAAATAGAACTATTTTTTTAATAATTCTTTTTTATATAATTGACGATAAATTTTATTTTCTTTGATTAAATTTTCATGTGTATCAAAGCCGGCTACTTTGCCATCAGCTATAACCATTATTTTATCGCAATCAATAACAGTTGACAAACGATGAGCAATAATTAAAATAGTATAATCTTTTCTAATTTTTTTAATTGATTTATGAATATAATCTTGAGTTTCATTATCAAGACTACTTGTAGCTTCATCTAAAAGAATAATCTTACTATCTTTTATTAAAGCTCTAGCTATAGCTAATCTTTGCTTTAAACCACCGGATAAGATTACCCCATTTTCCCCTAATTTAGTATCATATTTATCTTTTAAAGTATTAACGTAATCATCAAGCAAACATAATTTACACTTTTGAATTAATTCTTTATCTGTTATTTTCGGATTAACCATTTGCAAGTTTTCTTTAATAGTGGTATTAAAAATATAAGGGTCTTGGGTAATAGTTGAAATATTATTTCTTAAGGATTCTTCACTAATTTCATCAATATCAAGATTATCAAAATAAATATGACCATTATTAACATGATATAACTTATTAATTAAATTAAATATTGTACTTTTACCAACACCAGATGATCCCACTATTCCAATGGTTTCATGAGGCTTAATTTTAAAAGATAAGCCTTTTAAAACATCATTATCGCTATATTTAAAAGAAACATTATCAAATTCAATACTACCTTTAAAATTAACTTTTTTAGTACCAAATTTTTCTTTAGGATATTTTTCACTATCAGTTACTTCATATAATCTTTCAATAGATAAATTAAAATCTTTTAAATCACGATAAATAGAACTTAAACTACTAATAAGACCAGTTGCTCTTGTTCGATACATATAAATAATTAATAAATTAGCACCATTTAATAAATTATTTTTAATTAAAATTATACATAAAACAATTAATAATAAATCTTTTAAATTATGAAAAACATCTTCAAAAATATAAAACTTACGATCCTCTTTTTCCATTTTATAATTGTATTTAATTATTTCTTTTTGCTTATTAGTTGTTCTTTTAATCAAGTAATTTTTTAAATTCAAGACTTTTATATCTTTAATGCCCCTTATTAATTCACCAAAATCACTAACATATCTTTCATTCATTTGATAATATTCTTTTCTTCTTTTTTCCCATCTTTTAGTTCTTCTCATATCAAAAAACAAAATAAATATAGAAACTAAAATAAAATAAATTCCTAAATAGATATTTAGATAAAAAATATAAATCAGAACACCAAGGGATGTAAAAATCTCTGTAAAATTATATCTTATTCTTAAAAAAATACTTGCTAAGGTTCTTGGCTCGGAATTAATTCTTTCAGCAAAAAAACCTGTACCCTCTTTATCAAAATTTTTCATTTCTAATTTAAATAATTCTTTAGAAACATCTTCTTTAATTTTTATTTCTACATCATCTTGAACTTTACTACTAGCATCACTATTAATAAATGAAACTAAACGATAAAATAATTCGGCAATAAAAACCATTAAAGAATATTTAAGCATATTTAATAAATTTACATTAGTAATTGCCTCTAAACTTTTGGCAGTGAAAATGGGAATAATAGTATTTACACCTACAATGAGTAAAGATGTAAGAAAATAAATAGCAATTTGTAATTTCTTATCTTTAAAATAATTAAATATTTTTTTATAATACTTCCACATATTTTACACCAAATTTCTAATTTTTTTTAATTTTTATAATCTACAATTGATAATATTATTTTTATTTATTCGCGGGGTCAATGTAATATTTACATAAAGTTCTTTTTTGGCCATTGATTTGAAATTCGCCTGGGCAAAAGCCAAAAAAGCCATTATTTCGATCACAATCGCTTTCACAACGCCACTCTTCGACAATAGTTTTATCATCACTTGTTTGATATGAATGAGCAAGTAAAATATTTAAAGCATTATAAAATTCTTCTTCTGTTATAAAAGAACTTGGAACATTATATTTTTTACATCTCAAATACTCTCTAGCAACATAACAAGCTTTTCTAACACTATTTTCTTTTAAATCCTTTGTTAAAAATTCAAAGTCATTTTTATTCATTTATAAATTCTCCTCATCTAGCTATATATTATAACACGTATAATACTGAGTAGTAAATTGATGAAGTTGCAAATCATTGATTTATTAGTATATGTGAAGTGAAAAGTTAAATTCCAGTTTAAGTATAGAAAAAAAGAATTTAGTCTTACATTAAATTCTAGTTTAATTTATGAAAGACTAAATTCAAACTTTGGCTTATAATAACTCCTTGGATGTTTCTATATAAGAAAGGAGTTTATTTTTTATGAAACATGACAATACTCATCTTACTTTAGATGAAAGAAAAATTATTCAAACTGGAATTGAAAATCGTTC
>CANQZQ010000061.1 GCA_947628375.1 uncultured Bacilli bacterium
GAGTTTTGTAATTCTACTCTTTGAGAAATTGATCCTACTAAATGACCCAAATGTAATTTTCCTGTAGGTCTATCTCCTGTTAAAACAATATCTTTCATTTCATTCTCCTAATATTTTACTATATTTATAAGGAAACCTTTTGATTGCATATTATTTCCACAAAATTTCCCTCTCTTTAAAATATATACTGATTATCCCCTTTTGTCAATTTTAACCTTTTTGCTAATTTTTAAAATATGCTTAATTGAAAAAAATATTTAATCTACTATGTTTTTTAATTTATTATAATCAGGTATTTTTAAATTATTATCTACTATTATATTTTTATTTTGACTATTCCAACCAAATAATAATAACTCCCAATTACTTTCAAAACATTTTATATTTAATGGTTTAAAATTTAAAAAAATTATTAAATCATCTATTTGATCTTCATTTAATCTATTTCGACATAATTATCTTTATCTAATACAAATAAGCATTCACTAACGCCATCGCCTCTACCATGAATACACATGCTTTTTTCAATTATATTAATAAACATGTCATCACAATTATGTTTTTTCATAATATCTATATATTTATGCCAAATATAAGACGAATAATCTTTATATTGATAGATAAACTTTGCAATATCTATTGACATTTGTCGATCTATAGAATGTTTTAATAGATAATCAAATATATCATCAATACTAGAAATTAAGCTTTTAATATTAATTTTATTTTTTTGAACTAAAATATCTTGATTATTTTTCCAATACTTAACGCTATGAGAAATACTTTTTACTTTAACATAATCATCAAATGTTTGAGGTTTTAATATATTTGCACGTTCTATTTCAAAATCTTCATTTAACACATTTTTTATATCAATACCATTATCACTTATTAAAAAATGTTTATCTTTAATTGTTATTGTTAAATATTTTAAACTATATTCTCGATAATCATTTACAGTTTCTAATATTTCATCCAAATTATATTTTAATAACATATTTTCATCTAAATACCCTATTGGTAATAATAAATATTCATTTTCACTATCACTATTATTTATTCTATTTTTCCCAAGAATAATTTTAAAATCATCAATTTTACTTAAATAATTAATAAAGGAATCTTTCTCATAATTAGTTAAACTTACCTTAAGTTCTTCTTTAAAATATAACTCATAAGATAAATTATATTTTAAAGGGTCAACAACACTTAAATCTAAAACATATAATACTAGTAAATTATTTATCATACCTTCAAAATAATATTTTACTTTTTTATTATCTCTTTTAAATTTATATAAATATTCTATAATAAATAATACATCGTTTTCAAAAAGTAAATCTAACTCTTTATAACATCTTTTTAATAAATTTTCATCATCATATTTCTTATAAAAAAGAATATCTAACTCTTTCATTAAATAATTTTTAGCATCTAAATTTATTTCATCATACATAACTACTCACCTATTACACTTTCATCAATTAAATCAAATATTTCAGCGTCATTTATAGTATCATCATTATATTTTGTTATTGTTTCATAATGTTTTTTTATAAATTTTTTTAATAACATCATATCTTCTTCTTTTATATTTATTTTCCTATCTACTAATACTTGGGGATTATCTTTATCAACACTCATCATAATCATATTATTATAATTAAGTTTTTCATAATCATTTTGAAAAAATAATATATTATCTCTATCTAACGTATATGAACAATAAAAAACTAAATTCATAGGCAACCCAGATTTTCTTTTACTTAAATTAGTACAACCAAAATGATCATTGGTTTCATCAAAGAATATTTGTTTGGCTTCAAACTCGGGTATATCAGCATTCCAATAATCTAATAATAGTTGCTGATGTGTTTTTACATATTCTAAAACATCTTTTATATATAATTTATCATATTTATCTAATTTTTTTAAGTCTTCTAAAACTCTAATATTTTTTATATCAACAGTTAAGAGATATTTTTCATCACAAGTTGTAAACTTTATTTGAGGAATTACATTTTTTAATTTTTCTTTACCATTATAAACTAAATATAAAACTATGCTCATATAATTATCATTTTCAAAGGAAATTGTTGCTTTAAATAAATTATCCATTTTTTTCATCTCTAAATTTTAAATTCACTATATTAAATTCACATAATTGATAATCAAGCATAATAACCATAAAATCAATATCATTTTCCCCTTTAATAAAATCTAAATTTAATATATTTGTTTGATTAATATTCTCACTAACTTTATGTAAAACCATTACTTTTTTTGCTTTTTCCATTAAATATTTATTTTTGCAATCATTTAATGTGATTTTTTTATTTTGAAACACCTTTGATAATACTGATAGTATTACTATAGGAATATTATACTGTTCACTTAATGTATTAAGTTCATCAATAATTTTATCATTACCATTTGTAGAAACATTAATCAATTCAAAATAATCTATTATAACCGCTTTTAAATTGTCGCTATTATTCACACATTCATTTTTAATATAATCTATATCTGCATTTGCTTTATCTAAAATTTTAATACTATCATTAGTTATTCTAGTTTCTAATTGTTCTTTGTTTTCTACTAAAGAAAAATATAATATTTTACCTTCAGTTTGTTTTGATAAAAATTTTGCTACACCTAAAGCTAATGTTGTTTTCCCCATACCAGGACGACTTGCCAAAATTATCAAACCATTGTTTTTTAAATCACATATACAATTCTCATATTTCATTTCTAATTTTCCTCGTAATTTTTTTATTTGCTAGTTTTTTTACTTTCGTTAATAAATAATTTTTTACCTTTATTCTTAACTATTATAGAGTTGTTTTTTGTTCATTATCATCTAATTTTAAATATCTATTTGCCTATAATCACCTTTTCCAGTTATTTTTAACCATTTGTTACACATAACACTATAAAATCATATAATTATCTTTATCTAAAGAATATAAACACTCACTTACCGCTTGACCTCGACCAAAAATAAATAATATCTTCGAAAATATCTCTATAAACATATCTTCACAATTATGTTCTTTCATTATTTTAACATATTCATTCCATTTATTAAGTAATTTTGAAGCTTTACCTTTGCTAATAAAATTTGTAATTTCCAAAGCCATATCTTTTTTAATTTTATGATTTAATAGATATTCTAATATATCTTCACGAGTTGCAATTAAATTGTTTAAATCTATCTTTTTTTCTTTGACTAATTTATCCTGATTATATTTCCATACATTAACTCCATGAGTTATACTTTTTATTTTTACATAATCATTCATAACTTTAGGTTTTAAAATTTGAGCTATATCTTTTTCAAAATCATTAGTAAATATATTATCAAGACATACTTTATTACTTCTTATAATAGCTTTTTCATCTATTCTTATAATCATATATTTATCTTTGTAATCTCGGTAATCATTAATAGTTTCTAATAAATCTAAGTCACCAAATCTTAATAACATTTTACTATCTACATATCCCCTAGGTAATAGCAAATAATGATTTTCTAAAAACTTATTAACTTCAGCTATATCTTCTTTTACAAAAAAACCATGAACTAGTTTAAAATTTGTAGATTGACTATCTAAATATTGAAGAAAAAGTACACTTGGCTCATTAATTATATCAACATTAATAGTTTTATCATTATATAATTCATAAGGTAAGTTATATTCTAGGGGATTAACATAACTTATATCTAAAACATATAGAAGTAATAAATTATTTATTGTTCCACGAAAATGATATTTAACATCTTGATTTTCTTCTTTGTATTTATATAAGTGTTCAACAATAAATAATAAACTTTTATCATAAAGAATGTTCATTTCTTCTTCACATCTTTTAAATAATTCTTTTGAATCAAATTTTTTAGAAAAATTCTTTTTCAATTCCTTGGTAAGATAATTCTTAGCTTGATCATTTAAATATTTATAACTATTAAACATATTTACTCCTCTTATTTATTACTAATTTTCTTCTTTTATAATTTCTTTAGCTAAATCCAAATACGCTTTAGTACCTTTTGAATATTTCTTATAAGCTATTATAGGCTTGCCATGAGAAGATGCTTCTACAAATTTAATTGATCTAGGAATCATTGTTTTATATACTTTTTCTTGGGAATGTTTTCGAATCTCTTCTATAACTTCTCTACATATTTTAATTTTAGAATTTAACATAGTTATTACTATTCCATCCACTTTTAATTTAGGGTTTGAATTTTTTTGGACTCTCTTAATTGTATTTTGAAGTTGTGCGAGTCCTTCCATCGCAAAGTATTCACATTGAACGGGAATAATAACTGAATCAGTAGCTGAAAGAGCATTTATCATAATAAAGTCAAATGACGCATGACAATCAATAATTATATAATCAAAATCTTTTCTAATTTTATCTATTTGTTGTTTTAATTGTTTTTGCCTTGAAAAGTCCCCCGGTTTAACTTTTTCAATAATTTCATAATTTACTCCTGCTAAATTAATGGTAGCAGGAATTAAAGATAAATTAGTAAATTTAGTTTTAATAATTGCTTTTTGAATATCACATTTACCTATCATAACATCATATATATCAGTACTAAATTTTGCATTGCTATAGCCAAGGCCAACAGAGCTATTTCCTTGAGGGTCTAAGTCAATCAATAAAACCTTTTTACCCAGAAAGCCTAAAGACGTCGAAAGGTTTATACTAGTAGTAGTTTTGCCAACTCCACCTTTTTGATTGATTATTGAAATTACTTTACATTTTTTCATTTATATATCTCTTCCTTTTGCTTATTTTGGGTAGTTGCTTATCTTTATAACAATATATTCCCATATCATAATATGAAATATAAGTATCTTTAAAAGTTTTATCTATATCAATTTTTTGTTTTCTTTCTAAATTTTTATACTCTTTAACTTTACTAAGTATATATACAATATTTATTTAATTTTAATTCTTTAATTAGAGTGTCTTGTTGCTTTTTTTGAAAATCGATTTTTATATTCATTATTATTTTTCTCCTATTTCTTCTATTGTTCTAATAGCCAAAGTTTTATCTCCAGCTTTAACATTAAATTTCTTAAATATTAATTTATCAACCTCAAATTCATTTAGAGCTTGATTATCCACTATATTTATATCCCCATTAATTTTATATTTCTTATTAATCTCGAAACTTTTTATTTTTAATATAGCATCATTATTATTTTTAGGGGCAATAAATATTCCTATAATAATGCCACTATCATCTTTTAAATTTAATCCTACTACAATTCCTTTTTTTAGTTCTATTTTTTGAATTTTTGTAATAGTTGCTATAAAATTAACATACTTACATTCTTCTATTACATCATCTATTTCTGAAATATATTCTTCACATTTAAAATTAACTTTTTCTTTCATATATTCACATCCTTATATTTATTTTTTTTTACTTTTTAATCCCAAAACTAAGTTTTTCATATATTTTATCCTAATTTAAATTTTTTCTTTAATTCACTTAAAAATATATCATGATAAATCTAATTTAATTTATTTAACAAGGAAATAGTTTTATTATCAAATTCTCCATTATAATATTTATCTATTACTTTTTTAAAAACATCTATATTTGAATCCGCAGCATAAAATAATGTCATGCAAGATTTTACTTTTAAATCATCCGGATAGCCTAGTACTTCGGTTGGATTATTAGTCTTTAAATTTAATAACGCTTGAGTTATTTGAATTAAGTTATTTTTTAAATATTCATTAGCTAAATATAATTTAGCCTCTTGTAAATCTTTAATTCCATAATAATCTGCTTGGGCACTTGACCCTAAACCTTTTAGTTGAGGAAATATATACCATGACCAATGAGTAAGTTTTTTACCATTTTTTATTTCTTTGAGAGCCTGATTACAATCTTCTTTTTGAGCTATTATAAATCTATCTAAACTATTCATGTTTGCCATCTCCTTTCTAATGTGTAATTAATCTATTTTTTGTAAACTTTTAATTATAAAATAATCATCACCAACTTTAATTATTTTATTAATCTTATCAAAAATAAAATTTAATTCCTCATCATCCACTTTATCTAACGTATAAGTATTTCCTTTAACTAAATAAGTATCATTAATTTCTAATTTTTTAACAATTTTTTTAAATAATCATCATTACTTCATCAAATTCTATCTTATTTATATTAGTTATTTTTGCCTTTAAAGTTATATTTCTAACCACACCAATTATATTTGATATATTAGAAATATACTCATCAAGATTTACATTAGTTTCCACCTTTTTTAGGTTGATTTTTTTTTCTTCATTATTTCTCTCCAATTTCATCTATTTCTTCCACTATCATTTCTCTTTTAATTGGATAATGTCTCCCCTCACTAAAAAACACAAAACCTTTACATAAATATTCTTCACCAATATTTATATTATCAATTATTTCTCTACCATGATATTCTCCATTATCATTTAAAATTAAAATGACATCCATCGTACCATCTGTTCCATATATCCTTCCATAAGAAAACCCATCCTCTTCTTCAATAACAAATCCTGTAACTTTAACTTTAATAATATGCTTTTTACAATCTTTTTCAAGATCTTTAAGTTTTCTTACCTTTTTAGGGTCTAGCTTAGAATGTTTTACTCGATATCGTCGATGATGATTTTTTTCTTCAATGGCTGTGCCTCCAACTTTTTTTATAAAAAATTTAAATTCTGAATCTCCTCCATTTAATAAATTAAATAAATTAGTTTTTAAAAAATAACATAAATCTTGCATTTTACTAATATCTGGCAAGCATGTTCCACATTCCCACTTGCTAATAGACTTAGCACTTACATTCATTAATTCGGCAAGTTGTTCTTGGGTTAAATTAACTTTTTTTCGACATTTGGCTATATATTTTCCAATTTTTTCAAGAAACATATCAAACACCTCATCTAATATATTAAATCATTTAGTAATATATTTACACCCCTTAAAAGTAGAATTTAAAAAAACACTATAATTGTGTTCTTGATTTAAGATGACTAATTAATAAATATCTATAATTTTCATAATCTTTATAATCGTTCTCAATAATTTTTTCCACTTTGTTTTATATGATTCTTCAAGCTCAAAAGAGTCAACTTTTACTTTGTCTTTTGTTGTTAGTTCTTCTAGTTTTTTGGCTAAGGACTGCGATTTTTTTAAGAAATCTATTTCCGCTTTTAATCTTTCATTTTCTTCTTTTAATTTCTTATCTATCATTTTTTATCTAGCATCTTCATTTAAATAATTTTTTCCAGGATACGTATCTTGAATTGCCTTTTCTCCTTCAGTATTATACTTTTTTACCCAATCGTTTAAGATTTTATAGTTTATTAATCCCAAATCCAAACTTACTTGTCTTAATAATTCTCCATTTTTTACTTTGCTTATTGCTAATAATTGTATCTCTTCTATATACAGCGTTTTCTCGATTTATAAATGGCTTTTCTCCATATCTTTTATATAAATTAATATAGTATTTAAAATCATCTTTATTTTTTGTTTGATGTAGTTCACATACATGTAATATTGATTTTCCTTCATCCACATGTTCTTTACACATTTGAAGTTTTTCTTCTAAAGTTTTTATCATTTAAAAAACAGCTCCTTCCAAGTTAAAGAATATATTTTCATTATACATTCTTTTTTCTAACTTTTCGAAGCTATTTCGTTACTAAATGGCAGGGGCGGAGAGAATCGAACTCCCATCAAAAGTTTTGGAGACTCCTATGCTACCATTATAC
>CANQZQ010000062.1 GCA_947628375.1 uncultured Bacilli bacterium
GCGGGGAGGTAATATTGATTCGACCCATTTTGTCGAATTCGCATACAGAGGCTCCTGCAAAAAATGATCTCATAAATGTTCTAGCATCTTTTTTGGTAAAAGGTAAGGTATTTAGTTTAGATACAACTTTATCCCAGCCCTCAATGGTATACAAATATAGGCACTTTTCTAACCCACGAGTTACTACGATTTTAGTCATATCGTTTCCTCTAAATTTCCCTGGTAATACAATTCGTCCCTTTTCATCTATGTTGTGATGATATTCGCCCATGAACATTTATATCACCCACTTTCTGCCACAGATATCCACTGTCTACCACAATTATACTTTAATCTTTTTTAAAAGTAAATATCTATTCCCAAATATTTTTAATATTTTTATCTCTTGACATAATTATGTAAACAAAAAAAGCAATAGATTTAAACATCTATTACTTCATATTTATCTAAGATTTAGAAGCTTCTTTATAACAAATAAGATTAGTTCCACTACCTGATAACTCTTTCCAACCAGAATCGCAAGAATAAATAGTTTCATTATAACTTTCTACTTTTCCAAGTCCTTCAGTTTTAACACAGGCACTTATACAATCATTTTGAGTGGAATATTCCATACCATTTATACTACATGTAAAGATGGATGTTACAGTCGGAGAGTATGAGGAAAAACATCCATTTCTACATTGAGCTTCATAATAATACATTTGACCACCCACCGGACAGGACCAAACAACCCAATCACCATTCCTACCTTCATCGCATGACTGGTACTGACGACACACGGAACCCTCAAGCGTTCCTCCCCACGGACACCCAAAATGTTGAGTCTCTGCACATGTACCCTTTGTTTCATTTACACATGCAGCTTTAGCAGATTCTTCAGTATCATATTTAATTAAAGTATTAACGCTACAGGTCCAACGTGTTACTATAGAAGATTTACCATTATTTTGACAAATCCAACCTTTTTGTTGATTATAAGATAATGTTCCACCAATATTATCACAAGTATAACCAATCTTAGTTGTTATGCTTATTGGAATACTTATCCCTTTCCTTCCAGATACATCGGTCGCTTCTCCAGTTAATGTATATTGCGTATTATTTTTTAATCCACTAAATGTACATGTTTTGGTACTAATATCATACACTCCTATTTTTGTTTCGCTACCTTCTACTGCCTTACATATCACATTACTTATTTCATTTGTATCATTAACCACTACACTTACAGTTATACTACTATCTGTTACAGTTTTTTGGCTTAATGTTATTGTTGGATCTATAGAATCTAATACTATATTATTTATAAACGCCTCTGACACATTATTTGCTTTATCTTTTAAATAAGCCCTTACTATTTTTACCCCGTCTAGGTCACTTAATATTAAAGAACCATTTTTACTTGTTCCTGTTATTTGCTCCCATTCATTATTTGTACAAATATCATTCTCTTTAACACATATCTGAGCTACATCAATATCTTGCCAATTTATAGTATATGTTATATTTTTTATATGAGTATAACCATCAGTTAATGTTAAATTATCATTTGCTTTACTTCCCTCTAATGTAAATGTATTTATGGTTGGTGGCGTACTATCCTTACTAAAATAGACATTACAATAAATGCTTTGATTAGCTGATAATATAACACCTCCATCAATTACACCTTTAGTAAGACTTTGATTAATAGCATTTTCCACTTTTCTATTGCTTCCATATCCAAAGCATTCAGTTTTTGATTCATTTAGTAAATATCCTTGAGTTGGAAAATCATTTTCTAAAACAAGTTCAAAATTATCGGGAGTTGTTTCCTTATAGATAGCAAACTTTTCAATATTACTAATATTTTCAACACTATTTTTTAATTCTTCGCTAGTATTCAACTTATTTTTATTATTGTAAGATACCATAGTTAAAACTACAAAACTTAATCCCACAACAAACAATGTAGGTACCCCTACTATTAATATTCTCTTATTTTTCATAAACCTAATCCTTCTTGATACTATCATCTAGTATCAAATAAATCATAAAATAATTGTTTTATTTTGTCAATTAATGCACCATAAAAAAAAGAGTACTACTACTCTTCTATTGTAAGAATTATTTTTCTTCTTCAATTTCTAAAACATTTTCACCTTTATAGTTACCACACTTAGTACAAGCTCTATGAGGTCTAATTGCTGCACCACATTTTGGACAAGTAGTAACTGCACCAACTTCTTTTTTTAAATGAGTTCTTCTCATTCTTTTTTTTGTTTTACTTGTTCTTCTAAAAGGAACTGCCATAACTAATCATCACCTTTCAATAAATCTTCTAATTTTTTAAGCCTCGGATCTATTTCATCCAAAGTCTTATTATCATCATTTTTTAATTCCCAACCATTACCTTTTAAATTTGCATCACCATTTAGAGTATAACTAATGGGAACCTCTAGTACAATATTTTGCCATAAAACTTGTTTTAAATCAAGTATATTTTTAACATTTTCATAGCAATTCAAGTAATTTTCTTCTAAAGATGCCAGATTTTCTTCAATTTTAATGTCAAAATTATAAGGAACTTCTTCTAACGTTACAGAGTCTTCTAATAACATAGTTCCCTTAAATACTAAATTCAAATGAATATCCGAAGTACTATCTTTAAAAATAGTTCCTAAAACTTTAGCATTTTCTAAAGCAAGTATTCTTTTATCTAAATCATCATCTTTTACTACTTCATAATTAATATTTATTTCATTTTTATAATTTAATTCATTTAAATCAATAATCATATTAACACCAACTAAATTATAACTAAATTTTTATTAAAAAGAAAGAATATATTTAAAAGTTACTATCTAATTTACTTTTTTAAACTTATCATTTATAATTTTCTTGGTGATTATAATGTATAAACTAAAATATTATTCTCTTAAAAAGGAAGAAAAATGTAAACTTAAAGAAAATTTTTATAAAACTGAATATGGTCATATGATTAAAATCAGACTCAATCGTGTTTTTATAATTGGTATAATGTCTTTCTTATTTGGACTTCTTTTAATTATTATAAGAACATCTATTTGGGATGTTTTTAGTGGCATCTCCCTAATTATTGCCTCAATTGTCTTTATAGTTGGGAGTTTTAAAGTAAGAATTGATAAATTAAATGATTTTTTAATTAAGCAAAAAAAGAAATAATTAAAAAATTTTTATAATATTATTTAATATGAATAATAATGTAGTTAGAGAATTAAAAAAATTAGATATTAACGATTTTATATGGTTTATCTATTTTTTTATTGTTATTTTTTCTTTAATTGCTGACTATTTTCAAAGAAAATATTTACTCTCTAATAATCAAAATTATCGTAATATTAGTAAAAATCTAACTTTAATTCTTTTAATCGTTGCTTTCCTTATTTATCTTTATTTTGTTATAGATTCCCTTGAAGATATTAATTATTTAAAAAATAGTCAAAATTCCGATAAAAAAAGAGTTGCTATGGAAAGACTCATCACAACTCTTGTCTTCTTAGTTGGTGGTGCCTTAGCAATATACGCTGAAATTGATGATCGTGGTGGCAATATTGACCTAGCTATCCTTTAGCGCTTCGATAACTTTGCTTATTTTCTAATTCAATTCCTTTTAAATTAAATAATTCGGATACACTCATTACTTGATAACCTTCACTATAAAGAATTGGAAGTAATTCCTCTATTGCTTCCACAGTTTCCAAGTAAGAATCATGAAATAAAATTATATCTCCATCTTCTACATTATTAAGAACATAATTAACAATATAATTTTTATTACGATAACGCCAATCATTAGTATCTAGACTCCATAAAATAAAAGAGGCATCAATTAAATTTTTTTGTTCACTTTTAATTGCGCCATAAGGTGGACGCATATATTTTAGATTATTACCTGTTATATTTTTATATAAATCATTCATTAAATTAAAATCATTTATCACCTCTTCATTACTCATTTTACTCATATTCTGATGACTATAAGTATGACTTCCTATCTCATTACCACTATTTAAAACAGATAATACTAAATCTTTATGATATTTCATTTTATTACCGAGCATAAAAAAAGTGGCATGTGATAAATTATCATTTAAATAGTTAACTATTTTATTTGTTTTATTTACATTAGGACTATCATCAAAAGTAAAAGCAATGCTTTTTTTCGCATTAGTATAGTTATAACCAATTTCATTTTCATAATTCTGATCTAAAAGAAAAGTAAAGTTTAAATAATCTTTAATTTCATTATAATTTACTTTTAAATACAATATTTCATTTATTTGAGGAGTTATATGATAATTATCAAAATAAATAACCATTTCATTATCTCTTAAAATATAAGATTTTATAACATTATCTTTTAATAAACCATTTACAATAAATTTAGGATATTTTAAATATAATAAATCTTCTATTTTTTGATTGTATTCTTGTATTTTATTATTTTTAATTAAATCTGTAATTTTTACTTCTTTATTACTTTCATATATCTTACTCAAATAATGATCATCACTATTTTTATATAAATATGATGTAATACTATTATTAAGTTCATTTTTTTCAATTAAAATATAATCTGTATCATTTTCTAAAAAGCAATAGAATGCTTCATCTTCCGAATAAAAATGGGAGAAAGTCACGGCATTCATTGCAATAAGTAAAATAATTATTAGTTTTAAAAAAAATACTTTATTCATACTTCATCATTTTTATTATGGATAATTTTTAATATTTCATTTACAATTTTTTTATTTTTATTTATAATTTTAAATAGAAGAGGTTTTTATGAGAATTGATAAAAATAATTATTATTTAGATATTGCGGAAGCTGTAAGTGAAAGAGGTACTTGCTTAAGAAGAAATTTTGGAGCTGCCATTGTGAAAAATGACGAAATAATTTCTACAGGCTATGTTGGAGCTCCAAGAGGTAGAAAAAACTGTTGTGATTTAAAATACTGTTTAAGGGAAAAAATGAATGTTCCAAGAGGAGAAAGATACGAATTATGTCGAAGTGTCCATGCCGAGCAAAATGCCATTATTTCTGCATCTAGAAGAGATATGATTGATTCCACCCTATATTTAGTTGGTAAAGATTATAATACTTCTGAATATGTTCAAAATGCTCGGCCTTGTGCTTTGTGTAAAAGAATGATTATTAATGCTGGCATTAAAAAAGTTGTAATTAGAAATAATAAAAAGGAATATACCACCATTGATGTTAATGATTTTATTGAAAATGATGAATCTTTAGAAGGTATTAAAGGCTATTAAACTTGGCGTAAGTCAAGTTTTTATATTGACAAATCGAAAAAATTGTAATAAAGTATAAAAGATTTTAAAAAAAGGGGATTTTTTATGGCTACTTTACAATTTAAAAAAGACTGGCTTTTAGAGAAATTAAAGATTTTATCAAGTTTTACTATTTCTTCTGTTATTCTTATTAATTGTTATGGTTATTTACTTAATAATACGATTAAAACATCTAAAAATAATAAAACAGTACATAATCCTCAACCAGTTAAACAAGAATATATTAAAAAGACAGAAGAAACAGATAATGCTATTATTGATTTACAAAGTTTAGATACACTAGATGAAGAGGATATTATCGACTCATTTAGTGAATCTTTAGAAAATAACATTGATTTAAAGATTAGCACTGATTTAGCTGTTTATGATGAAATGGTTAAATTAGGTGTTATTATTCCAGAATTTACAACAGAAGAAAAAATTAACTGGATATTAGAAAATTATCATTTAACTATGGATCAATATAAAACCATTGTTGGTGTTGTTTTAGCTGAAGGTGGTGACTATAATTACGAGGAATGCTACGCTGTAATTAACACTATTTATAATCGTTCTATTTGTTCGAGATGGGTTGAATCAGTAAACAAAGGACAAGGTGAAGGATTAGGAAGATCTTTATATAATCAAGTTATTCAAAAAGGCCAATTTACTGTTTATTTCTATAAAGATCGGACTTTTCAATTATATGTTAATGAAACACCCGAAACATCTCCTGGTGCCAAAGCAGTTGTCGATTTCTTGTTTGGAACATTCACTCGTAATGAAGAAACTTGGGAATTAGAATGGAATGGTCCAGCTAGATTACATGATACGCTCAATTTTGTTGGCTACTATGTCATTCCTAGTTACGAATATTATTTATATACATCTAGAGGTAATAATCATGGTGTTCACATGAAAGAAAGTGAATATTTAACTAAACAATTTACATCGACAACCGAAGAAGAAGTTGAGAAAGAAGCTGTTAAAGCCAAAGAGTATTGTCAAGAATATAAAAAGGCCATATCAAGCGGGTTATCGCACGATAAAGCTTTATCTTTAGCTAGAAATAAAATTTCTTAAACAATCTATAAAAAATACCTTACTTTTTTGAAGTAAGGTATTTTTAAACTAAATCTCATTTAAGACTTAGACATAAACATTTGTGGTGCACCTGAAGGGACTTGAACCCCCACGGATATATCCACTAGATCCTAAGTCTAGCGCGTCTGCCAGTTCCGCCACAGGTGCATATATAATGGTGGACCTCGTAGGACTCGAACCTACGACCGCCCGGTTATGAGCCGGATGCTCTAACCAACTGAGCTAGAGGTCCATTGCTTTTTAATTATACTATATCTCTTTTTAAACTGCAAGATATAAAAGAAAAAAGATGCTAATTTTTTTAACATCTTTTCACCCCTTTTTTCTTTATTTATTATCTACATTTATTATCTACTTTTTTTACCAGTTTCACTTAATAAAGAATAATCTTGAAGTTCTAATATTGATCGTGTTGGTAAAATAATACCATATAAATCTTCATAAGTAGTAAGTAATTCTTTTAATTTTAAGTATTCTATTTCTTCATCACTAATAGGTGAAATCTCTTTTTGAGATAATACTTCATCCATTAATTCATCAAATGATTTTAATCTTCCTATTTCTAAAGAAGTTTGTTCATTTCTCATTATTTTTCCCCCTTTTTAAATTTATTCTATTAATGTTTATCTTGTAACATATTAAGTAAATCAATTTTAAACATATCTTTTGAAGCATTAGCTTTAGAAATCATAATTCCTTTATAAGTAGTAAGTTCTGACATATGTCCTTCAAGTAAAATATCTGATGGTGTAATTTCTTCTAACATAACTACTTTTTCTTTTTTATGAACAGTATAAATTAATTTTACTTCCCCATGAATTTGAGTAAACATTTTATCGCTTGGTAATCTAAGTTCATATTTCTCTGTTCCATTTTTTCTATTAGAATCAACCTTTTCACCTAAGAATTTACCATTTCTTAAAGCTGGATAAAAATCAAAATTTAATTTTTTAAAAGCAAGCATATTATATTTCTTTAATGCTCTTTCTAATTTTTTAAATTCGTTTTCGTTAATGTAATCTAAAACGTATCCTTTCATAAATCATACCCCCTAATTACGCTATAAGTATAGCACATAAAAAAGAAAATGTCAACTACCACGCACTGAAAGTACGTGGCTTATTTTAGGTACTGAAAGTACATTTAGCGAGTAAACTCGCTTA
>CANQZQ010000063.1 GCA_947628375.1 uncultured Bacilli bacterium
CTATGACCGTCCGGTTATGAGCCGGATGCTCTAACCAACTGAGCTAAGGGTCCATGACTTTTTAATAGTAACATAAATTTCTTATAATTTCAATAATTTATTTAAATTTTTAATCTTTATATATCACTATTTAATATATAATATTACAGTTTTTAATATTTATACTCGTATTCTTTATAGTGTTTTTAACACTTAAATGTTATAATATACTTGTTAAGAGGTGCTGTTTATGAATGTTGTTATAAAAGTTAGTGAAGAGACAAAGCAAAAAATGATTAAATATTATGAAAATAAAAAAAGAGATAAAGAAATACCATATGTTGTCTTTCAAGCTGAAGAAGAAGATACCGTTATTACGATGTATACTTCTGGAAAAGTTATGTTTCAGGGAACTAGTGCTGATGTTGATGCTACAATGTGGAAAGAGATTGATGGGCAAAACGTAAGTCAAAAAGAAGTAACAGAAGATGATAAAAAGTACTACTACTGCTCTTCTATTGGATCAGATGAAGTTGGAACGGGAGACTACTTTGGACCAATTGTTGTAACAAGTTCTTTTGTATCAAAAGAAGACATTCCCTTTCTTGAAGAATTAGGTATTAAAGATTCTAAAAAATTAGATGATGAAAAAATATTAAAGATAGCACCACAAGTAGTAAAAAAGATTAAATATAAAAGTATTATTTTAAATAATAGTGAATACAATGAAAAATATGGTATTGGTTTCAATATAAATAAGTTAAAAGCAATAATGCATAATAAAGTATTATGGCAAATGGTTCATGAAGAAAAAGATTTGAAATATGATTATATAATAGTTGATGAGTTTGCAAGAGAACAAAGATATTATGATTACATTAAAGAAAGTCCTAACATTCAAAGAGGAATTACTTTTATGACGAAAGCTGAAGATAAGAATTTAGCTGTTGCTTGTGCTTCTGTTATAAGCCGTTATATATTCTTAAAAGAATTTGATAAATTAAGTGATTCGCTTCATGTTCCTCTACCTAAAGGTGCTGGTGAACAAGTTGATAAGATTGGCGAAGAAATTGTTTCAAAATATGGCGAAGATAAACTAAAAGAAATAGCTAAGTTAAACTTTAAAAATACGGAAAGAATACTTCATACAATGATATTTTAAAAAAAAGTAGATTGCTCTACTTTTTATTTTGTATTCTTACAAAGACGATTTCTCTTTTCTATTAAAGATTTAGTCTTTTTCCAATAATCTAAATCATCCTTTGCTTCTTTTATACGACTTTGAATTTCTTTTTCTAATTCTTTAGTTGCATCATTAGAAATAGGATCAGAATATTTAATTAGATCTTTTACTTCTTCATATAATTTTTTAGTTTTAGAATCATATGTATCTATATCCAATTCTTCTAATAATTCAAGAGTATCTTTGACATATGTATCAGCTTTAGCGACTTTTTCATCATAAGTCTCAATATTTTTTTTGGCTCTCATTAATGCAAAAGATAAAAGGATATAAACAATTGATGTTATAACTAAAACTAATAAAACATTTTTAATATTATATTGATTACTATTAGCATAGATTGAATATCCATACATTAATAATAAATAAACAGTAGATACAACTATGGAAGGAGTACTATTAAAAGTCTCTTTATTTGTCTTATATGGAAAGATTCCTGTAAAGATGATAAATAATACTAAGATGACTAAATCTAATCCTAAAATGGTCCAAAACAATGAATTATAGCCACTATTCAAATCATTTAAAGTTATATTTTTAACACTACTAGGAATATATAATGATTTAATATCTTTAGATATATCTAATTTAACAGATGTTACTTCATATCCATCTATTGACTTAGGTATGATAAAACTAGCAAGACTACCAGTATATTTAGCTATTTCTATTTCTTCACCAACAATGTTATATTCAAATGGAATATCAGTTGCATCATAATAATATGAATCAGAATCATTTAAAATGGTAACTTTTAAGTTTTTATTATCTTTTAACTTTTTACATAAATCAGTATTATAACAAACTAGTTCAATATTTTTAAAATCGTCTTCAACAAGATTCTTTAAAGAAAATGGTAACACTATCTTTTTAACCTTTGTATCTTTAAAGATATCTTTTGCAATAGAACGAACATATTTACCATCTAAAACAGCAGGTAAAACTAATTCTTCACTAATACCATCGTATTTAGATATTTCTATTCCATCTCCATAAATATTGTATGAATAATGTTCTACTTTTTCAGTAAAAGAATCAATCTCTGAATCAGTAACATATTCATACTTAATATTATGTTTTTTAGCGTAATCTTCTGCTTTAGAACCAGATGTTGTATAAATTTCAAAACTCTTAGAGTTATGAGATGTAACAACTAATACAAGAGTAGTAATTACGAATAGAGCAATTCCTATAATATAGATTATTTTTTTATTTTTCATACTATCCTACCCTCTCTCCACATTTAGAACAGAAGACAGCATCAAGTGGTAAATCAGTCCCACATTTAGGACATTTTTTAGATGTGACCAATTGCGTACCACAATACTTACAAAAAGTACTTCCTAATTCGATTTCTTTATGGCAATTAGGACAGGTATTACTGGCATCTACACTAGCGAAAGCACCACTTACTTCTTTACTTACTTGATTACTTAAAGGTCCACCAATGCCACTAATCATTCCAAGACCAACACCAACGTTTGTGAATTGACCAACAGCTTGATTTTCAGCAACCTTTTCTCCAATACCATAAGCTTTTTCTTCTTGATAAGTATATCCTTCTTGACTACGCTTAGTAGCTTCAGCTTTAGAAGCCATAACTACTTTTTGTGCTTTAGTATCTTCTTCAATCAATTCTATTTTTTGTTTTAATTGAGCTTCTGCAAGAGCTACTGATTGTTTAAAATATAATTCTTTAAATTCTAGATATTGTTTATCATCTACTGGTTTAGCAATTGTTGTAACAAAGAATTTATTTAACTTAATTCCAAATTCTTTAAAATCATCTTCAAGCTTACTTTGTAAGTCTTTACTAAACTTTTCTAATTGTTGATCAATTTCAAAAATGCTTATCTCTTGTTCTGTTATGATTTGGGCTATATAATTTTTAACTTTCATAAGAATTTGTGAATCAAAGAATTCATCAAGACTCTCACTATCAAAATTCTCTTTAACACCAACTAATTTAAGAAGTATTTTTCGAGCATCTTCAATAGTAAAACGAAGTTCACCACAAGCCCCAATAGATATTGGAAACTTATATTTAGGTTCTAAAAACTCAAGACGAGTCTTAGTACCCCAACGCATTGTCTTTTCATTCTTATCAACAAAATAAACTTCGCACTGAAAAGGGCTTTTTCCACCTGTTGGAATATTAATAACCTTTCTAAGTAGTGGAATATTATTAGTTTCTAATGTATATTTCCCCGGACCAAATAAATCTAAAGCCTTGCCATTACTATAAAAAACAGCTTCTTGTCCTTCATGGACAATTAATTGCGAATTAGTATTAAAAGATCGATTAGGATAGCGCCATATTAAATTATCATCACTCTTATCTTTTTTTATAATTTCAAATAATGCCATAACATCTACCTCCTTTACTTTTCAGCATTATATATTATAACATATTCATTATTTTTACCTGAATATATGTATCCTGTTATACCATATTCAGTTGTTATTTTATACCAAGCACTATTAGATTTTTTAGTAACATCTAATATAGTAAAAATATCTCCTCGATAAACTTTTCCTATTATTCTTTCGCTGATGCTAGGCTTTTCTCTAATATTTATATATTCATATTTTATTTCTAATTGTTGAAGGCTCTTATCTCTTGCATTGCTTTGAGATTTTAATTCAATAGAATAATTATATATTACTCCTCCAATAAAAATAATTATTGTTAATAACATTATAATTAATAAATACTTAGGAAATTTATCTTTTTCTGTAAATTCTAATTTTACTTTTTTATTATATTCTAAAACTTCTTTCTTTTCTTCTGTTGTAACATACATAACTTTTTCTACTAGTTTCCATTTTGGCTTAAGTATTAATAGAACGATATTTGTTAATACGAATGCTGTAAAAATTGGTGTTAAATGATAACCTAAATTACTATATCTAATATATAAAGTAAACAATAATAATGTATTGCATGAATACATAAATTTTGATGCTAGATTCCCCTTTTTACTAGATATTGAAACAAAGTATCCAATAAAAGTGATAATACAAGTTATTAAAATTATAAAAACTGGAGTATTTATACCAAGTTGTGTAAAATTAAAACCAGAATAATAACCTTTGACAAAATATGTTTCATCTGCTGTTATATCAAAAATTAATATTGCTTGTATTAAGGATATCATAAAGGTAATTATTTTATAACTTCTAGTTGTGGTAACATAGACTTTTTCTACTTGCTTATTTGCAGTTTGTGATTCTTTTATTTCGCGATCTTCTTCCTCTTTCATTTGTTTGAATTTTTCGTACATCTCATATGTAAAATCATCATTTTTATTTTTCTTAGATGCCGTTATTATTTTACCTATTCCTCTAACAAGATCCTGCATAGCTCCTATTTTATCCATGCTTTGTGCTTGTAACATTGAGAAACTATCAGGTAAATCATAAGCATCTATTTTCTTATAGACAGGAATAAGTGTTTTAGATTTATCTTTCTTCATGAATTCAAGATAACGACTCCACTCATTTTTAACCCAAACTGATTCCATGTTTTCGGGGGATGTTCCAACAACTAACATGACCTTCGCACTATTTAAAGCAGCAAAGATATATGGCTCATACTCTGTTCCCAATTTTTCTTCTAAAGTTATTCTTGAAAAGAAAACTTTATATCCTTCTTTCGTTAAGGCATCATATATATCTTGAGCTAAAACACTATCTTCTGTTCGTCCTCCATCTTGATCTGTTTCCTTATAACAAATAAAGACATCATATGGATCCTCTTTAGATGAAATATCAAGAATTCCTTTTTGAATATGATTTATTTTCTTAGCTTCTTCTTCATATATTTTTAGAGCTTCACCATAAGCTTTTTCCTTGACAAATACATAATCAGGATCAACTAAGATAGAATCATAATTAGCTCGATGACAAGTTGGAACCTTTTTCTTTGTCCTTGGATCATCAACATATTCAACCCCATATTTACATAGAATTAATCCCCAATGGGCTTCAACTTGATCATTATCAACTTCAAGAATTGATTCATACGTTGCATAAGCTTTATCAAATTCGTTGGAAAGTCTAAGTTTATTAGCACGATTATATAAATTAACTATTTTTTCATTATCTAAGTTTGGTAGAGTCATAACACTTTTACAATACAAACACTTACCAGTATTAGTACCTTCAATTGGCTCAATGTCTCCACCACACATCTTACATTTGAAAACCATAAACTACTCCTTTAAAGCTTTACTTTTTTGCCTCATGATATATAAAACCATTATAATCATTATTTGTAATATCATCATCTGGATATTTTTCAACATAACCTCTCAATCCCGAATCAGTCTTAATTTCGATATATAAAGTTTTTGAAATCCTAGAACCATATGTTGAAGTAGAAGTTGTAAAAGTAATATTACTTCTTCCAATATCACCAATATCATCAACTACATTTAAAACATTATACTTTTGTCCTTTATAAATATAAAATTTATTACTACTAAATCTTCTAAAATCATCATAAACATATAATTTATTTTTAGTTATTTCAATATAATCTTGATTATCACTAACGGTATTAGAAAAATCCTCTACCTTTTTAAATGGATAAGTACAAGCATATATAGCTAGGATAAGTGCTAGAACATAAAAAACAGGATGAATTACAAATTTTTCTAACTTGACAAATTTTTCTTTAATCTTTTTATTTTTCTTTTCTTGTTTTACTTTATCTTCTTTAGAAAGCATCAGCATATCGGTAGATAATTGCCACCTTGGTCTTAGTAATAACAATACACAATTTAAGGCAATGACTACGAAGAAATATGGTCCCATTACTAAACTACGCTTATAAATACTAATAGCAAATAAACACTCTAATAATAAATTAAATATATAGAAAAACTTTGATGCTTTATGAACTTTTCTTGAACCAAATCCTAAAAAGAAAGCAATTAATGTACTAAAACTTACAATTAACTGAATTATTAAAGCTTCATCTCCTGGTAACATTTGCAAAAACTTTTCTTGTCCAATTGGTGTTTGTACAACGATTCCAGCAAGGCCAACCATCCAACAGGCCATGAGTAATGATACTAAGAAAGAGATAATTACAAAAGACTTATTAGTCTTTTCCTTAAGTATTTGGGTTGAATAACGTTTTTCATCACCGACAACTGAACTATCTTCATCTTCCATCATTTGTTTGATTTGATTAAACATATCTTCAGTAACGGCACCATTCTTATTTTTAGACTCACTCGTCATTATCTTTTTAATACCACGCACTAAATCTTGCATAGCCCCAACTTTATCCATATTTTGAGCTTGTAACATCGCAAAACTCTCAGGCAACTTATAAGCATCCATCTTACTATAAACTGGTATTAATACCTTATTTTTATCTTTTTTCATGAAGTCTATATATCGACTCCATTCGTTTTTAACCCAAACCGCTTCTAGATTTTCAGAACTGGTTCCAACAACCAACATAACTCTTGAACTATTTAATGCTGAGAAGATGTATGGTTCATATTCTGTTCCTAGTTTATCTTCTAGGGTTATTCTTGAAAAGAAGACTTTGTACCCTTCTTTAGTTAGGGCTTCATATATATCTTCAGCCATAACACTATCATGTGTTCTTTCACCCTTATCGTCAGTTTCTTTATAACAAATAAATATATCATATGGATCTTCTTTAGATGATACATCTAAGATGCCCTTTTGAATCTCATTTATCTTTTTAGCTTCAGACTCATATAACTTTAAGGCCTCACCTTTAGCTTTTTGTTTTACTATTTTATAGTCATGATCATTTAAAATTGAATCGAAATTGGTTCGATGACAAGTTGGAACTTTTTTCTTTGTCTTTGGATCATCAACGTATTCAACTCCATATTTACATAGAATTAAGCCCCAATGTGCTTCAATTTGGTCGTTATCAAAATTTAAAATAGATTCATAGGTTGCATAGGCCTTATCAAACTCATTTTCTAATCTTAAATCATTCGCACGATTATATAAATTTAATATTCTCTCATCATTACTTGATGGTAGAGTCATAATACTTTTACAATACAAACACTTACCAGTATTAGTACCTTCGATTGGTTCAATGTCCCCACCACACATCTTACATTTAAAAACCATAATTACTACTCCTAAGTTATATATACACATTATATTATATCATAGACGAAGTATTCCAACAACTAAATAAAAAAGAAAGCATTAGCTTTCTTGGTTGTATTATAAATAGTGTTGGTGAGAAATCTCTTCACTATTTTTTTATTAAAAAAGACATAAGTTTGATACAAT
>CANQZQ010000064.1 GCA_947628375.1 uncultured Bacilli bacterium
CATGGATAATGGCAGACCCAACAACGGGAGATTGTACAGTAGGTGGATTAGCAGATGGAACACCATATACAATACTAACTCATACATATGATAACTCAGGATATGTTAAAGAAGCAAGCACTCAAATAACAACTGCTCAAAAACTAGGTGGAGACTATGTAAAAAGTTTAAAGCCAAAAGGCTTAAGCGACACCTTATTAGGAAACATGTACCGATTTGTAGGGACCAAAGGAAATGTAAATAACTATATATGCTTTGGATCAGGGACTAAGTGTACGGAGACAGATGATTATATGTATCGAATAATAGGAATAACAGAAAGCGGTCAGATGAAGTTAATTAAAAATATAGAATTAAGAGAGGGCTCTAGCTCTGTTTTCCGGTGGAATCTAACGTTTTCTCTTGTATCGTGGCCAGAATCAGATATATTCAAAAGATTAAATGGGCTATCAAATGGAGTTAGCCAAGGAGACGCAGGAGATACTAACTTATTTATAGATAGTGCTACAAGCAATGTAACTTATTTAAAAAAAGGAGGCAGTTGGTATAATAAAATAGATAGCAGTCACGAATGGTTATATGGAGGAATTTGGGGAAAATTACCTCAATCTGCGAAGGATGTTTACCAAATAGAGTCGGGAACACAAGCAGTTCAACAAAACTATAATGAAGGAACAACTTTATGGAATTCTACGGTACAAGCTGCCATCGGATTAATGTATGTAAATGATTATTATTATTCATATGCTTCATCTGGAACGGACTCCTCAAGTACCGATTGTTCTAGTCCGTCTGGAGGGTGCGCAAGTAGTTGGATGGATATAAGGAATAATGGAGAGAACATTACGGACTTTGTAGAATTTACTATGACGAGTTCTGGAAAGACTGGTCATAATTATACAGACCCTGCTGTGTGGTTGGTTACGGAAGGCTGGGTTGGCCAAGGAACTTACTGGGGTTCTCATCAAGTTCGACCGGTCTTCTATCTTAATTCTAATGTAAGGATAAGTGGTACTGGTGAAGTAAGTAATCCCTTTATAATTGCGGCATAAAAAATCGTCAAGGAAAAGACGTTAAAACCTTCATAGACTTAATCCTTTGAGAAAGTAGCAATACTTTCTCATTTTATTATGGTATAATTTATGCTATACTTAATATGTGATAGATATGAAAGATAGAATACTTGAATATTTAGATGATAAAGATATAGCTAAATCATTAAAAGAAATTAATGATTATTTAAAATGTGATCTTGATTTATTAAAAGATTCATTAATAGAGTTAGTTAATGAAGGAATTGTTCATGAAACTAAAAAAGGTAAATATATTTTACTTAAATATTGTAAAAGTTTAAGAGTAGGTAAAATAGATATTGCTAAAAATGGTTATGGTTTTTTAGAAAATAAAGATTATAATGAAGATATATTTATTAATAAAGATAATCTAAATAATGCAATTGAAGGAGATATTGCTTTAGTTGATTTATTTACAAGAAATGGCAAGACTGAAGGTAAAGTAATAAAAGTTCTAAAAAGAAATATTAATCGTTTAATTGGTGAAATTCTTTTTGTTGGAAATATTCCCACAATTATTTTAGATGATAAAAAATTAGATATTGAAGTAGAACTTGAAAATTATTTTAATAATTTAGTTGATGGTCATAAAGTATTAGTAGAACTAAAAGAACAAATTGGCCCTAAAAAATTTAAAGGAATAATTACGAAAATAATTGGTCATAAAAATGATCCCGATATTGATATATTAAGTATTGCTTATAAATATAATATTGAACTTGAATTTAGTGATGAAGTAATGGAAGAAGTAGCTAATATTCCAAGTGGTGTTTTAGAAAAAGATCGAATTGGAAGAGTAGATTTAACAAATGAAGAAATATTTACTATTGATGGTGATGATACTAAAGATATAGATGATGCCATTAGTATAAAAGAATTTAGTGATCACTTTGAATTAGGAGTCCATATTGCTGATGTCTCTTATTATGTTAGAAGAGGAACCAAACTATATGATGCAGCATATGAAAGAGGAACTTCATCATACCTTGCTGATCGTGTTTTACCAATGTTACCGCATGAGCTATCTAATGGTATTTGCTCACTTAACCCTGGGGTTGATAGACTTGCTATAAGTGTAATTATGAATATAGATTTAGATGGTAAAGTTAAAGAATATGATATCTTTCCTTCTATTATCAAAAGCCGAAAACAAATGACGTATAAATGTGTTAATAAAATTTTAGAAGAAAATACTACTCCTGAAGGTTATGAAGAATTTCAAAATAGCTTATTAAAAATGCAGAAATTAGCTAAAATACTAAGAAATAAAATGATTAAAAATGGTTATATTGAATTTGAAATACCAGAAGCTAAAATTATTCAAGATGAAAATGGCAAATGTATAGATGTTGTTAAAAGAGAACAACATGAAGGAGAATTATTAATAGAATGTTTTATGATTGCTTGTAATGAAGTAGTGGCAACTCATATTACGAATATGGATTTACCTTTTATTTATCGGGTTCATGGCATACCTAAAAAAGAAAAAATAGATGAATTTTTAAATTTATTAAAAATATTAAATATTAAAGTTAATACTAAAGGAATTAATGAAAGTAGTAAAAGCATGCAAGAGTTATTAAATGATTTAAAAGACAATGATAAAAAAGAAATTCTTTCTACGTTACTACTACGAAGTATGCAAAAGGCTATTTATAGTCCTAATAATATTGGTCACTTTGGTTTAGGTTTAAAAAATTATACCCATTTTACATCTCCAATTAGAAGATTTCCTGATACAACAGTTCATGAATTATTAAGAGCATACTTATTTGATAAAAATATTAATAATAATACAATTAAATTTTATAGTAATGTTTTAGATGAAATTGCCATTCATTCATCAGAAAGAGAACAAGCAAGTGTTGATGCCGAAAGAGAAGTAGTTGATATGAAAGTAGCAGAATATATGGAATCACATATTGGTGAAGAATATGAAGGAATAATAACATCTGTTACTAACTTTGGCTTTTTTGTCTCTCTTCCTAATTTAATTGAAGGTTTAGTCCATATTAAAAGTTTAGAAGGTTATTATCATTATGTTCCAGAGCTTTTAGCTTTAGTTGGTGAAGATAACAAAATAAAATATCAGTTAGGAGATACAATTAAAATAAAAGTAGTCGGAGCAAATAAGTTAGAAAAAACAGTAGATTTTGAGGTTTCAGATGGAAGTAATAAATAGAAAAGCAAAATTTGATTATTTTATTGAAAGTGAGGTTGAAAGCGGAATCGTTTTAACCGGAACTGAAATAAAATCTGTTAGAAAAGGTTCTGTTGATTTAAAAGATACTTATATTAGAATTAAAGATAAAGAAGCCTATATTATTAATATGTATATTGCTAAATATGAAGAAGGTAACATATTTAATCATGATGAAAGAAGAGAAAGAAAATTATTGCTTCATAAAAAAGAAATAATAAAGTTACAAGAAGCTAGTCAAAAAGAAGGTTATACTTTAATACCTATAAGATGTTACTTAAAAAAGAATTTAGCTAAAATATCAGTAGGTATCTGTAGGGGTAAGAAAAATTATGATAAAAGAGATGCGATTAAAGAAAGAGATTTAAAAAGATTGGAAGGTAAGTAGTATGAAGTTAAAGAAAAAAAATTTTATTTTAATAATTATGAGTATATTAATTATTTTATTAATTATAGGAACAGTATTTATTTTAAAAAAAGATAAAAAAGAAGAAGATAAAAATGTTAAAGAAGAAGAAAATAAAGTTGTTAATATTATTAAAGAAGATAGTAAAAGTCGTCCTATAGCTTTTACTATCGATAATTCAGATGATGCCAGAAGTCTTCATAGTGGTTTACAAAAAGCTTATTTAGTTTATGAAATGATTAATTATGCTGATGGTAGAACAAGATTTTTAGCTTTCTTTAAAGATAGTGATACATCTAAAATTGGCCCCATCAGAAGTACTCGTCATTATCACTTAGATTATGTTTTAGAAAATGATGCTATTCTTGCTCACTGGGGCCAAAGTACAATAGCTAATACTAATTTATCAAAATTAAAAATTGATCATATTAATGGTATAACTTATGGTTCAAATAAAACCCAAGATCAAATTGAAAGTTATCGCTATTTTTGGACTGATAAAAATAGTTCTGTCGATATATCTCATCGTCGTTTTACAAGTATTGAGTTAATTAATAAAGCTATTGAAAAATTAAAAATAGATAAGGAAACGGAGCAAGGTAATCTTTTTAAATATTCAGCAGTTCCTCTTAATTTAAGTAAGATTGATAATAGAAGTACTGCAAATAAGATAGATATTTATTTTAGTAATAGTAATTATGCGACTTATGAATATGATAAAGATGAACAAGTATATAAAAGAAGTGTTAAAGGTAAAGAACATATTGATAATTTAACTAATGAACAAATAACTGTTAAAAATATAATTGTTTATAAAGTTAAAAATTATACTATTGAGGGAGATCCTAATATATTGCAAGAATTAGAAAATGTTGGAAGTGGTGAAGGATTTTATATAACTGATGGATATGCTATTAATATTAAATGGGAAAAAGAATGTCATGAATGTCAAACTAAATATACTTATTTAGATGGTAGTGAATTAATATTAAATGATGGTAATACATTTATTGAAATTATGCCAACAGGTAAAGAATTAAAAATTTCATAAAAATATTATTATTTAATATAATTTAACAGGAGGATTATATGGATAAAATAATCGAATTTGTTGGTAATAATTATTCTTGGTTTTTAACAATTACTATTATCTTATTATTTGCTTTAATAGGTTATATTTATGATAATCGAAATTCTAAAAAAGAAATAGATAATCAAGAAGAAGATAAAAAAGAGGATGTTATTTTAGAAGAAGTTAAAAATGAAGACCCTATTTTACTAGAAGATGAAGTAAGTGAAAAAGTAGAAGAGCAAAAAGAAGAAACTGAAGTTTCAAATGAAGTCCAATAAGGACTTTTTATTTTGCTAAAAATTTGTTATAATGAAATAGTCTAAATTAAGGAGTGAATATTTTAATGAATTTAACAACAATATGGGGGATTATTACTAAAATAATTGATATAGGTATTGTTTGGTTAGCTTTTTATTATATATTAAAAAATGTTAAAAATAATATTAAATTGGTTTTAATAGTTAAAGGTGTAGTTATTATCCTACTTCTGAAGATTTTAAGTGATTTATTAAATCTTTATACAGTTGGTGTATTACTTGAATATATTGTTTCATGGGGACCACTTGCCATTATTGTTATCTTTCAACCAGAGATTAGAAGTGTTTTAGAAAGTCTTGGAAGGACCCAACTTTTAGGCCGGCATAAAATTTTAACAGTTGATGAAAGAGAAAAAGTTGTTTATGAAATCATGAAGTCAATTGAGTATTTTAAAAAGAATCGTATTGGAGCTTTAATAGTTATTGAAAGAGAAGTTTCCTTACAAGAATATATTGAAAATTCCACCAAAATTTATGCTGATTTATCTGATGAATTATTAGAATCCATTTTCTTTCCTAATTCACCACTTCATGATGGTGGAGTAATTATTCAAGGAGATCGTATAACTTCTGCTCAAGCTATTTTTAAAACAAGTATGAATCCAAATGTTAATAAACGCCTTGGTACTCGTCATAGAGCAGCCCTAGGAATAGTTGAGGAAAGTGACGCCGTTGCTTTAATAGTTTCCGAAGAAAATGGTCGCATTTCTATTGCTTGTGATAATGAACTTAATTATAATCTAACTTTAGATGAATTTAGAATGAAATTAATTGAAGAATTAAGCCCAAAAGAGGAAGTTTTCTTCGATGCTGGTGAAAATGAAAGTGGTGAAGAAAATGATTAAGTTCTTAAAGAAGATCGGTAAAATGCTTTATGCCATCGTTGAAGCTTTTCTTAAATTTATTGATAAAATAATTATCATGCCTATAAGTAGACTTGTATATAATATATCCAAATCTACAAGTGGTAATAATGCTAATTTTAATAAAATGTTAAATAGACCGCAATTTTTAATTATTTTATCATTAATTTTTGCTGTTATATGCTTTGTCCTTATAGACAATAAAGTAATTAATTTAGTTAGTAATGAAGCTGGTATAATTGATAATGTTCCAGTTAACTTAATTTATAATGAAGGATTATTTGTAGTGGAAAATGTCCCTAAAACAATTAAAATAACTATTGCAGGTAATAAAGAAAATATATATCTTGCTAAACAACTTGGTGAATTTAGTGTTGATTTAGATTTATCTAAATATACTAAACCAGGTACTTATAAAGTGGCTTTTACTTATTCTAAAAATGTTGATTCTGTTGATTATATTTTAAGCCCATCATATTTAACTGTAACAATAAAAGATAAAGTAAGTGAAGAAAAAACGGTAACTTATGATTTAGTTGGTACTGATGATTTAAATAAAAAATTGAGTGTTTCTAATGTTACTCTTGATCGTAATGAAGTAGTTGTAAAAGGTAGTGAAGAAGCTCTTAACCAAATATCATCCATTAAAGCTTTAGTTGATGTTTCTAATTCTGATTTTAAAGATGCTGATACGTATGAACTTATGAATATACCTCTAATTGCTTATGATAAAACTGGTAAAATTGTGGAAAATGTGGAGATTGTGCCAAATGTTTTAACTGGCTCTATTGTTTTAACTAGTCATAAAGAAAATGTTCCTCTTACCGTATCAACAACTGGTAAATTAATAAATGGAAAAGCCATTGCTTCCATACTTATTAATAGTAAACCAGGCTATTATGTTGATATTTATGGTGAAGCAGAGGAAATTAAAAATATTAAATCAGTTCCTGTAACTATTAATGTTGATGGTTTAGGTTCTGAATCTGTTAAAAATTATACAGTTGTTATAAGTAAGCCTAAAGGTGTCCGATATATTAGTGATAAGAATGCTACAATAGCTGTTACATTTGGTGATGAAGTTCAAAAAACAGTGGAAGTAAGCTCTATAGATCATAAATATTTAGCTGAAGGTTATAGTGCTACTATAATTTCTCAAGGTACAACTGAAGTTCAAGTTAAAGGGGTAGAATCAAATATTAATAATATTGATGCCAATGATGTAAAAGCTTATGTTGATTTATCAGGACTTAGTGAAGGAACCCATGAAGTACCTGTTAAAATTGAAAATAGTAATCCATTAGTTAACTATACAGTTACAAGAACAATTCAAATAAGAATAACTAAAAATTAGAAGAGATCCTTCTAATTTTTTTAAGATAACATATTTTTAATAATGCAACATATAATAGATAATGAATCACACTTTTGAGATGAAGTAAAGTAAATGTTGGAAAAAATAAGAGAAAAATACAAGTTATATAATTAAATTTGTATTTTTTAATTTCT
>CANQZQ010000065.1 GCA_947628375.1 uncultured Bacilli bacterium
TCTTACTTTAGGACTATATGCTAAATAATCTTCAAAATGATTTTGAATACTATCTTTATAAGAAAAACCAATTAATTGAATGTTTTTAATATTATCCAGTTTATCAATGTATTCTATAATTTCTAATAGTCTTGGTTTTTTATATAGATCTATTCCATACTGACAAATATTTGTTCCTAGTAAACTAATTGTTTGCAATTTATTTTTATTACTATAATCTAAAACATCAAATATTTCTTCAATATTAACGCTTTTTAAATGATAGCATTGATAAGAAGTCTTGCAAAAAGCACAATTATTAAGACATCCATTACAAATATAGATTTTGCCATTATCATCATAACAAAAATAGCCAAAATCTTTATTAGCAATATTTTCTGATTCATTATTTATTTTTTGCAATAATAAATATGGTTCATTTTGGGGAATTACATAGTCTATATACTTTGCAAATATTTCATTTATCCAATTATTAAATTTTTCATCTTTAAATTTTCTTGTTAAACACCCTGTTAAATAAACTTTAGCTGTCGGTTTCTTTTGGCTAATACATTCTAAAATGTAGTTTAAAATGCTAAAAATTGTTTCCTCACTACAACAACATGTTGAAGCAAAAACTAGGGCATCAGCTTCCGAAACATTTTGCGTAATGCTATATTTATCACTTAAATTATTCATTATTAATTCATACTGATAATTTAAATCACAGTCAAATTTCTCCCCTAAAAATATTTTCAATAAAATCCCTCTCTTTTTAAAAAATATGTTATCTATTATGTTTTAAATCTTCATCTTTATTTTTAGATAGTTCTATAGGATTAACGCCAAATACTTGAATTAGTTCATTAAGAGAAATATTAAAAGTTTCCATTAAAGCATCAACATCTTCATCTAAATAATTTAATATATCTTGTTCATTATAATAAGCATTAATTAAATTTTCAAAAGATGCTTTTATATTCCAAGTACAATCTTCTATATCAGTACTTTTAATATTTTTGGGACTAAGATGATGTCTTTTCATAAAATTATTAATCATTTGTGGTAAATACAAATTTATTAAAATATAATCTCTATTGATATTAAGGGTTAATGTACATGATTCATCAATGGCAAAAGTAAATAAATTACCAGTTAAATTCTCTTTTTTTAAATTTTGTGATTCAAACTCTTGATCATAGATAGCTCTTATTTTTATTTTTCCCTTAATTAAGCTTTTATCATCTTCAATTAATAATTTATGATTATATTTAAATAAAGTACTTAAATAATATTTATACAAACTATTAATAAAAAAGCGATAAATAAAGTAAGAAATAATAGTATAATATGCATCTTTATAATCATCTTCCATAATAGCATAAGTTCTTTCTTTATTGTACATTGTCCATAAATCCATAATATCTCTTCCTTTAATAAGCTATTAAAACATAAATTAAAATAATTTACAATATAAATTGTTACTTTTAAATAATATTTAATTATGGTAAAATTAAGTAGTTAGGTGGTGTCTTTATGAACGATGATGAATTCAATGATGATTTACTTGATATAGATTCTGATTCTGAAGATACTATTGATACCTTATATGAAGATGAAGATTACTTAGATGAACCAAGTTTTGGCGAAGAAGAACATAATGCCGCTAAAGACGAAAAGGGACATTATGATCGAAAATATTATGCTAATCGTCAAAAAGAACTAGATGAAGAAGTTAACAAAGCAGATAGTGAAAGGCACTTAGATGATAAATTAAATAAGAATTATCATGAAGGCGATGATCCGCAAAATAAATATGTTAATAAAAATGCTTATGATAAAGCTAAAGATAATATTAATTATGCTAAAGCTAAAAAAAATCAAATAAATAATAAAATAGCTGATGCTAAAAATAAAGCCTATATGGCTACTCATCCGGGAGAACTTGCAAAAGAAAAAGCTTTAGAAGCTGGCGATAAATTAAAAAATAAAGTGAAAAATAAATTAGGTATTCCAAGTGATCCTAAAGAGGCTGTTAAAAAAGCAGCTGTAAGTATTGGCAAAAAAATAGGTCAATTTTTCTTAACTCCTCAAGGCCTTTTAATTATTTCGATTTTTGCTTTTTTAATTTTTATAATATTAATTATTTTGCTATTTTTTGGTGATGGCGGGAGTAGCAAAAATAAACGAATAGGTTTATATGGCTATGATTATTATGATAGTGAATATAATTGTACCAATGTCAAACATAATGGCAAAGATATGACTATTGATGATTATGCTGCTCATGTTATTGCTGGCGAAGTTTCTTATTATCCTGATGAAACTTTAAAAGTTTTTGCTATCGCTGCCAGGTCTTTTGCTCTTGTTAGCGGAAAAAAACATATGGAAAGTGATGGTAGCTGTTACATTGATACAACCGGTATTTTACAAGCCTATAGTGAGGAAGTAAATGATAGACATATAAAGGCTGCTGAAGAAACAAGAGGACTAATAATTACAATTGATAATATACCTAAAGGAGATTATTCAGAGGCTTGTGTTTATACGGCAAATCAAGCTAGAGGAATTGATCCAAATGGCAATTATTCTGATGCTTATTATTATATTAAATATAATGAAGGAAAAAGTTTAACTGATAATATTCAATTTCAACCAGTTGAATATGATAAAGCCATAGGCATTAACCCACTTATAAATGACATAAATGATGCTATAAATGGCTTTCCTTGTCAAGGCAATCATGCTAGAGGAATGAGTCAAAGCGGTTCATGGTATTTAGAAAAAAATGAAGGATATACTTGGGAAGAAATCATTGATTATTACTTTCAGGGTAAAGAAGAAATTAAATCATTGTATCATACTTATGAGGTTTCTAGTAATTGGACAGAAGTTATAAATGCTGGAGCATCATCCTCACTTCCAGCAGAAAAATTAAATATTCCTTTAAGAAGACTTCTTTCTAGAAGTGAATATGAAGATTTAAATGATTTAATAATTGAAGCTGTAGTAGATGCCGGAGTTGGAACAAGAGATGCTGTTGTAGCTACTGCTGTAACGCTAATAAAATATTTAGCCGAAAATCATGGAGTTGTTATACCATATACTATTGGTGGTAATCATGGCAATTATATAACAGATTCATCTGGTACTAATCTAGATAAAAGCCCTGAGTCTTATTATGGAATCAACCCTAATTGGGGTACTCCGATATCATATAGAGGCTATAGTAATTTTGGACCCGATTGTTCGGGCTGGACTACTTGGGTATTTAGAAATGCTGGTTTAAGATTCTCTGGATTTAGTACTAGTAGTACGACTGATTGGCAAACTTCCCCTCATAATATGGATGGTTCATTTGTTGGATCTCCAGGTGATATAATGTTATATAAAAATCCTGAACCAGGTAAATATGGACATGCAAGAGTTATAGTAGGGGTTGATACGGAAAGTGAATATTATTATGTTTCAGAATCATCTGGTTCTGTTGGTATTAATCGGGTAAGTTTTTATGATAATAGATATAAAATTTATGATATGAGTGAATATTATGAAACTCATAAGATTGAAAACTTTGAAGAAGTATATAGAAACGGGTTGATTGGATATTAATGAAAAAACTTATTTTATTTATAATAATGATTTTAACTTTAACTGGATGTACAGTTAATTATGAACTTACAATAGATAAAGACAGTATCAAAGAAAATATTTTAATAAATGCTGAAGATGAAAGGGATAATGATCTTTTAAGAGAATATACAAAACCCGTTGAAGCATTTATTGATAGTCCTCAAAATTCCGATGGCGATGAAGAAATTCCTGGCGTTGAATATTATAAAATGAATAAAACAAGTGATGAATTTGGTAATTATCATTTAAATCTAACATATGATTTTCAATTAAATGATTTTAAAAAGGATTTTATTATTGATAATTCAGTATCTAGTTTTTACTATGATAATGATAATGGCGAATTAAATATTAGTACAGGATTAAATATTAAAGCTTTTAATCTTTATAATGGTATCGATTCTTTAAATATTAAAATAAATTTTTCTAATGATTATGAAATAATAGATTCAAATGCTCAAAATAGAAATGGTAATACACTTACGTGGTATATAACATATGATGATCATAAGAAAAGCTCAATTAATTTAAAATTAAAAGAAAAAAATAGTGATGTAACTAATCCAGGAAGTGGAGAAGATAAAAATCCTACCCAATCCCCATCTAAATTACCTTCTAGTAATACTAGTAGTAGTAATATTAATGATAAAGAAACAAATTCTAATGATATTGTGATTGTCGTTGGAGCTTTATTAGCATTTACAATTTTTTTAGTAGTAATAATTTCTTTTAAAAATAAGAAATAAGAAATAATTTTGCTATTAGAAATCTTTTATAGTATAATATATTTTAGTTTGGAGGAGCAGTATGAAATTTAAAGTAGGTCCAAAAGATTTTCTCTTATTTGTGTTATATTGTGTTATATTATTATATTTATGTGCCCTTGGAATATCTAATCTTTTTTGTTTAGTAAACAATGGAACATTCTATGGTTTAATTCCCATTAGTGCGTTTAGTAGACAATATTTGCCTTTTACTATAGGTTTGTTTATTGGGGTTTTAATATTTATTTTTGCTAGTGTTTCTTCATATATATTTGATAAAGATAAAGGTAAAGGTGTTGGACTTAAAGTAACTGATGAAAAACCAAATGATGGTTATGCTAGATGGGCTAAAGAAAAAGAAATTAAAGAATCAAGCAAAGTTGAAAAAATAAATCCTAAAGATAAACAAATTAATGCTGCTGGTATTCCTCTTATTAATAATGGTAAAGAAATATGGGTTGATAATGGTGATTATCACAATTTAGTTATTGGTTCTACAGGATCTGGTAAAACAGAAAACTTAGTTTTCCCAATGGTTAATATCTTAGCTAAAAAAGGGGAAAGTATGATTATTACTGACCCTAAAGGTGAGATTTTTAAAAAAACTGCTAAAAATCTAGAAGATCGTGGTTATAAAATTATTGTTTTAAATTTTAGAGATCCCTCTAATGGTAATGCTTGGAATCCTTTAGGTCTACCTTATCAATATTATAAAGAAGGTAATTATGATAAAGCAACAGAATTATTAGATGACGTTGCATTAAATATTTTGTATGATCCCACTAATAAAGGTGATTCAGAATTCTGGGAAAAAGGTTCTGCTGATTACTTTTCAGGTTTAGCTTTAGGCTTATTTAAAGATGCTAAAGAAAATGAAGTTAATTTAAATAGTATCAATTATATGAGTACTGTTGGGGAAGAAAGATATGCAACAAGTAATTATGTCAAAGAATACTTTAATTTAAAAGGACCTGATTCTAATGAATATATGTTTGCATCAACTGTAATTAATGCTCCAAGTGATACTAAAGGTGGTTTGCTTTCTACTTTTAGACAAAAAATTAGATTATTTTCAACTAGAGAAAATTTATCAGAAATGCTTTCCCATAGTGATTTTGATATGCGCGATATCGGTAAAGAAAAAACAGCTGTCTTTATGATTATTCATGATGAAAAGAAAACATATCATACCTTAATGACTATTTTTATTAAACAAGTATATGAAACTTTAATTGATGTTGCCCAAAATAGTCCAGGAGGAAAATTACAATTTAGAACTAACTTTATCTTAGATGAATTTGCTAATATGCCACCACTTAAAGACGTTGATAGTATGGTTTCAGCAGCTAGAAGTAGAGATATTAGATTCACCTTTATTATTCAAAACTTTGCCCAACTTAATGATGTCTATGGTGAGAATGTTGCTCAAGTTATTCGTGGTAACTGTGGTAACTTAATATATTTAATAAGTACTGAGTTAAAAGCTTTAGAAGAAATAAGCAAAATGTGTGGTGAAGTTAAATCTAAAGAAAAAGATAAAACAGCATCAACTCCTCTTGTAACAGTTAGTGATTTACAAAAATTAAAATTAGGGGATGCCATTATTTTAAGGTTAAGAATGAGTCCATTTAAAACAAAATATACACCTAACTTTAAAATTGACTGGGGTGAAGATTTTCCTGAAGCTAGTTTCCCTGTTCGAGAAACAAAACCAATTGAATTATTTGACTTAAAGAAATTTGTTACAGAAGAAAAACGAAAAAAAATGATGGAAGGAAATAATAATCCTGGTATGGGAATGCCTAATCCTTTTGCGGGTGGTCCAAGTCCATTTGGAAGTCCTAGTGGTTTCGGTGGTATGAATCCTTTTAGTATGAATAATGATTTTAATCATAGTCCAATTAATCCAATGCTTTCAAATCCTATGCCATCTCCAATGGGTGGTGGATTAAGCATCGATGAAATGATGAAAGATATTGATCGTAAATTAAAAGAACTTGATGAAGAAGAAAAACGTCAAAAAGATCAATTAAAACAACAAAATAAAGATCTAATGGATGGCAATATTAAAGATGATTTATTAACTTCTAATTTAGATTTAGATGATGATATTGAAATTGAACAACCATTAAATAAAAAAGAAGAGATTAAAGAAGAAACTAAAAAAGAAAATAAAAACCTTGATAAGCCAAAAGTTAATATTGATGTTGACAGTGTTATTGTTAATGAAAATGTTATTACAGATGATGAATTCTTTGATGATTTCTTTAATGACGATGATGAATAAAAAAGCGCCAAAAATTTGACGTTTTTTTAATGTCTTTTTCTCTCATCAGTAATATATAGAAGATAATCAGTTGGAACATTATAATATATAGATAAATTAATTAATATTTTATTAGGAATATCATGATAATTTGTTTCATAATGTGAATAACCATTTCTACTTATTTTTAAATATTTCGCAATATCTTCTTGTTTTAAATCTTTATTTTCTCTAATTTCTTTTAATCTATTCATATCACTATTAGTTAATATAATATTAGAATTGTTATAAGAATTTTTATTATTAGTTAAACCAAATATATAATCAATACTAGTATTATAATATAAAGCTAATTCTTTTAATATTTTAGTAGGTATATTAGTAAATTCTGTTTCATATTGAGAATATCCATTTTGACTCATATTTAAATGCTTTGCTATATCTTTTTGATATAAATTTTTTTCTTTTCTAAGATCCTTAAGTCTGTTCATAATATCACATTAAAAATTTAACATATCGCTATTTGGAACATTGACTTTTGCTCCGATTAACGATATAATAAAATAAAATATATCGTATATTGGAGCATAAGGAGAATTAGCTATGAAGAATAAAAAGAAAACAATAATGTTAATAATGGTAATAACAATATCTATGGTATTGTTAACCTGGAATAAGAGTTATTCATATAAAATGGATAATAATGAAATAGAAGAG
>CANQZQ010000066.1 GCA_947628375.1 uncultured Bacilli bacterium
CCCCTTAAAACTCTTTCCGCAAGGCGTTTTTCTAGAGTAGTAGCGGCTCCATAATAAAGGGAACTTTCGGTGCCAGAAAATTGATTAGGTTGATAAATAGCATCAGTTATAGAATCAATGTTTTTAAAAGTGTAACAATTGGCTACTACTCTATTAACAACGACATTACCAACCATTAGCATTCCAAGATCTCCTTCATTTAAAGCTTCAGCTCGCATAATTCTTGCAAGTAAATCAAGTTCTTTATCAGTATAATTAATAAGCATATAATCACCTATTTTATATTATGCTTTTATTTTTAAAATAATTATGATATAATCATTTCGTAACTGATTTAGGGGATTAGTTAAATGGTATAATAGGAGTCTCCAAAACTTTAGTTGGGAGTTCGATTCTCTCATCCCCTGCCATTTAGAATTTTACTTGAACTCTCAAGTTAAAATATAGAAAAAATCGCCGGAATTATAAGGGTTTTAGCGGTTTTTAATTTTACGGAAAAATTGGTATAAAATGTAAGATGATGTAAGAAATTTGGTGGCACAATACTAAATAGAGAGGCAAAAAAAGGGATCTACTATAACTATAAAATGGTTAAATTAGTAGATCCAACATTCTACAAAAATGTCCAACTTTATAAATATTTAATTATTCGTTTTCCTATCTTGTACCCATAGAAGGCATATCCATTCCAGGAATATCTTCAGGATTTAACTTTATGCCATATTCTTCTTGTATTTGTGCTATAATTTCATCCAACACTTCAAATGCTCTAGTTTCTGTCACGTATGCATCAATATAATTTTTTAATGAAGATTCTAGTGCTATAGAAGCAATTTCCCCTAAATTTTGACTATAACCTCCGCGTATTTTTCCTGTTCCTAGATTATTTTTTCTAATAAAAGATTGTAGGTAATCACGAAAATATGGTTCAGTTTGTCTTTCTCTTAAACAAATATCGCCATTCTTTTCAGTTATTAATGATGGTTGTTCTTTATCGAAATAATAAACCATATTACTATAAACAACATCATCTCGTTTATTACCATTTTTGGCTGCAAGTAATGCTTCATGATTATCACTAATTAATTTTTGCAATTTTTCTGGTAAAACACTCGTTATATACCATTTATACATATAGTATCCTTTAACTAAATTCTCAGTATTTTCGAATTCTTGTGCTGCCTCAATATGTTGTTTTGCAATTTTTTCTCTTAATTCTGCTTCTGACCTCCGAATCTCTTCCATTCTTTCTTCTTCTTCAGCTTTAGAAAGCTCGCTTGCATAAAAATCATATAAATTCATTTTTTCTCTCCTTTTTCAATTTTTCTATCTAAGATTAAAATATCAAAATATCATTTTTAAGTCAAGTTTTGACATAAAAATATGTAAACTTACTGTCAATTATTATTTTTAATCAATTTTTATAAATTATTAATAAAATTTATTGATAATAAGATAGATGTAATATTCAAGGTCTTTACTTCAAGGTATTTAAGTATTAAAATCGAATCACTTCCATCATCATTAAAAATTTAGACCACACTGTAAATTTTTAATTTTAGTACTGTTTTTTTTAATGTCAAAAGCCATAAAAAAATTTGGAAATTCATTTTATTAAAATTAAAATACAAATAAAGTTGTTGTAACTCGTTTTTTTGTGAGTTTTATTGCTAAATTTTTCTAGAAACTTTGTATTGACTTTTCTACTTTGAAAATATATAATATTTGACAATTAAAGGAGGTTAATATGGAAAATATTGATCTAGATAAATTAGATAATCAATCTTTAATGGAATTAGAAGCTATCTTAGAAGGCATGGATGAGGCTTTAAAAGAGGAAGAGGGAGATATTAATGAGTAAAAGTATTAATAAAAGAGTAGAACAAGTTAAAAATGAACACATAGAATTATTAAATATGGTTAAAGAAAAAATTAGTGAAAATAGTGATAATTTTCAAAATCATACAAATGAAATTTTAGCTACTTTAGAATATGATGAAGAAAATGTAAAAAAATATGAAGCAACTGTTCAAGCCCAAGAATTAATTGTTAGTTTAACAAAACAAATAATTGAAGCAAAAGATCTTGAAGAAATTATTGCTATTAGAAAAAAATTAAATTATTATATTAATAAAATTAAAAAAGAATTAAAAAATCGTGGTATATCTGAAACAATTTTAATTAATTTTCAAGAGCAATCTAATACATTAAGAAAATCTATTTCTAATTATATTCGTTTTATAAAAAGAGAAGATAATATTTGTGAAATAGATAAATTATATAGTAATTATAATTATTTGTCTGATGAAGAAGTTAATCATTTGAAGAAATGTTTAGCTAAAGAAAAAAGATATAATAAAAGAAATTATGATTCTTTAATAGGAAAAGAAAAAATTAAAAAAGAAAAAGTTAAAACTGATTCTTTAAATGAAAAGGCTTTTAATGATACAATGTTAGAAATGAGTGATGATAATATTGATTATTCAAATATTACTGAATTTTCTACAGATGATTCTGATTTACTTGAATCAAATGATTTAATGTTTGTTAGTAGTGAAGTTTCTTATGAAGAATTGAGTGACTATTTTAAAAAAAGAGTTGAAAGCTTTAATCAAATGTATAATGTTGTAGATACTTATGATTATCAACAAAAAAGTTTTGGAAAAAATGTCATTAGCTTTTTCCGTAACATTCCTCGTTATATTCATAATAAAAAAGCAATTCAAGAAATGGTTAAAGATTATTTATTATTTTATAGAGGCGATGATTTTTCAAGCTTTATAGAATATACCAAAAGAAGAAATTCCATTCAAAAAAATTTAAAATGTATCTTTGATCAATCTCAATTATTTACACAAGATGCAAAATATCTAAATGAACATGAAAGTTGTGCTAGATGGATGTATGATTTTTACCAAAAAAGATCTTTGACTGTTTGTGTTAGAAAGCTTGCGGCTTAATTTATATTAAATATTAAAATTACTAATCTATATAAATAGGTTAGTTTTTTTATTGAGAGTGACATTGTTAAATTTGACAAAATAATGTCAAATGATTATAATAGCAGTAATTTATGAGGTGAAATTTATGAAATTAACTGATATTTCATACTATGAATTATTTACTAAATATAATAATAGGCATGATTTACAAAGCATAGTTTTTGATACAGAATATAAAAGAGTAGAAAATAAAACTGATTTCGGTATTGTTTTTGGAGGAATTTCTATGATTCCTTATCGTGTCGATGAAGCATTAAAATTATATAATGAAGATTTAATTGATAAATTAGTTTTAACTGGGGGCATTGGCTTTCTAAATAAAGATCGTAAAAATCCTGAAGCGTTAAAAATGCGGGAATATTTATTAAAACATAATGTACCTGATAGTGACATTATTGTTGAAAGCAAATCAAGAAGCACCTTTGAAAATGTAGAATTGTTCTTAAAAATTCTTAAAGAGCAATACAATTTAGACGAGACCACTTTTGCATTAATAACATCAGATTTTCATTTAAAAAGATGCATGGCAATGGTCAATAAATTATTAAATAATGATACTATACTTTATGGAAGTGGTGCAAAAGATAATACTACTGATATTGATTCTTGGTTCACAAATTTATATGGTCGTAGATTAATATTACAAGAAGCATTTTTATTATGTTATTGTGCTCGTAAAGGTATGGCAAGTGATTTAGAAACTACTTTAAAAAGATAAATTAAAAAAATATTTTAAAGTGCAATTGTTATTTGACATAAGCAACTTAATAGTTCTTTTGTCTAATAGTTACTAGTGTTATAATAATAATGGTGAAAATAGTTATGAAAACCTTAGAGGAAAATATTAAAGGACTTAATCATAATGATGTTTTAAATAGAATTAAAAAAGGATTAGTAAATAAAGATACAACTATACCCACTAAAAGTGTTAGTTTAATTATAATAAGTAATATTTTTACTTTATTTAATATGTTAAATTTAATTTTAGCGTTTTTTATTTATTTAACTGGCTCATATAAAAATTTATTATTTTTAGGAGTTGTTATTTCTAATACCCTGATAAGTATTATTCAAGAAATTAGAGCTAAAAAAGAAATAGATAAATTAAAATTAATTGCTAGTCCTAAAGTTAATGTTATAAGAGATAGACAAATTAAAGAAATAGGAGTTAATGAAATTGTTTTAGATGATGTTTTAAAATTAAAAATTGGCAATCAAGTTGTAACAGATGCAACAATTTTGGAAGGTTTTGTAGAAGTTAATGAAGCTTTTATTACAGGTGAGTCTGATACAATTTTAAAGAAAAAAGGTGATACTTTATTATCAGGAAGTTTTATTGTTAGTGGTGACTGTTTAGCAAAAGTAATTCATATTAAAGATGATAATTATACTTCTAAAATATCTCATGATGCAAAGTATATTAAAAAAGTTAATTCCATTATTTTAAACTCATTAAATAAAATTATAAAAATTGTTTCTATTATAATTCTTCCCTTAGGAAATTTCTTGTTTTTAAATCAATATTTTGTTTTAAAAAATCCTTTAAATGATGCCATTATTAATACAGTTGCGGCCCTACTTGCTATGATACCTGAGGGTTTAATTTTACTTACAAGTACAGTTTTAGCAGTTAGTGTTGTTCGTTTATCTAAATTTAAAGTATTAGTAAAACAATTATATTCAATTGAAACTTTAGCTAGAGTAGATACTATTTGCTTTGATAAAACAGGTACTTTAACAGAAGGAAATATGAAAGTTAGTAAAGTAATTTCTTTAAGCAAAAAAGAAAACATTGAAGAAATTATGAATAATTTTTGTAGTGCTTTAAAAGATGATAATGCCACAATGAAAGCTTTAAAAAAATATTTTAAAGAAAAGGGGAAGATGGAAGTTAAGAAAACTACTCCTTTCTCATCAGAGAGAAAATATAGTGAAATTATTCTTGATAATGGGGATACTTACCGACTAGGGGCACCAGAAATTCTTTTACCTAAAGAGGTATTACCACAAGAATTTGATGAATACCGAACGCTGTCCTTAGTAAAAGTAAATGAAAAAATTGTTAAGATTGGATATATATTACTTGAAGATAATTTAAGAAGTGATTCAGTAGAAACTATAAAATATTTTCAAAAGCAAAATGTTGATATTAAAATAATTTCTGGCGATAGTCCAAGGATGATTGTTAAATTATTAAAAAGACTAAATATTAATATAAAAAATTATGTTGACTGTTCTAAAATAAAAGATGAGGATTTAGAAAAAGCTTCTTTAAATAATACAGTATTTGGACGGGTTAGTCCTTTTCAAAAAAGAGAAATTATCAAAATTTTAAAGAAAAATAACCATATTGTCGCATTTGTAGGTGATGGTGTTAATGACGTTTTAGCATTAAAAGAAGCTGATTGTAGTCTTGCTCTTGCTTGTGGAAGTGAAGCAGCTTATGATATTGCCGATTTAGTTTTGCTTGATTCAAAATTTTCATCAGTTCCTAAAGTAGTTAAAGAAGGAAGAAGAACTATTCATAATATTGAAAGATCGGCTAGTTTATTTATTGTTAAAACTGGTTTTGCCATTTTATTATCATTCTTTTTTATGATTTTACCATTTACTTATCCATTTATTCCTATTCAAATGACTTTAACTGGAGTTTTAACTATTGGAATTCCTTCATTTATCTTAGCTTTGGAACCTAATGAAGAACTAGTAAAAGGAAATTTTTTAACTAACATTTTTAAAAAAGCTTTACCAACATCATTAATAATTGTCTTTAATATTTTACTAATAACTTTACTACCTTTAAGTGAAAGAGAAGCATCAACTTTATGTGTCTTAATTGTTGGATTTATTGGCTTTGTTCATATCTATCGCATTTGTAAACCTCTTAAACAATATCAAATTATCATGTTAACCATTTTAGTAACTATTTTCTTAACTTGTGTTATTGGTTTAAAAGAATTATTCTCTTTAACTTTTATTAATTTTAAAATGTTAAGTATTATTCTAATAATTATTCTTATGTGTTTAATAGAATTCTTTCTTGTTGATTTAATACAAAATAAAAATCAAGAAAAAAGGTGATTTTAATAAAAAAGAAAAGATGGGTTATAATAATATTTATTTTATTAATAATAGTTATTGTAGGTATAATTAATTATAAAAAAAGAATAAAAGAAAATAATAAAGGAGAAGAAATGATTGTTATAATTGATAATAAAACTTATGAAGTTAATTTAGAAAATAATGAAACTGTTAAAAAGTTAATAGAAATGCTACCTTTAGATTTAAAAATGACCTCTTTAAACAATAATGAAAAATACTACTATTTAGATCAAAAACTGCCAATAAATGAAATAAATATTAAACATATTAACAAAGGTGATATTATGTTATATCAAGATAATTGCTTAGTAATATTTTATAAATCTTTTGATACAACTTATGGTTATACAAAAATAGGACATATTAATAATTTAGAAGATTTAAGTGATGATGATATTAAAGTAATATTTGATAAAGGATGATTTTAATCATTCTTTTTTTTAACCTTAAAAAGATATTAACATAAAATACTATAAGGGAGAATTAGTATATGAATGATAATATTCAAAAAGCTAAAAATTTAATTGAAAATTTTAAAAAAAATAATCCTTATATAAATAATTGTTGTATGCTTCCATCTGGTATTATAAGTATGATTGGACCAACTGGACCTACAGGACCTACAGGACCGGCAGGAGTATCACCCCAAATAACGATAGCTACAACTGAAACAATGACCTCGGAAAAACCTGCTCAAGTTGTAAATATTGGAGATGATCATAATATTGTTTTAGAATTTATGATTCCAAGAGGATCTACTGGACCACAAGGGGAAATGGGAAGTACACCCACAATAGCTATTGGGGACGTTGTAACAGGCGATGCTGGAACGATGGCTAGTGTTATCGATTCAGGAGAAGGCATAAACCATATTATAAATTTTGTTATTCCAAGAGGTGAGCAAGGATTGCCTGGGGAAACTGGACCAACGGGGCCGGCGGGGACAAGTGTAACTATTTTAGGATCTTTTGCTAGTTATGACGATTTAAAAAGAGAGAAACCAATAGGAAGTCCTGGCGATAGTTATTTAGTTGGAGATAATCTTTTTGTATGGAGTGCTAATGACGATGATTGGATTGATGTAGGAGCTATTAGGGGACCACAAGGTGTCCCTGGTCCCCAAGGAATACAAGGAGAAACAGGGCCTATGGGAATACAAGG
>CANQZQ010000067.1 GCA_947628375.1 uncultured Bacilli bacterium
ATGCATATCAAAAATACCATTTGATGGGCCTATAGCAGGTGTTAAAGTAGGAAGAGTTAATGGAAAACTTGTTATAAATCCTACCGTAGAAGAAACTGATAATTCTGATATAGAATTTACTGTTGCTGGTACATATGATGCCATAAATATGGTTGAGGCTGGTTCTAAAGAAGTATCTGAAGATGATATGCTAGAGGCTTTAATGTTTGGTCATGAGGCTATTAAAGAATTATGTGAATTTCAAAAGAAGATTATCAGTGAATGTGGTCAAGAAAAAATGGAATATGAAGTTCTTGAAATTTCTGAAGAACTTAGAGAAGAAGTTAAAAATTATTGTAGTAAAAGACTTGATGCAGCATTACGCATTAAAGATAAACTTACTAAATATAACACTATAGATGAATTAGAAGAAGAAATAGTAAATAAGTATAAAGAAGAAAACAGTAATTTAGATGAAGAAGAATTAAATAAAATACTTACTAGTGTTAAATTAATATTTGGAGAAATAGAATATGAGTTATTTAGATCTATAGTAGTTAAAGAACATTTAAGAGCAGATGGTAGAACTATGACAGAGATAAGACCTATATCAACTGATATAGATTTACTTCCAAGAACACATGGTTCAGCACTTTTCACTCGTGGAGAAACACAAAGTTTAAGTGTAACTACATTAGGTGCATTGGGTGAACATCAAATACTTGATGGACTTGATTTAGAAACTGAAAAAAGATTTATGTTACATTATAACTTTCCACAATTTAGTGTTGGTGAAACTGGTAGATATGGTGCCCCTGGTAGAAGAGAAATTGGTCATGGAGCATTAGGTGAAAGAGCACTACTTCAAGTTATTCCATCGGAAGAAGAATTTCCATATACAATTAGAGTTGTTTCGGAAATACTTGAAAGTAATGGTTCTTCAAGCCAAGCTAGTATTTGTGCTGGATGTCTTTCTTTAATGGCAGCAGGTGTTCCAATTAAAGCTCCAGTAGCAGGTATTGCGATGGGACTTATAACTAATGGTAAAAAATATACTATTTTAACAGATATTCAAGGGATGGAAGATCATCTAGGGGATATGGATTTTAAAGTAGCAGGTACGAGAAAAGGTATTTGTGCTTTACAAATGGATATTAAAATAGATGGTGTAAATAAAAATATTTTAAAGGAAGCTTTAGCACAAGCTAAAAAAGCCAGAATGGAAATATTAGATTTATTTGAGACAGTTATTAAAGAACCTAGAAAAGAACTTAGTAAATATGCTCCTAAAATTGAGACATTTACAATTGATCCAGAGAAAATTAAAGATGTTATTGGCCGTGGTGGCGAAATGATTACAAAAATTATTTTGGAAGCTAGTAATGTTAAGTCAGTTAATGATAAAGATGCAGTTAAAGTTGATTTAGAAGATGATGGAAGAGTAATTATTTATCACCAAGATGCTAATATTATTGCTAAAACTAAAGAAATGATTGAAAGTGTTATAAGAGAAGTTGAAACTGGTAAAATTTATACAGGTAAAGTTATTAAAGTGGAAGACTTTGGCTGTTTTGTAGAACTTTGGCCAGGTTGTGAAGGAATGGTTCATGTTTCCCAACTTGACAATAAAAGAGTTAATGAACCAAGTGACGTTGTGAGAGTTGGCGATGAAATAATTGTTAAATCTTTAGGCTATGACAATAAAGGACGTTTAAATTTATCAAGAAAAGAAGCTCTTCCTAAAAAAGAAGAAATAAAAGATAAAAAATAATAATATATATTATTAAGGAGTTATATATGAATTTAGTTATAGGTATTATAGTTTTTGTTATAGTTATCCTTATTTGTTCCATTAAACAAATAAATGAATATGAAAGAGGTATCAAATTTAGATTTGGTAAGTTTGTTAAAGTATTAAATCCGGGTTGGAAATTAGTATTGCCAATTATTGAATCATATAAAAAAGTTGATATTAGAACTAAAGCAGTTGATGTTCCAAGTCAAGAAGCAATTACTAAAGATAATGTTTCAGTTCAAATTAATGCGGTTATATATTATAAATTATTTGATGCATCAAAAGCAATCTTAGCAGTTGAAGACTTCTATTATGCCGTTGGTCAACTTGCTCAAACTACAATGCGAAATGTTGTTGGTTCTGTATCTCTTGATGAGCTTTTAGCTGAAAGAGATAAGATAAGTACCGAGATTTGTAAAATAATTGATGAAGCTACTGATCCTTGGGGAATAAAAGTAGAAAATGTAGAACTTAAAGATGTTTCTTTACCAGAAGATATGAAAAGAGTATTAGCTATTGCAGCTGAAGCTGAAAGAGAGAAACAAGCTGTAGTAACAAAAGCGAAAGGTGAAGTAGAGGCTTCAAATAATTTGGCTAAAGCGGCAGAAATTATGAGTAATACACCAGGAGCGATGCATTTAAGAACCTTATCAACATTAAGTGATATTTCTTCTGATAAATCAAATACCATTCTATTTTGCTTACCAGTGGAAATACTGGAAGCGATGAAAGGAAAAAACGATAAAAAGTAGCAATACTTTTTTTCTTTGCCTTTTTTTATTGACTTCTAATTGTAATATGATATATTAATTTTAGAAGTTGATAAACATGAATAAAAAGAAAAAATTAGATATTATTTATGAAGATAAAGACTTAATTATTATTGATAAAGAAGCCCATTTATTAACGATAAGTAATAATTATGAAAAAGAAAATACTTTGTATTATCAAGTATCTAGTTATGTTAAGAAGCAAAATAAAAATAATAAAATATTTATTGTTCATCGTCTTGATAAAGAAACATCGGGTTTAATTATCTTTGCTAAAAATTTAAAAGCTAAAAAAATATTACAAGATAATTGGGTTAATGTTAAAAGAGAATATATTGCTGTGGTTCATGGAATTTTAAAAGATCAAAAAGGAACAATTAAATCTTATTTAAAAGAAACGAAAACTAATTATGTTTATAGTGATAAAAAGGGTGAAAAATTAGCTATAACAGAATATGAAGTTATTAAAAGTAATAAGTTATATAGTTTAATTAAAATTCATATTTTAACAGGTAAAAAACATCAAATAAGAGTTCATTTAAATGATATTGGACACCCTTTAGTTGGAGAAAAAGTATATACAAATGTAACTCATAAAAAAGAGCGATTATATTTACATGCTAATTATTTAGAATTTAATCATCCTTGTTTAAATAAATTAATTCAAATTGCTATTCCTTATCCAGATGCTTTTGATAATTTAGTAAAATAAATTTAAGTATATAAAAAACCCCGTTTCTTACGAAGCGAGGTTTTTATTTATTATTTTTCGGAAATATTACTATCAGTGTTATTATTAACTACTTTTGATTGTCTAGTTTCGCCAGTTCTTTCCCAGCCTTCTAGTGTTTCTGAAGAACTCCATTTATATCTATATTTAGTTACTTTCTTAGATGACTTAGTAGCATCAATTGAAGTAGTTGCACCCTTAGTACATACAGAATCGTTTCCTATACCATATTTAGTATAACCTTTATCACAACTATAAGTTGTATTTTTTATTGCGTTTCTATCTTCTCTAAGAGTATAAGTACATTTAGTTCCATTTTTTGTATAACCAGCAGGGCAAGAATATTGGTTGGTTACATTTGGATTAATAGATTCCTCATAATTTGAATAACATTTATCACCAACAAGATATTCGTTTGCTTGATCACAATAATATCTGTTTTCATTTCTTAAAGTACCATAACTTGTACTAGTATTATTTTTTGTACATAAAGTATTAGCACCAGAACCTGATTTACTATAACCAGATGGACAACTGTAAGTAGTAGTTGGAGTAGCAGGTTTAGTATCATTCTTAGTACATTGAGTACCATTTAGACTATAAGTACTGTCTGAACATTTATAAGTAGTATTGGCAGTAGCTGCTACATCCTTATATGATGATTTTGAACAATAATATTTATAATATGTTCTCGTACATCCTCTATATGCAGAACATACATCTGTATAAGATCCACTATATGAACAACCATTATAAGTTGTACCTTTATATGTTTCATAAGATTCATATGAAGATTTTGTTGAATAAACACGGCAATATTTTTCATTTACTAATGAACCGCCTACTTTTGAACAGTCATAAGTAGTAGTTGGCGTAGCTGCTATACTAGTACTTTTAGTACATTGAGTACCATTTTGGCTATAACCAGAAGGACAACTATAAGTAGTATTTGGCGTAGCTGGAATAGTTTCAGAAGAACTATTTTCTCTAACACATCTAGCATTTACACCAGTACCAACCATGGCATATCCTGGATCACAACTATAAACAGTATTAAATTTAGCATTAGTATAATTTGATGATGTTTTATAACATTTAGTGTTAGCACCAGAACCTGATTTATTATAACCGGCTGGACAACTATAAGCAAATTCTACTGTAGCATCTTTAACATCATTAGTATTTTTATAACATGTCATACTTGCACCACTACCTACAGCGGTATAACCAGAAGGACAACTATAAGTTACATTTTTGGTAGCAGCAACAGTAGTTTTATTATTTTTAACACATTTTGTTCCATTTTTAGTATAACCAGATGGACAACTATAAGTTGTTTCATAATCTGTATAAGCTTGTTTGTATTGATATTCGGTTATGTATTCATCTTCTGGAACTGAAGGTAAGCAACTGCCATTTGTACATAATTGATTACAACCTAATTCCTCAGTTGTTTTAGCAACTTCAATACCACAAACAAGAGTAATTGTTAGTTTGTATTTACCATTTTCATTAGTTACATAAGCATAACTGGCTTCAGTATCACAAGGTTCTCCATTTTTGTATTCCCAAGCAAATATTAAATTTTTATCAATTAATTCTTGTAAAGTATATTTTTTAGATTGTCCTTCACTTGGAAGATCACTAATTAAGAAATATTCTTTAACAGTATCATGAAAATATCTATAACCCTCTAAGTATTCTTTAGAATAAGCTTTATTATTTGGAGTAACTGATGGAGTAGTGGTAGTATTGTTACCATTATCATAGTTAACATTGACGCTAGGCTCATTATCTCTAGCAATTAGCCAGATGATGAAGAAAATTACTAATGCAACAAGTAAAATAACAATACCTTTTTTAATAACTGAACTCCAATTTATTGTTGTTTTTGTTTCTTCTGTATACATTGTATTTTCCTCCTTTACTTCTCTAAGCTTTGGCCACAAATGTTAGCCATTTCTGGACCTTGCAAAGCTGAAATTATAATATCTTGAATTTCAGCAATTTTACTAAATTGAGCATCATAATCTAGAGTTGCAACTTTAAATTCTGCTAATGCTAATTCATATTCAGCATTAATTTTAGCAATTTCTTCTTCCGTAGCATTAGCAGGAATTTCAGGCTTTTTAGGTTCTTCTGGAGTAATAGGTGCATTAATTGGATATAATGGAGCAATAAATGAATTATAAGCTACAAACCAATCAACATAATCGATAACCATAGCATCTTGATTGAATTTTTCATCAGTAGTAATAACTTTTTCTAAATCTTCATTTGAGTAACCACCAAATGATAAAGCAAATATACTAACAAAATTAAATAGTTTATCTTTATCTTCTTTACTTTGTGGATTACTTAAAACTTTTTTAGCTAAAGCGCCATATGTTGTTAAGAAATTATCCATATCAGATCCATCTTTAGCAAAATATTGCAAAGCATCCATTTTATTAATGTCTTCATCACTAACTGTACCAAATAAGAATCTATCTACCATTGGACTAAATGTTGTATTAAATGATTGAGCTAAAGCCCCATTTTCATATTTATATAAGTCTTTATTATCAATAGACATAACAACTTTTACGATATCATCAATAGAAGCACCTTCATAAAAATTAGTTTCAGCAATCTTATAAGAACGATTTACATAATCAACTGTTTTTAATGAAGTTAAGGCATATGTATTAATAACATAGTCGTAATCTTCTAGATAACTTAAATTAAATTCTTTACAATTGGCATATTTTTCAACTTCAGGATTGTAAGCATCTATTAAATTGTCAATAGTAGCTTGATCAAAGTTTACAGCCATTAGTTTAGCTTTAGCTTCATTATAACCTTTTTCTGTTAAAGCTTTAACATTTTTTTCTTGAAGTTCATTTACTTGTTTATCTTCTTCTGGATTAGATGGTGTAGTTTCACCTGGATTAGTAGTATCACTAGTCGAAGGAGTACGATCTTTATCATCATTACTTAGTTTTTCAATTTTATTTGCTAAATAAATGATTGTAGCAGTAAGACCAGCCGCAACAGCAACCCCAACTATTGTAGCAGTAAGGCCTTTCCAATGACTTTTAAACCAATTATCTTTTTCTTCTTTTTCTTCTTTAACTTTTATTTTCTTTTGAATTTTAGGTAAAGACTCCATGTCTTCTAAAACTTGATCTTCAAGATCATCATATTTTTCAGTCATGGCACTAATAGCTTTGTTTAAACATTCTTTTTTCTTTTCAACAGTTTCAAATTTCTTGACATCTTCTAAAGCACTAGTAATTGCAGCATTTCTTTCTCTACTATCAGAATATTCATTAACTGCAATAATTAAATAATCAATTTTATTTAATTGTTCTTCAGCTCTTTCATATTCTTTACCGCTTAAAAAACGCATTTTTCTATTAAGATCGTGGTTTTGCTTTTCTAATTCCTTTTTAAATTCGTCAACGTCTAGTATCTCACTATCTGTATAACCAAGTTTATCTTTTAAATCTTTAAATTCTTCATTTTGTTCAGCATTTAAATTTTCGATAACATTAGTTATAGTAACAATGATTTCACTATCATTTCCTAAATCCAATTTTTCTAAATTTAAAAGATCATTTTTGGTATCTTCTAGTTTATTAGCTCTAGAGCCTAATTCTGATAATTGATCAATGATCTTGTCAATTTTAGCTAATTTTTTTTCCTTTCTTTTAGAATCACTTGCTGCTATTTTTTCTCTTTCTTTTTGAGCTTTTTCAATAGCAGTGTTTAAATCGCTGATGTAATTTTCAAATTTTTCATTAAATTCATTACTCATTATAAAATCCCCCTTCATGAATATGGCGTCTATGATAGCACTTTATATTTCATTTGTCAAGCGCAACTTGATTATTTTAGTTTGAAATATGCTTAATTTATGATAATGTCTTAAGTGTTAACTTTGGAAAATGTCTCAAGTTAATATATAATATGTCACTGAGGTGACAAAATGAGAAAGGT
>CANQZQ010000068.1 GCA_947628375.1 uncultured Bacilli bacterium
AAAGAATTAATAATTATAGATGGTTATGCAGATAAAACATTATTAGATATGATAAGAGAAATAAAAGTACCAGTAAAAATAATATGTTATAAAAATAAATTATTAAAAGAATTAGACATTAGAAAATACCAAAGTCAATATCAAAATCGATAAAGAAGAAGTATATCATTGTGGAACTTCGATAAATAAAATCGGAAATAAAACATTTTCGATAAACATTCTTCAAGATGAAGATATTAAAAAATTATTAATAAAAAAAGTAGAAAACAATCTACTTCATAAAGTTTAATGCTTTATTATATATTTTTTAAATTATACTCGAGCATTTCTAAGATATCACCATCTAATATTTTATCTGGATCATTACTCTCATAATTACTGCGATTATCCTTAACTAACTTATAAGGTTCTAGAATATAGCTTCTTATTTGATTACCAAATTCAATATTTTTAGAAGTATCTTTTAGAGATTCTCTTTTTCTTTCTTCCTCTTCTAAATATTTTTCATATAATTTATTTTTTAATATTTTAATAGCCATTTCTTTATTCTTAAGTTGACTTCTTTCATTTTGACAATTAACAACTATTTTTGAAGGAAGATGAGTAATTCTAACCGCAGAATTTGATGTATTTACTGATTGACCACCAGCTCCACTTGAATGAAAAACATCAATCTTTAAATCACTTTCATTAATTTCAATATTTGGCGTTTCCTTAAATTCTGGAGTAACTGTCACTGATGCAAAGGATGTGTGCCTTCTTTTATTACTATCAAACGGAGAAATTCTAACTAGCCGATGAACGCCACTTTCCTTTTTTAAATAGCCATAAGCCATATAACCTTTTATTAAAATGGATACTGCTTTAATACCAGCTTCTTCGCCTTTATTCTCATAAATTAAATCATAAGAATAATTATCCTTTTCGCAAAATCTTTCATACATTCTTAAAAGCATACTTGCCCAATCACATGACTCAGTACCACCAGCCCCTGGATGAATTTCTAAATAACAATTTAAACTATCATATTCACCACTTAAATGAACAAATTTTTCTAGTTCAGTAATTTTTTCTTTTAAAATATTATATTCTTTTATAAATTCATTTTCTGTTAATTCATCATGTAACAATTTTAAAGTATCTAAATCATCTAACAAATCTTGATAATTTTTAACTGTTTTTTTTATTTCTTGATATTCTTTATTAATCTTATTAGCATTATCAAAATCTTGCCAAAAGTCTTCTTTATTGATAAGATTTTCTAATTCTTTTAACTTTTTTTCTAATTTAGGAATGTCAAAGAGACCTCCCAATACTTAATAAATTTTCCTCTAATTTTTCCATATTAAATCCTCATTTTCTATTGTAATTATAACCAATTCCATAAATATAAGTTGGTGTTTCACCTTCGAAAACACAATTATCTAATAAACCATTAAAACCATATAATTTACGATATGTTTGCTCAGCTTTTGTTAAATCAGCTTTATAAGGAACTCCACTTTTAAAACTTTCATAATTTTCTTTATTTAAACCAGTATAATATCCAAATGAATATTTCTCGTTTTCTGACTTTACAAACGATACAAAAAATGATGGATCATATATACATAATGGAACATTATCATAACCATTAGGATATACTAGTAAAAATGCATGATTCTCATTATTACGCATGCCGCAAACAAATTCAGAATCTATTCCTAAAAACTTAAACATATTATGAGCAAGGGCACTTATTTCTGAGCAAAAAGCACATCGATGTTCTTTAATTTCTCTAATAGAAACTTTTCCTTCCATAATATGACTATTATAAGCCATAAAACGCTCGAAAATATCATCGCTTCTTCCTAAGTAATCATTAATAGTAAAAAAGATAGTTGTAAGCAAAGTAAGTTCATTATACCAACGGCCTTTTCTTATTTTTTTAATCAAATTTATATAAGGTACGATATCATCAAAAACTAAATCGGGACATTGATTATCCCCAATCGTAGTGGCTGGTTTAAAATGTACTTTTGAAGAAATGTAAACTCTAAAGCTATCTGTATAATTTTGACCGACAGTAATTTCACTACTTTTATTTTCTAATTCAGCAATTCTTTTTTGAACAAAATTTACTATTTCATCATCACTATTAAGTTCATATATAATTTTATTAATTTCTTCTTTTGTCATTAGTCACCTATTTTAACTATTTCTTTTACTTCACCATCAGTATAAGTAACTTTAATTTTATCATCTTTCTTTAAGAATGGGAATTTAGTTTTATCTACGCTAATACTACCATAATACAAATTATTATCTGAATCAGTTAAATAATAGTAAGAATTGCCATCTATTACAGCAGTCGTAATATTTTTAATAGTTATTTCTTTAGATTGTAAATTATCTTTATTAACATTATTATCTTTTAAATATTTAGCTGCGGCTTCTTCGATACCTAAAGAGGCTTCACTAACAACTACTTTTTGATAATCAGCCACATCTATAAAAGCATACATTTTAACTAAGCCCGCGTTATCTTTTAAACTTAGTAAATAAGTAGGTTTGTTATTTAAATTTATTAAAAGTGGGAATGAGGCTTCATAATCTTTTTCTTGAACCAATCCTTCTGCTGAGGCCATTGCACTATATTCTTCTGCACCCGGTGCCAAATAATATTTTGTTTCTTTAGTTCTCAAATTAACTAATATAAATCCTAAATTAGATTCATCACTTGATACAGAAGTAATTCCCGTATATAAATAAACATCATCATCCATAACTAAATAATTATAGCCATCTGTTGTATTAATTACATCTTTTTGGCCAAAAATAGAATTTAAATAACCATTCCGATATTCACCCCAGTTATCAACTTGTTCAATAATTAAATCAGCACTATAAACATGATCAACCCAAGTAGGCACTTCATCTATATCATATCTTTTTGATTCACCAGTAATTGGATTTAAAATAACTACTCCATTAATTTCTTTCTTTAAACCTATTCCACTATATTTAATTGTTGGCACAATCCAATAAGGATTACCTTCATTATCTATTTCAAAAGATTCGTCATCAAAAATTAAAGTTGGATAACTAATTCTTAATTTTCGATATAAGTTTTCAAAGAATAAAGCACTAGGCATATAACGCATACCTTTCTCCAATGTTTTTAAAGTCGAAGTGCCATCAACTGAATTAACAGTAATATACCCTTTTATTCCTTCATCACGATTAGTAAAATATTTAATAATACTAGCATACTCTAAAGGTGTAACTCTTACTATCTCATTATTGTAGTTGATTTGAGTATATAAATCGCTAACATAAAATTGACTAACCCAAGATGTAAACTCTCCCATTTTACGATCGCCAAGTTTTTCACTACTATCTTTATCAATTAAAGGTATTTTTTTAAAATCTACTTCTTTAACATCGTCGACAAAAGAATATCCTTCTAAAACATCTATTCTTTCACTATATCTTTTAGCATTAAATAATGGAGATAAAATAAAATTAACAATTAAAATTAAACCAATAATACATGGTACACTAATTAAAATTATAGTCTCAATATTATTTAATCTAAAAATCAGATTACGACTATGAATATTATTCAAAATCGAAGATATCAAAACATAACTTAGTAAAATAAATATTAAAAATACCCAAAATAATGGACTACTTAAATTAAGGGGTGGCAACATAAAATAATAAAATAATAACGCTAATAAAAAAACCGCTACAATAGTTAAAATATTTCTTTTCATATCTTCCTCATTTCTTATCTCTATTATAGCAAATTATTTCCTTTATTTCACTAAAACCAGTTTATTAATATTTTTTAAATAATTCGAATTATCTAAAATACTTTCTTTTACCATCCCATCTCCTGATGCATGAATAATATAATGCTTATCATTTTTTATGCCAATATATAACATAACATGGCCATCTTGATATAAAAGACTTGGCTCAGTATTATTTATTAAATTCAATTTTTCATTATTATTTTTATCAGTTAAAGATATAACTTCTCCAACACTTTTATTTTGACTAGATGTATTTCTTGGAAAATTAAAACCAAAAGTTTTATAAATATTCATTATAAAACTTGAACAATCAACACTTTTATTTAATCCGCCCCAACTATAAGGTTCTCCTAGATATTTATATGCTTCTTTAATAACATTTTCTTTAGTATATGGTAAATAACCTATATTTATTTTATCACTAGAAATATCTATTTCTCTTTTACCAACTTCGCTGTTTTCTAATTTTATAGGTAAAATAAATTTATTATTAATATATGGTAATTTAACGCCCATATCTAAAGTAATATCATCTATTTTGACATATTTATCAATGATAACACCATAGTTACTATTATTAATAAAAAAATCATAATTAACATCACTTGCTAAAGCTACAGTATCTTTTTCTACCCAACCTACATAAATAGGGCTCATTACAAAATACCACAATTTATCTTTACTTTCATGTAATATTAATACACCTGTATTTACTAAAAGCTCTGTTTCTTGAATTTTATCATAATCATTTATTTTTGTATCATAAAATCCTATAGTAGTTGGAAAGCTTCTTAAATTAGCTCTCTTAACAATTATTCCTTTTTGTATCTTTAACGCATCTTCAATGTTATCAATATCACGATTATTTAATATTGCATTTATTTCTTCATTTGTTATTAATTTACCATCATTATATTTACCTTTTGGAATATCATATTTTTTTATATAATTTAATATTTCATCTTTTGTCATGCTTTTATAACTATTTAGATCATATAATTCATTAGTTTTATTTTTAATTTTTTCATTATAAACTTCTATTTCATTCAAAGTTAAAATTATATCATTATTTTCATTTGCCATATTATTATTTTCCTCACTATTATTAACGTCTTCTTTAATAATATCTATATGCACTTTGTCACTATTTCTTGTTATATATTTATCAATTATTACCTTTTTATTATCAGGTTTTAAATCATTAATTATTATTAATAAAAGCAAAATATTTAAGCAAAATAAAATAATTATATGGCTATTTTTCTTCATAAACACCTCTTTTTTACTCTAATTAGTATAACCAATAATTATTTATACAAACATAATAACAAATGTTATTATATATTAATTTTATCTTCTTTCAAAATTTAACTTCGGATTTTTTAAAGATCTTTTTTGATAGCCAAGCCAAGATGTATCTTCATAATTAGTTTGATTATCTTTTCCTTTTAAGAAATTTTTATAATCATCACTACTATATTTCGTTGTAAAACTAAAATCGTTTGTTTCTTCATAGTATAAACCATTACGATAAAAAATAGTAAAACCATCAAGATAATATTTTAAAACTTCATCAGTAATTAAAATATATCCATCACTTAATATTTTGTTAGCAACTTTTTTTCTGTTTTCACTCATTGTCATAAATAAGCCTACATTTGGACTAGGAATTTCAGGAATGCCAAGTCGTTCAATTAAATTTTTGCCAGGTGTAAAAAATTGACTATAAGTTAAATCAATTATAAATCTTTTATAATTTAACGTGACAATATTAAATACATGATTACCAAAATTACCATATAAATTAGAGCGAAAAATATATCCTGGTTCTAATTTTACTATTTCACATGAAATATTATTTTGAGCACAAATTTCTTTAACAATTTTTGAAGCATTTAAGCAATAATTAGATAAATCACATTGTTCCAAAGAAAGTTTACGATATAAAACCATATTAATTTCATTTAACAATTTTCTTCTAGCTTGAAATACTATTGCATTTAATAATTCTTCCTCATCTTTAATATCAGAAATGTTATTATAAACTCCAATAAATTTTGGCTTGTTTTCTAAAATATATTCTTTAGGTATGGCTTTTTCACATTCTAAGATATGATCTCTTATATTTTGAAATCCATATATTCCGTATCCTTCAATATAACATAAAGAGGCAATTTCTTTAGCTTTAGCATAAGCTTCTTTTAACAATTTTATTTTAGCATCAAAAGAAGTAGCATTGATAATTGCCATTCTTAATTTTATCATTTCATTTCGATAATTATTTTCTTGTATTAATTTATCAATTTCCATCATTTGCTTTGCTATCATAAAAAATTCCCCTTTGCTTAAGATTATATTATAATCTAATTTATAAAAATTGCAATCATTTTGTTTTAATTAATTTTTAGCAAGATTTTAAAATTATAAAGCACAATTTAAAGAGAATTTTTTAAAAGCAATATAATTTTAAACATAAAAGCAAAAATAAATTTTTATTTAAGAATTCATTTTAAATAAGTAACTATTTCATTTAAATCTTTTTTCTTAGCTTGATAATTTTCTTCCTTAGGGAATCCAATTGCTATTCCCGTTACTAAATCCATATCATCTAATCCAAGATATTTGGCAATATCATATTTAGTATAGCTTACATCTCTAATCCAAAGTGATCCCAATCCAATATTAGTGGCAGCTAAACAAATATTTTCTCCAGCACAGCCAATTGATAAATAATCACCTTCAACCCAACTAGAATCATTTTCTCTAAAAATTAGAAGTAAGATTGGGGCTTCTTTAATTATACGAATGCTTTCTCTAACACTAGCAGTAGGATTATAATTTTTAGTAGCATAACTTCTATCAACAACCTTATTATTTTGTCTTTCTAATTGTTTTTCCATAATATCAGCTATCTTTAATCTTTCGCTTTCTAAAACAACAAAATGCCAAGGTTGACGGTTCGCAGCAGATGGCGCTAACCTAGCAGAATTGAGTAAATAATCAATTTCCTTTTTTTTAATTTTATTTGTTTTAAACATCCGACAACTTCTTCTTAATGCTATTACCTTATCTAATTCCATAAATACCTCCGTCTAAATAATGGTAGTGTGCATAGTTTATACACAAACTACCTGATTTTTCCTTTATTTTTCCTATAATTTCTATATATTTTTCTT
>CANQZQ010000069.1 GCA_947628375.1 uncultured Bacilli bacterium
GAATATCAGTTTATATTATTTCTATTGAAGTTACCATTCTCTTTTTTTTCTTTGTCTACTTTATTGGGTACACTTCAGGCTTTTTAATTATCTCTTTCTTTTTCTTTCCTTTTTTTGATTGTTAGCTAATTCTCGAATAATCTCTACTATATCTACTTCATTTATATTATAGTTATCAAAAATTGACATAACTTCCATTATTTCTTCATAAGTTACTTCTTTTTCTAAATATAATTTGCTACCCATTGCAATACATACTTCCTCAAAAGTAATCCAACTACCAAGACAAGCATTATATGATCTATTCTCTGACTCAAATATTTCATCATCATAACCACTATAAGCAGCCCAATTGCTGCCACCAATGCTTTGAAATTCTTTACACTTATGAGTTTCATCATCATCATTAGTATATTTAGCTTCTCCTTGATAAATAAAAACAGCTAGATCAAATGAAAAATTGTCATCTTCATCAAAAGAAAGTGCTCCATAAGTTGCATAAATAATCTTGCTTGGATCATATTTTTTAACATTTTTACCTTGTAATATTTTTTTTCGTTCCTCTAAAAATTCTATTTCCCTACGGATTTGATCAATTGATTCTAAATTTCCTAAAACACTTTTTAATTTTTCAATTTTTTCTTCTAATAATGCTATTTCTTCTCTTTTAGATGAAACTTCCCTACTTAATTCTTCTAAAGATTGATATTCTCTTAATAAAGCTTTCTTTTTATCAAGATTTTCACTTAAAACTTGATTTTCTGAAACTAACCAACTTCTTCGTTCAAGTATAGTAGGTAGATCATCCGCTATATCATATTTAGTTAATAACTCATTATATTCTCTTTTTAATTTAAAATAATTAAATAAATTCATTATTTACCATTTCCTTTCTTATTTAAGTGTTAATTTTTCATATTTATAATTATTATTAATATGTTCTAAAATTTTAGATATTGTTACATATTTATCTGGTAAAAAGCTATATTTTGCTAAATGATTATATATTATTTTTAATCCATCTAAAATTTCCATAATTTCTTCATAAGTTACTTCATTTTCTAAATAAAAAGGAATATTTAAAATTTTACAAACTTCTTCAAAAGATATCCAATCTTTTATTTCCACATTATATACTTTTTTATTATCCGGTTGCATAACTTTATCACTTAGTATAGACACAATATTTTTATCTTTTAAAACGGCAAGTAAACTACCACTTAAGCTTTGATATTCTGATGCTAAAACTAAACCTTTCATATAAGTAATTTGTCCACTATAGGCAAAACCATCTAATAAAAAGTCTTCTGTCCCTTTTCGATTATATACAGCAAATATTATTTTATTAGTATTAAATTTTTTAGTTTTTTCATCTAATAACAATTTTTTGCGAGCTTCTAATTCTTCAAGAGATTTATAACTTCCTACCATCTTTTGCAATCTTTCAATTTCTCTATTTAAAGATTCTAATTCCTCTTTTTTAGAATCGATACTTTGCTTTAATTGCTCACTTTCTGAAAGCAAACAACTTCTTCGTTCAAGTATAGTAGGTAAATCATCGACTATATCATATTTAGTTAATAACTCATTATATTTTCTTTTTAAATTAAAATAATTAAGCATACTCATAAATTTTTACCCCCAATCTTTTATTTTCTTTTTTTAATTCGTCGCTTTTGTTTTTTATTTGCATCTAAACTATAAACAATTTCACTTAAATTTAATTTGTTTAAATCATAACTAGCAATAATATTCATTATCTTTCTTACATCACTAATTGACACATTATTATTTCTAGGAATTTTTAAACCAATTAATTTTGCTAAATCAAGATATCTTATCCAACTAATAATATTTATATTAGTTTTATCTTCAACTAAATTTTTCTCTGCATCTATCCCAAAATAATTACTAGCATCGTCAATATCTTTATATACTTTACAACCTTTATATTTTAATTCATCATAGGACCATTCAAAATGGCCATTTAAATAATTAAATGCTTTAACAACAAATCTATTTTCACTATTACCAGTATCTACAATTCCTATAAATAAATTTTCAGCATCATAATAAATATCAAGATTTTCTTTTTGACTAACTGTCACTTTTGCTATATCTAATTTAGCTTCGAGTTCTTGAAGTTCTTTAAAAATTTCGCTTTTTCTTTTAACAAGTTCGTGAATATTATCTAATATAGCATATTTAGTTAATAATTCACGATATTTTAAATCTAATTTCTCATATTCTTTTTTCAAAATTTCAACACTATATTTGGTTTTGAGACTACTAAATAAATTTGCCATAATATTCCCCTTTCCTTGCGAGAATTTATTATAGCAAATGTCTATATAAAATGCAATCAAAAAACTTATAACCATTATTTTGTTATAAGTTTTTTAGGATTTATTCTTCAGAAACTTTTTTTTGCTTTGGATTGGGAAAACCATAGTGTTCATAAATTTTAGCTTCAATTTCATCAGCCATATCTGGATTTTCTCGAAGCATCAATTTAACATTTTCTCTACCTTGGCCAATCTTTTCCCCATTATAAGCATACCAAGCTCCACTTTTTTCAATAACACCTATTTCACTACCAATATCAACAAGTTCCCCTTCATGAGAAATCCCTTCACCATACATGATATCGACACTTGCTGTTTTAAAAGGAGGTGCTACCTTGTTTTTAACAACTTTAATATTTGTTTTGTTACCAAAAACTTGTTCTCCTTGCTTTAGTTGTTCTCCTCTTCTAATATCAAGTCTTATTGTTGAATAAAACTTCAAAGCTCTTCCACCTGGAGTAGTTTCAGGATTACCAAACATTACTCCAACTTTTTCTCTTAATTGATTAATAAAAATAGCTGTTGTATTAGTTTTATTGAGAGTACCAGATAGTTTCCTTAAAGCTTGACTCATAAGTCTTGCTTGAAGGCCAACATGACTATCTCCCATTTCTCCATCAATTTCAGCTTGGGGAACTAAAGCCGCAACTGAATCAATTACAACTAAATCAATTGCTTCACTTTTAACTAAAGCATCACATATTTCTAATGCTTGTTCTCCAGTATCTGGTTGACTTAATAAAAGTTCATTAATATCAACGCCTAATTTTTTAGCATAAACTGGATCTAAAGCATGCTCAGCATCAATAAAGGCCGCTCTACCACCAGCTTTTTGTGCCTCAGCAATGGCATGAAGAGCAATAGTAGTTTTACCACTTGACTCAGGTCCAAATATTTCAATAATTCTTCCCTTTGGAAAGCCACCTACTCCCAAAGCTATATCTAAAGTTATAGAGCCACTACTTGTTACATCTATTTTTATATGTTCATCAGTGCCTAATTTCATTATTGCACCAGCACCAAATTGTTTTTCAATATCTTTTAGTACTTGTTCTAGTGCTTTATCTGTATTTTTTTCATCTTTCTTGCTCATTTTTTCTCCTTCACTCTCTGATAAATTCATTTTATCTTAGTTTTTTTTAAAAGTCAATACTAAAGCGAACTTTTGTTTAACTTATTTTCAAAAAAATAATGAATTAATTTTATTATTCATTATTTAAACCTACGTTTTCTACTTCGACTTTTTTTAATAGCTTTCAAACTATAAACAATTTCTTCCATATTTACTTTGCTTAAATCATAATTAGCAAACACACTTAAAGCTCCTTCAATATCTTTTGATGTTACACTTTTTCCCTTAGAAAATTTTTGACCAATTAATTCGGCTAAATAAATATAATCAATATATTCTTTAACATTTACATTAGTATGATCTGGCATTATTGCCTTTTGAACGTTCAATGCTAATTTATTATTGGGATTATCAATATCTTTATAAATTTTATAATAGCTAAGAGTATCGTATGTACTATTATAATAAAGGCCTTTTTCAAAATAAGTAAAAACTCTAATACTATATCCATTATTTTTTACAATGCCAACAATTAAATTTTTAGCATCATAACGCATCATTTCTTCTTCTTTTTTGCTAACCTTTATTCTAACATCATTTAATTCATGTTCAAGGCTTTCTAATTCTTTAAATATTGCACTTTTGCGGGTAACTAACTCATCAATATTATCTAATATAGCATATTTAGTTAATAATTCTCGGTACTTTAAATCTAATTCTTCATACTCTTTCCTTTTTTGAAAAATTTTTTCATCTAAACTAGATAATTCTTCTTGTCTTTCATTCATATTTATAATTTTCCCCCTCACTTGCAATGAAATATTATAAAAGATATAACTAAATAATGCAAGTAATTATTTTAAAATTTCTTTATTTTAAAATTTCTTTATTTTTTCTCAAGTTCGATAATTATTTCCTAGTAATTCTATATCATTAGTTAAATATTTAATTCTTTCAATTATTCTTTTAGCTTTTAAAGCATCTTCACTTTCTTTTGTAATTGACAAAGTTTTTTCTAACTCGTCAATTGTTAAATTTGAAGTAAAAAAAGTGGGCATTTCATTATTCATTCTCGTTTGTAAAATAGTACCAATAATTTCATCTCTACCCCATTCAGTTACTTTTTCAGCCCCAATATCATCTAAGACTAAAATATCTAAATTTTCTAAATAATTTATTTTATCGCCAATTTCGTCAAAAGACTCTTTTAAGTTTCTTAAAAGCTCAGGAACATAAACTATTTCTGCTGATATACCAAATTTATTTTTTAATTCATTTATTAACGCCGCCACCATAAAAGTTTTCCCGGTTCCAAAATTACCATGTAAATACAATCCTTTACATGTTTTATAAGGATTATAATTATCATAATACTCTTTAATCCATTTTATAAGTTCACTTCTATTTTTAGTAATTTTTATATCTTTCATTTTAGCATTAGCTAAAATATTATCTTTAGTTTTTTTGCTTTTTTCTTCTTTTTTAGCTAGTTTTTGATATTTACAAGGAATATAAGAAAATCTTAAATTATCTTCATAAATTTCTGGGAAAAAGACATGTCCTTTCACTCTATTTTGGCACTCATATAATCCTTTGCAATTTTGACAATTTTTTACTTCTTCAACTACATCTAATAATTTAATAGTATTATCTTTAGCATCTTCTTTACTTATTTTTAACTTTCTTACTAAAGCTTTATAATCTTCATCATTTAAGGCTGTAATAAACTCTAGATTTTGTTTTTCACTAACATTTTTCTTATCCACATTTATATTCATTATTTAAACTCCTTAAGTAAATCTTTTAACTCTTCTTCTTCATCTTTAGTAAGCATTTCTTCATCAATTTTTTTATTAAACCAAACCGGTGTTTCCGAAAGTTTTTTCTTAATTTCCGGCATTTTTTTACTCATTTTTTGATGTTCTTTTTCAGCAAATTCCATTGCTTCAGAAGCTGTTTTTAACCCTGCTCTTTTCCACTGAGCCGCTATAGTTTCAACATAACTGCGATTTAAACTATTATTATTCTTTCTTAAAACATAGTCTATTAAGACATTCACTACTGCTTGGGGAAGTTCAAGATCAATCATTAAACTTTCTAATAGTCTTAAATCTCTAGCAGTAGGTTCAGCTCCATGATACTTAAGTCTTAAAAAATCATAAGGTGAAGTATTTTCAAAAACTGCAATAATTCTTCCTCTTTTGGAATTATCTCCCAGTGGATTTTTTAAATACTCTGGTTGTGTACGATAAACTAAAGTTGGTAAACTTCCTTTTTTAAATTGATAATCTTTTCTGGCTAATATTCTTAATCCATTTTTATCAATATTACCATATTCATTTAAGACACTTCTAATCATTTCTGTCATTTTCAAAGTATCAATATTATATATAAAAGATAAATTATTTATTAGTTCTTTAGTTTTCTTATTAAATGCTCTTTCATTAATAATTCCTTTTGGAATACTAGACATTATTTCATCAAAATTAATTCTAGCATCAACATTTATATCCCCAGCCATCTTATCTCTTACTTCATCTTTTAAAGTAAATTTTGAGGTATCATAAACTTCATCTAATTTTTTAGTAATTTCCATATATTCTTTTAAATCTATTTTAGGATATTTATACATAGCTAGTAATTTATCATATTCTTTGCTACCAACATTACTATATAAAACAACATTTAAAATGGGATGGTTAAAAAATTCGGATGGACTAAGCGGTGAATATAGTTCATAAATATAATCATTAACATTACCATTTTTAACATAAGTTTTAAGTAAACCAAAAGATTCTAAAGACTCTCTTGCTATTTTAATGTTTCCTATTCCACTTTTTAATGAAACCATTAAATGATGATGATTTAAATCAATACTCATTAAATTTCCAACCCCTAAATCATTCCATAAAGTAAAGTATAAAGAAACAGCAAGAGAACCAATTAAAGGGGCATAAAGATTGATGATAATGGATTTATCAGTATCTGATAATATGCTTTTATTAACAACAATATATCGATCTGCAGGAAGTAACGTATAATCCATCTTAATCACCTTCACTTTTATATTATAATGGAAAGTAAAACTAGAAACAAGATTTTATTTTAAAATCATTGCGAATTATCTAGAGATTTCGCAAGTGAATTGTTGTTGTCTTAAAATTTCTTAAAAATTTCTATTTACAAAAATTGTTTTTATTGGTTAATAAAAAATTAAGGAAGATGAATATAGGTTGTTACCTAAACTTTTTTATTTAAAGTTTTTTGACTTAGTTCAGGTGTGGGTGTCAATGAATATATCGTGAAACGATACAATTATTTATTGTTTTTATATTAGTCTTAACATTGTTAATATTAGTCATAAAGCTAACCCATTGGGTTAGCCAAGCATTCCAGGTAACGCTTATTTGCGTCTTCCTATTTATATTTTAGCATATTTATTTTTTTATACAATTATTTTAAATAAAAGATTCAAAAAAGGTAAAATTAAATTATTTTTTTCTTTTTCTTGAAATTTCTTGATTTTTTTCCATAAGTTCAATTCTTTCCATTATATCT
>CANQZQ010000070.1 GCA_947628375.1 uncultured Bacilli bacterium
CATGCTAATTGGAATGTTATTAGAAAGGTTAAAGGAAGTATCTCTATCCCTGTTATTGGTAATGGTGATATCAATTCTTGCTATGATGCTAAAAAAATGCTTACGGAATGTGGCTGTGATGCGGTCATGATTGGAAGAGCTACCTTGGGTAATCCTTGGCTTATTAAAGAATGTATAGATTATCTAGAAAATAATATTGAACCTAAAGAAGTATCTTTAGACGAAAAAGTTAAAATGATGAAAGAACATTTAGAAGCTAATATTAAAGAAAAGGGCGAAAAAATTGGCATTCTTGAAATGCGTACTATTCTTATGTATTATTTAAAAGGCCTTCCTAATACTAAAAACTTAAAATTAAAAATTTGCAAGAGTGAAACAGAGGAAGAACTAAATAAAATAATTGATGAATTAAAAATGATGGAGTAATTATGAATCTTGTTAATATTCTAAAAGATAAAACTATTTATATATGTAATGAAAGTTATAAAAAAGCAATCTTAAAAGAAATGACTAATCGTCATCTTCTTTTAGATGTTAAATTTTATACTTTAAATAGTTTTTTAAAAGAATATTTATTTAATTATAATGAAGAAACTTTATATTATATTATCAAAAAACATCATTTAAAAGTTGAAGTTGCTGTAATGTATTTAAATAATTTATTATATATAAAAGAAGATAGAGAATATTCAAATCCTAAATTAAATTTTTTAAGAGATTTAAAAAAAGAATTACAAAATCAACATCTTTTACTTTATAATTCTTCTTTTAAAAAATATATTAAAGATTATCAAATATATTTAATAGATACCCCTCCTTTAGAATTTGCTGAAGAAGATCTTTTTAAAGATTTAAAATATTATCACATTAAAATAAATCCTTTAAATAACCCAAAATATGTTTATGAATTTAAAAATACTTTAGATGAAATAGATTATGTTTTTAAAAGTATTTGTGATTTAATTAAAAAAGGGGTAAGCATTAATAAAATTAAGCTTATGAATATTACTGATGATTATAATCATGAATTAGTAAGAATGGCTAAATTTTATCATCTCCCTCTTAAAAATCCTCATGAAAAGACTTTATATAGTACTAATATTGCCCATCTTTTTTTAGCTAATTTAACATCGCTTGATGATGCCTTAGCCAAAATAAAAGATTTAGATCAAAATATCGTTAAAAAAATTGTTAATATTTGTAATAAATATTTATTTGTGGATGATCTTAAAACTTTAAAAGAGATATTAATTTATGAATTTAAAAAAACTAAAATTAATGATTATCCTTTAAAAAATTATTTAGATATTATTAATATTGATGACTTTGTTAGAGAAGATGAATATGTCTTTTTAATGAATTTTAATATGGGAATTATACCTCAAACATTTAAAGATGAAGATTATCTTGATGATGAAATAAAAAAAGAAATTCATTTAAAAACTACAATTATTAAAAATAAAGAATTTTATGAATATACAGTTAATAAAATTAAAAGCTTTAAGAATTTAGTAATTAGTTATAAATTACAAGATCATGAAAAAGAATATTATCCTTCTAATTTAGTTAGTGATTTGAATTTAGAGGTTAAAAATTATAATAATGATATTTTACGTAGTTATTCTTTATTATATGATCAAATTAATTTTGCTAAAAGTTTATATAATTATGAAACTTATGGAATTAATAATAACTTACCTTTATATTTAAATACATTTAAAAAAATTACTTATAATACTTATGATAATTCTTATCAAAATATTGATATTGATGATTTAAAAGAATATTTAAATCATAAATTAACTTTATCATATAGTCATCTAAGTAATTATAATAAGTGTGCTTTTCGCTATTATTTAGCTAATATTATTGGTTTAAATAAATTTGAAGAAACATTTGAAACATTCATTGGTTCTTTATTTCATGATGTTTTAGAAAAATGTTTACAAAATAATTTAGATATAAATGAAGAAATTGATAATTATGTTAAAACAAAAAAAGAAAATTTAACAGCAAAAGAAAAATTTTATATTAATAAGTTAAAAGAAGAAATGTTATTTGTTAAAAATTCTATTATGGAGCAAAATAAAGAAATTAATTTAAAAAATGGTTATTATGAAAAATTAATTAGTATCGATAAAAGTAGAGAAGATATGAATATTAATTTCTTAGGTTTTATTGATAAAATTTTATATCAAAAAGATTTGAATAATACTTATGTTGCAATAATTGATTATAAGACTGGTATTTCTAATATTGATTTAAAATATCTTTTATATGGCCTTAATATGCAACTGCCAATTTATTTATATTTAGTTAGTAAATCAGATCTTTTTGTAAATCCTTTTGTAGTGGGTTTTTATCTTCAATATATTTTAAATAAAGATCTTAAAAGAGATATTAATAAAGATTATTTAAAAGAAAAGAAAGATAGTTTAAAATTAGTGGGTTTTACAACTAATGATGTAATCTCTTTAAAATTATTTGATAAAACTTATGAAAATAGTAAGTTAATAAAAGGGTTAAAAGTTAAAAATGATGGTAATTTTTATGCTACAAGCAAAGTTTTAAATCAAGAAAAAATGGCTAAGATAACTACGATTACAGAAAAAATTATTGATGAAGATATTAATCATATTTTAAAGGGTGATTTTAATATTAATCCTAAAAAAATAGGCTATAATAAAGTAGTTGGTTGTCTTTATTGCCCTTTTAATGATATTTGTTTTAAAAAGAATAGTGATTATGTTATTTTAAATGATAATGATAATCTAGATTTCTTAGGAGGTAATAATGCCTAATTGGACTAAAGAACAACTATTGGCCATTAATGAAAGTGGTGAAAATATTATAGTTTCTGCTGGGGCTGGTTCTGGTAAAACAGCAGTTTTAACCGAAAGAGTAATTAATAAGCTTTTAAATGGTATTAAAATTAATGAATTATTAATCTTAACTTTTACTAATTTAGCCTCTTTAGAAATGCAAGAGCGAATTAGAAAAGAAATAAGTAAACATCCAAGTTTAAAAGTTAATTTAGATTATTTAGAAAGTGCTTATATTACTACTTTTGATTCTTATACATTATCACTTGTAAAAAAATATCACTATCTATTAAATGTATCTCCTTGTGTTAGTATTGCATCTGATGGCGTTATTGCCATTATTAAAGAAAATATTTTAGATGAGATATTTAATGAATTATATGCAGAAAATGATCCTTTATTTAACAAGTTAATCGGGGATTTAACAGTTAAAAATGATACGGAACTAAAGAAAAATCTTTTAAATATTATTCAAAAGATGGATTTAATAAGTGATAAAGATTTATTTTTAGATACTTACCTTGACACTTATTTAAGTAAAGATAAAATAGATGCATATATTAATGAATTTAATAATTTAATAAAAAAAGAATTAACTAATTTAGAAAATGCTTTAATATTAGTTAGCAATACTAGTTATTCTAAATATTATGAAGAATTAGAAAATGCTTTAACTAAATTAATTAATTCTAAAAATTATGATGAAATAATTAAAAATATTAATATTACTTTACCAAAAAGACCTAATGGTAGTGATGATTTAACTGATATTAAAAATAGTATTGATGCAAGTCTTAAAAAATTAAAAGAATATTTAAGATTTAATAATATAGAAGAGATCTATGAATCATTTGATATTATTAAAGATTATTTAAAAGTAATTATTAAAATCTTAAAAAAATATTATCAAAAGTTATTTTTATATAAAAATCAAAATGATTTATATGAATTTACCGATATTGAAATAATGGCTATTAATTTGTTAAAAGAAAATAAAGATGTTTGTGAAAAAGTCAAAAATAGTTATCAAGAAATATTAGTAGATGAATATCAAGATACTAATGATTTACAAGAAGAATTTGTAAGTTTAATTAGTCATAATAATGTTTATATGGTGGGGGATATTAAACAATCAATTTATGGCTTTCGTAACGCAAATCCTAAAAATTTTAAAGAAAAATATCAAAAGTATAGTTATCATGATGGGGGAATTAAAATTGATTTACTGGATAATTTCCGTTCTCGCTCTGAGGTAATAAATGCTATAAATGAAATATTTTCGTCCATTATGGATGATAATATTGGGGGTGCTAATTATAAACTAGAACATCTTATGCGTTCTTCTAATAAGATGTATGATTTAAAAAATGCAAGTCAAAATTATGAACTTGAAATTTATAATTATCAAAATGAAAGTGATTTATATAATAACGCCGAAATTGAAGCCTTTATTATTGGCAAGGATATTATAGATAAAATTAATAAAAAATATGAAGTTATTGATAAAAATACTAAAAGTAAAAGAGAAGCCTCTTATGAAGATTTTTGTATTATTATGGATCGAGGTAAAAATTTTAATTTATATAAAAAAATCTTTGAATATTTAGGTATTCCTCTTAGTATTTATCAAGATAAAACTTTAACTGATGAAACTGATATAATGGTTATATGTAATATAATTGGTTTAATTTTAAAAATAGAAAATAAATGCTTTGATGAAGATTTTAAATATTATTTTATGAGTATAGCAAGATCTTTTTTATCATCTTTAAAAGATCCTGAAATATTTAAAATAATTAAAGATAATAATTATCAAGAAACAGATATTTATAAAATATGTTTAGATATTAGTAAAGAACTAGATCTTTTAGATAACTATGAATTAATTGAAATAATATTAGATAAATTTAATTTCTATGAAGCTATGCTTAAAACCACTAATATTGAAGAAGTCTTAATTAGAGTTGATAATCTTTTAAATATAGCCACCGATTTAAGTAATATTGGTTATAATATTAATGATTTTTATGAATATCTAAGACAAATGATTAAAGGTAATAATGAAATAAAATATCATAATAACTTGGGTTCTAATGGGGTAAAGATTATGAATATTCATAAATCTAAAGGCCTTGAATTTCCTATTTGCTATTTTGCTGGCTTTAGTGATGAATTTAATACAAGTGATATAAGAGAACGTTTTATTTATGATGAGACATATGGCCTTATTTTACCATTTTTTAAAGAGGGAATAGATAATACTATTTTAAAAGATTTATATAAAGATAAATATTTAAAAAATGATATATCAGAAAGAATTAGACTTTTATATGTAGCCTTAACAAGAGCCAAAGAAAAAATGATTATTATCTCTTCTATTAATAATGATGGAGCATTAAAACAAAATATTGTTGATGAGAGTATTAGACTTAAATATAATAGTTTTCAAAGTATTATTGATTCTCTATCTTATAATTTAGATAAATATGTTAAAAATATTAAAATAGATGATCTTCATCTTTCTAAAGACTATTTATATAATCAAAATAAATTAAAAAGTATTAGTGGTACTTCTGATATTATAACGTATGATGAAGTAAATATCCCTAACGAATTAATTAATAATGAACATGCCTCAAGTGAAGTAGGAGAACTTTTAACAAAAGAAGAAGTTGATAATCTATCTTATGGAATAAAAATGCATCAAATATTTGAACAAACAGATTTCTTTTCTATACCTAATAATCATCCTTATCAAGATAAGATTAATAATTTTATTTCCAAATTAGATATTAAACCAGCAGATACTTTATATAAAGAACATGAATTTATTTTTGATGAAGAAAATATAACATATCACGGTATTATTGATTTAATTATTGTTTCTGATAATTCAATTAAAATAGTTGATTATAAATTAAAAAATATTGATAATCCTAAATATTTAAAACAATTAGAAGTATATTATAAATATTTAAGTAGTATTTATGATAAAGAAATAAAAATGTATTTATATAGTATAATTGATGACAAGATAAAAGAAGTAGTATTGGAAACTGTGTGATTTATTAATTTAGATAATATTTAGCCTTTTTATTTATTTCTTAAATTTTAACAAAATAAAATAATTATATCTATATTTCAACTAGAAATATTTATTATATTTTTATTATTATCATTACTTAATTTCTTTACCTCATCTGTTCTAACATAGCTTACCAAATCTCTAGAGATTTGGTAATGTAATCATTATTTTTATTCAAGTTTTAGCATTGCTAATTCTTGCATTAAAAATAGCTAGCCGTAGCTAGCATGCAACACAGGTAACGTATAACGTTCTCCTATAAGTATTTTATCATAATAAATAAATTAAATACAATATGTTTTTACAAGTTTAAATTATATAACTTGTCTCTTTATTTTTTTAACGTTTACTTTACATCATCTTTAGCTTAACATAATTTGACAAGCAATGCTTTTTATGCTAGAATAAAAAACAATCAAAAAAGGGGGAATTTTTGTAATGAATTTTGACAAAGCACTGGGATTATTAGGGGTAGAAGCCAATTTTACAGAAGAAGAATTAAGAAAAAATTATCTAAATTTAGCTAAAACTTATCATCCCGATGCTTTAGTTGGTAAATCTATAGAAGAAATAAAAGCCGCTGAAGAAAAGATGAAAAAAATTAACTGGGCTTATGAAACTTTAAAAAGTGTTAAAAAAGCAGCTATTCCGAGCTATTCCGATAGACAAAATAATAATAGGGTTATTTTTAACGATTATCGAAATACTAAAGCTGATATTATAGCCAGTTATAAATGTAGTTATATTTATAATAAATATGAATTTACTTATGGTGATGTTGTTTCTGATTTTAATGTATTTTTTTATAGTTATTATATTGATATTCTAAATGCTAATACAAAAGAAAAAGTTGATAAATTATTTAGTGAATTTAAAAAAGGTGTTAAAGATTGGTATATCAAATTAAAAGATATTTATTTTAAAAAACATAATATACCTGAAAATACTAATTTTACAATTAATGAAGATTCATCATTTGATGAATTTTATAACAATTTAGAGAAAACAAAAGAACAACATCAAAATAATATAAAAAAAGAAGTTAATGATATTGTA
>CANQZQ010000071.1 GCA_947628375.1 uncultured Bacilli bacterium
TATAGATTCCAGTATTGAAATCTATTCCCGATTTATTATTCACTTTTACCTCCTTCTTTTAATCGGGTATTAAGACTTATCCATAATAGCATCATTTTATTAGATATGCAAATCATTAATCAGATAAATCTCCTTTTTCTTCTTTGATTATCTCTTCGATTAAGTATTTTAAAATAAGATCTTTAAATGAAATTTTATTCAAATAGGCTCCTTCCATAGTTAAACCACCTATTTAAATTTATGTTTATATTTTTTATTATTGATATTTTTTCATACATATATCAAACTCCTTTCTAGTTATTAACTAGTTATATATTTAAACTAGTTAATTTATAATTTTAATATTTTTATATTTTATTTATTATATTATTATAGTTAAATTTATCTTTTGAAAAAGAAAAATACATCCGTTCAATTAGTCTTTATAATCTAAACTTGTAGATGCATTTATTTCATTAATAAATATTTTTCTTATAAATTTATGTTTAAATTTCATTTTAATATAATTATTATCAGATAATTCTTTTAAATGTCTTGTAATTGCTCTAATACCTAAATTTAATTTATCAGCTAAATAACTATTATTTGCATAACAATAACCTTCTTGATATGCTAATAATACTAATAAACCATATAATAATTTAGCACTAGAACTTACATTATTATCTTTCAATAATATTATTGGTATTTTTATATAATTATCATAATTCATATAACCACCTCCTAATCGTTATTTTTATAACTATGATTTTTTAACATTTCTATATAACCTATTTCTAATAATTCTTTCATCATTTTAGAAATAGATAAGTTATAAAATTTAGCCATTAATTTTATTCTATCAAATAATTCAAATGGCAAATATAATTTAAATATTCTCATATAATTTCTCCTTTCTAATAGGATGATTCCTTATTAAATAATTGTTATTTTTAAAAAAGCAGAATAAGAAAATGGCACCATAAATAAAAAAATTCCTTAATAAATAAGGAGTTGTTATGGTGCTATTCCTATTTCGTACTTACGAAATTCATCCTACTTTGTAGGTTGATATAAAGGATGTTTTATTATTTCAGCCTTTATTTATAATATATATTAAGATATTATTACCATCCTATTTTAATAAAATCAGTAATTTTTATAGGATGATTAGTCATAATCATCACCTCCTCTAAAATAGCAAAAAGGAAGAACTAAGTCTTCCCATAAATATTGCTATTTTACTATATTTTATCACTTGACAGTATTTAGTCAATAAACTAAATTGTATTTTTTTAGTAGTCGAATAGTAAACTAAATAGTATTCAAATCGTACGCGAAAAGTACACTAAATTGTATTAAAATAGTAAAGTAAATATTATAAATGCATACAAATCGTAAGCACTTTATCATATTTTAACATTTGATTTATTATAGCCAATGGCTAAATTTTGTTTTTTTGTACCTTTTTTGCAAAATTGTGTCAATATTAAATTAATAGATGATTTTCATATTAATTTAAAAATTCACCAAGATTATTTTTAATCTTAAATTTTTCTATCATTTCTAATATTGTATAGGGAATAATATCAACGTTGTCTTTATGCTTATACCATTCAATAGCCTCTTTTGTGTCTTCATGAATAATTGGAGCCACAAAAACTGAAAATGAATTATTATTTTTCTTGATTCTTTCAAGTAAATGTCTTCTAATTGGTATAATTTCATTATTAACTTGATCAGATCTTCCACACATTAATGTGACCTCAAATAAAGAATCATACTCTCCATCATAACAAACAATATCTGGAGTATCTCCACCTGCAGTCATTGTAGGTAAACCTTCATCATCGACAGGATAATTTGGAATTACCATTATATTATCAAAATTTTGAACCAAAGCAATACTTGTAAGAAATTCTAATCTTATTGGTCCAGATATAAACTTTAAAAGTTTGTCTGAACTTTCTTTTTTATTAGATACTAATGACAATTCATTGAATATAATATCTTTTGAATATTCTTTTGCCAATCTTTTTAATGTATCAAATTTTACTTCATCCTTTTTAGGAATATTATCTTCTTCTTCAATTACTAAAATATTATTATCAATTTCACCAATATATTTATAATATGATTCTTTATTGTCAAATTTTAAATTTTCTGAATAATTTTTTAATACATAATCAATCTTTTTTTGTTCAAAACTATTATAGTCTAAAAATCTGCCATTGCCTCTTAAACTTAATAATCCAGTACTACGCATTTTTCTAATATATTCATCAACTGCCTCTCCACATATTTTGCTCATTTTGTAATATTTTTTACTATTTTGTTTTTCTTCATCAGTGATACAACCAAGTTCTTCTAAACAAATGTCATAAATATATTCATCACTATATGTAAATTTAACATTTGCTCTAATTTCTTTTATTTTTTTATATAATCTATTTGCATCATCGTCTTTCCAACATATAAATAAGCTTAATTCTTGTCTGAAAACACCAGCACCATTTTCTTCTTTATCTTTCTTTAATAAACCTATTACTTTTAACAAAAGTAATAGTGGAACATTTGAATTGCTATTTTTTCTAAAAGGATTATCTGTTGAATATTTCATTAGTGAATTTAAAAATACATTTTGTATCTTTCTAGAATTAGGAGTTTCTTCATTTAGTGCATCTATTAACATATGTCCTATATTAGATATTTTAATTGGTTGATTCATTTCATAATATAGAAAACCAAATTCTTTTGGTAAACTATACCAAGTATCAAATCTAGAAGGCCAACCATAGTTAAACCCTGCTTCCTTATGCTTCTGTGGACTATTTATAATTATTTCTTCTATTTGATCGTTAGAAAAAGATAAATCATCATTATAAAATATTTCTTTTAAATTATTGTTTCTATCAATATAATATGGTTTATATAATTTATTCTTTATTATGTTCTTTACTATATCCATTATAACATCATCTGTTAATATATGATTTTCAAAAGGCAATATTTGGTTTAAAAATAATGCTATTCTATCTGGATTTCTCATTGTAGTTGAGAATGATAATGGCTTAGCTTTACTTGTCATTTCCTTTGTCATAATTAGTAACAAACACCTCCTTAGAATTATTTTTAACTGAATTATCATTATAACTTATATAATTACTTGTTAATTCGTGAACATGATATTTTTTTGACCATTTTTCAAATATCTTATTTTTATTACCTTTATGATATACCAAATTTGTAATTCCAAATTTAATTCCTTTTTTATTTAATTCATCTAATAATTTATAAAGTTCTTTTTCGCATTCTTCATTCCAAAGTTTATTATATTCACTTTGACTTATTAAATATGGTGGATCTAATAATACATAATCATTCTTTTTTAAATTAAGTATTCTAATAAATTCTTTATAATCCATTGAATAATATGTTATATCTGTATTTTTAATATAATCAAAATAATAATTTAATGAATTATAAACGTTACTATTAAAATCAACATTACCGACAGGCAAATTAAATTCCCCATTTTTGTTAAATCTTGTCATATGATTAAACCCATATATTAATAATAAATATAATTTTAAAATATCATTTTTATTATTATTAAAATCTTTTCTCAAATTTAGATATTGTTGTTTGTTATATTTAGCATAATAAGTTTTTTTATACTTTTGTTTTAACTCTTCTGGTACGAGATGTCCATTATATGAACAAGATAAACCATAATGATTAATTATTTTAAAAATTTTATTAAAGAATCTATTTTTATCTTCCGCATTTTGATATAACATCTTATGTATGTTAATTATTGAATTATCTATATCATTAACCAAATACCTTTTTGCTTTTACATTTAAAAATGAGCTACCACCTCCAACAAATGGCTCTACGTAAGTATTAATATAACTAGGAAGATATTTTTTGATCTCAGGCATTAATTTATATTTATCACCAACGTAGAATAAAGGAGATCTATAAGAAATTTCCTTTTTTATATCTTTTTTTACTTTTGTAATAAATATATATTCCTTATGATTATTTAATTCTGTTTTCCCAGTAGTAAAGGCTTTATATTTTTTTTCAAATCTTTTAGTTTCACCCTTGTTTGATAAAATTGTTTCTATTTCTTCTAAAGTTATTTTGTTCTTAGAAGAATTACTTTTAGAATTATAAGTATTATTATATGAAACTACAATATATTTAACATTTAATTTTTGAATTAAATCATTAAAGGCAATTGGTGCTGATGTCTTGCAGTAATCTGACATGTTTTCTTCTTTCGGTTTTAAAGCAACACCATATAGTTTTGGTTTTTTCCACCGAGTAATATTTTCTAAAACATGATAAAATCTGCTATATTGTCTAGAATTATATGGGGGATCAATATATGCAATATCGCACTTTACTTCATTTGCCAACTTGTTAGAATCACATCTATATATCTCAATCAATTTTTTAGAATTAAATTCTTTAGGATTTATTAACTCAAAAACAAATAATTCCTTTATGTTTTTAATTTTTCTGTATGCATCATAATGTCCACAAGTATTTGCAACCTTATCTAATGAATATAAAAGTGAAGCTACTAATATTGCATATTCTTTGTAGCTTAATTCTTTTCTTTTATATCTTTTTTCTATATTTTCTCTTATATAACCAATTTTTTTTGCATCATTATAATTAAAAAATTTATTTCCATAATTAATTGACACATAATTATCCTTAAGTCTATTAACATTAATGTTATTATAATTATTTTTAATTTCATATAATAATTTTTCATTATATATATCATTTAAGAAAAAAGCATTATAAATTATTTCATTTGAATATAAAAAATCATTTAAAACAAATCTATCAAAATCATTATATAAATAATTTGATACAGATCCTGTCCCTGCAAATACATCAAAAAATGAATGACAATTTTTACAATTTTCAGAAATTAATTTAGAAATCCAAGGCATCAATTTATATTTATTACCAGTATATCTTCTATTTTGTATATCAAACATAAACCTTACCTCCTATCTTCTAAATACTTGTAAATTAATTATATCATATATTTTGACAAATTTTTTCATTTTATAAATGAAAAAGAAAAAAATTAATTTTTCTTATCAAACAACTCTTCAATAATTAAATCTTTTGAATGTAAATTATTATTTTTACCTAATAATAAATTTTCATAAAACTTAACTAGATAACTACTATCTTCTTTTATATTTAAATAATTGTTAAAATAATTACTTCTTACTAATGCATTTCTAAAATAAACTGATTTATATTTAAATAAATTAGTATCTACATTATATCCTAAACTAATTAAATATTTTTCAATAAATAATGCTGTTGTTCTAGTATTACCTTCTCTAAAGGGATGAACTTGCCATATATTCGATGAAAATTTAGCTATATTATTGATAACTTCAACAATGCTCATTTCTTTATAATTCTTTTCTTTTTCTAAAGATATATCATATTCTAAAGATTCTATTAAAGTATTACAATCCCCATATGCAACTGAATCATTATTTAATATTTTTTCATGTTTAGAAAAATCTATTTTTCTAAATTCACCAGCAAATTCATAAACATCTTGAAATAGAAATTTATGGACATATTTTAAATAATCTACTGATAATTCAAATTTATCTTCATTTGATAATTCAACAATTCTAGCAGATACAAAATCACATTCTAATTCATTATGATTTATTTCATTTTTTTCTTTTTCTATATAATATTCTTTTAATTCTTTTTCTACTTCTTTTATGGTTAAATTACCTTCTACATTTTCTTCTAATAATTTTTCTAAATATTTAGAAGGTTTTAAATTATCTACTTCTTGAAGACCAATAGCCATGTCCCATTGTAATTGTTTTATATAGTTACTAGATTTATATTCTTCTTCATATTCATTAACGCTTGAATCTAATTCTTTTTCACCCATAATTAATCCTCCTAACTACTTATAATTATATCATATCTTAATATATTTTATTATCTTTATATGCCATATTATTTACTTATTTTCATTTTTTAGCGTTACAGTTCATATAGAAAAGAGTAAAAAAAACAAATAGAAACTAATCTATCTGTATTTTTTTGTGTTTTTAACCAATTTAAAGCTTGTAATTGATATACATTAATTCCATACTATTATATAACAAATTTTGATAAATTTCTTTTAACAAATATTGACAATATACTGATCTAGTATCTATTTTTAAGTTTTCATTAAAGCCTAAAATATATATTATTTTTTTATTTCTAAACATATCCTTAAACTCAGGTTTAGAAATAATTTTTTTATCTTCTTCATTTAATTTATCATAGTATTGTTCTAAAATACTATGTTCACTATCCCTAGCTCTACTAATTATTGAAGATGAAGTAAACACTTGATTTTCTAAATCGCGCATTCCTGGTCCATTAAATTCACTTTTATTACACATTAAATAAACCGAATCGTCATCCCAAAAAATTAAGTCTGCTATTTCAACATTTTTAAAATTTTTCTTGTGTGCAAAAATAACATCATCTGATTCTTTAAAAGTTTCGTTGTAATCATCTTCACATTTTTCACTCTTTTTCAAATTAAATTTTTTTATAATGCTATCATCTTTGCTTAAAATTATATCACAAATATCTTTGTATTTTTGATTTAACATATCAAAATAAGAATCTTCAAAAACATACCATTCACCATTTAATAAATAATAGCTATCACTTTCAATTTCTAAACAACCACGTATTAATGTAATAATCTTTGTTTGTGGAATAATTGTATGTCCATTATCGTCTAGAGTTAATAAATAAGTGGAATTTAAAAAATTCTTTATAAAATTGATACTCATTTTTTTCTTACATTGTTCTAACATTAAACTAATTAAATCATCAAAACTAATTGGTTCTTCTTT
>CANQZQ010000072.1 GCA_947628375.1 uncultured Bacilli bacterium
ACTTCACTATTTCCAAATAATAAATCAAGCAATAAAGTTATACTTTTCAGTATTTTTGTTTTACCAGAAGCATTTTCCCCAACAAATAGACAACCTTTAAGTATTTTATTACTTCCAACATTTTCTGTTTCTAAAAACTTGTAGTTAGTAGCAGAAAAATCTATTTCTGTAGGATTAATAAATGTTGTATAATTATCTAATTTTATTTTTTTTAACATAATATCACCTTTTCAATAATATTATACACAAATCGTAAAAAAAATGCAACATTTTATAAAATAAATGTAATTTTTTTACATATATACTTTGGCATAAAAAAATTATACATTTATTGTTTTTAAATCTAATTCTGCATTTACTAGATTAAATATTTTAAAATATAATTCATCTCCTAATGATTTACGATTACATTTTAGAATATTTATAAACTCATTTTTATTATTTTTAATTTTGTTATTATTGGTGTCAATTAAAAAAAGACTATTATGAAAATAACCCAATTTTATTAATTCTTCATACACAAGCGGACTAATCATATCTTTATTTAATTCTTCAATCGAAATCCATTTAGCTCCTAATGAATCTTGACCATCACTAGTCTCTTTAATGGTATCGTTTTCAATATCAACAATGTAAATTATCCCAATATGATGCATATTTTCCATCTCTTCGTGATGGAACCAATTTACTATTACTGAATTAGCATCATATAACTTAAATGATTTAATATTTACTCCTACTTCTTCCAGCAATTCTCTTTTTAATGTTTCAACTGGTTTTTCGCCATGTTCAATACTTCCACCAGGCAAATCATATTTACCCGTATATGCCCCTCTTGATTTTTTAACTAGCAATATTTTATTATCGTGAATAACTATTCCATAAACTCCTAAGTGTCTAGTCTCTTTCATAATTTTTTATACTCCTTTATTAATTTATATAATAAACAAAGGTGTTTTCACACCTTTATTAATCTTCATTATAATTAGCAACTATAACAATATTATTTGCACTACCAATTACTTCATTAACAGTTAAATTAGTAAGTTCATCATTAGAATAAGTCTTATTGTTAAATTTCCAAGTTTTATTAAATGTATAACTTTTACCGTCTTTATCTGTATATTTATAATTATCACCATCTTCTTTAAATATATCTGGAACAATTAATTTTTCATTATAAATATATAATTTACTAACAAAAGCTCTTTGTTTAGGCATATACAATACACTAATAACAATACCATTTTTATCATTACTATAATAATGACTATAATTTTCAACTCTAGGACTACTATCAGTTGATACTTGTCTTTCAACATTATAGATACTATTTTGGAAACTTAATCGACCTAAACTCATTTTAGAACCAGTTTTAGCAATAATTGTTGGACTACCATATACTTCATTTTGATATGTTAAATTACTACCTTTAATAGTTCCAAGTAACATAACAGCAGCATTTTCATTAATAACAACATTGCTAGCACTTAATTGTTCACTATCTATAGTTAATTTAACATTATCTACTTTTACATCACTTATAACATCTACTTTATTAACTATTAATGTAGCACTTTCTCCAACATAAATAGCTATTGTATTTTTTGTACTTGTAGGTGTTAATTCTTTCTTATTAAACTCAGATGGTTTTAATGTATCTATTTTTAATTTAAGATCTTTTAAAGATAATTCATTACTGTCTACTTTAAATAAATATTTATTATCTTTAATATTAGATATCAATGTATGATTTTGACCATCTATTTCCGTATTTTTAGTTATATTAATAACATTATTTATTGTTATATCATCAGCAATAATTATTTCTTTATTTTCTTTTAAAGCATTAGTTAATTCTTCTTCATTATGAACTGTTTCATAATTATTACTATTAAAAACCATATTATAACTAACTGTATTTTTATTTTCTAAATTATTATAATCAGAAGTTAGATTAATTGTAATAGTAAATGATGTATTATCTAAATCTAATAATTTAGATTCAGTAAATTCTTTCTTAGTTAAAGCAGCAAATATTGTTTTAAATTTTTCTGAAACTGTACTACTATCTAAAGTTTCTTCTTCACTATTATAACTAACTTTAACTGAAGCAACATTTTGAACATCAATTAACTTTTTAATAGCGTTTATAAATGAATTATAATTAACAGATAATAATGTTTCTTTTTCTAAAATATTAACATTTATATTAGTTTTATCTTGTGTATTATCTCCTAACATTACAGAGAAAGCACTTGATTTTAAATTTTCAACGAAATTAGTAATCATATCATTTGTATATACTACTTCTTTATATTTAGCAATTAATGTTAAATCAGTTTTAACATTTTTACCTGCACTATTAAAGTCAAAAGCATTACTGTCAGTTTCACTACAATCTTTATTAGTACATAAATACCAATTATCAAATACATAACCATTATATGGAACTTTACTTTCTTTTGTTGGTTCACCGGCAGATACAATACTATCTCCATAATTTATTGTTTGAACATTATAATTAGTATCTTTATCACTCTTAAAAGTAATTGTTAATTTTTTAATTTCCCATTTAGCTTTTAAGGTAACATTTTTTGTTAGTTTATTATTAAAGTTAAAAGGAAGATATTCCGTATGTTCATACCAATATTGAAAATCATAACCTTCTCTTACTTTATCTGGTTTAAAATTAATTTTATCATCTGGAATTAAATCATCATAATCATATGTTACGACTTTATCTGTAACATAATCATCATCAAATGTAATAGTATAAGTAATTCTTTCCCAAACGCCTTTTATTTTAGTATCTCTTACTATATGAGTATTATCAAAATCAAAGGCTTCACTCTCAGTATGATCACAATCATCATTGGCACATAAATACCAACCTTTAAAATTATAACCCTCTTTTGTTGGTTCAGTAGGTCTTTTAACTTTAGCGGCATAATCTACTGTTTGAGTACTATCAGGATCCATAAATGTTACTGTGAATTGTTTACCACTCCATTTTGCCCATAAAGTAACATCTTTATTCAATGGTTCATCAAAGTTAAATGGTGTTGTTCCATCGGTATCTTTATCATACCAATATTGAAAATCTTCTTCTTCTTTTTCATTTGGTCTAGTATATTTTAAACTTGATGGTGTTAAATCAGGATAAGTAAATTTATGACTTGTTTTAACTGCAGTTGGATCATCAAATGTTAAAGTAAATGATTTTATTTCCCATTTAGCAGTTAAAGTAATATTTTCATTAATGGGATTTTCTGAAACTTTAAATTCAGTATCTTCTCTATCTTTATACCAATAAACAAAATTATAACCTTCTTTTGTTGGTGTTGGTAATTGTAATATACTTCCTTCTTCTACTTTAACAGCATCAATAGGATCACCACCATTAGTATTAAATTCAACAGTATATAAATCTTTTACTTTTTCATAATCTACATACATAATATCAAATTTACTATTCATTGTAATAGTATCATTTCCAACATAGTTACTAGAAACTTCCCAACCAGTTGGAGTCATTCCTTTATATGTTCTTTCAACAACAAAGATTGTCATTTTTCCATAGATGGGATCACTTTTTTTATCACCACCATCAGCTACTTTTATACTTCTAGCTGCAAGCATCATATCTTGGGTATCTAATATATATTCTGAAGTATAAGCATATTCACCAATTAAATAGAAAAAACTAGCATCTTCATTTTTTTCTGCAATATATTCCCCTAATTCTTGAATTGTCATTTCTCTTGCTGAAACTGGTAATATCGCTATTATAAATGTTATTATAAATAATAATAGATATTTTGAATACTTTTTCATTTTTCCAATTCCTTTCATAATTCTTCTATAACAACTGTCATTTTAATAGGTGAAGAATCATCTGTTAAATACAATTCAGCTGTTTTACTTGTTGCACCTTCTACATATTTTGCTTGAACTGATCCAGCATTCTTTCTTGTAGTATGTCCGTTATAAATAAATCCACTATAATCATTCAATGTTGTACCATTCTTTGTTATTCTGTATGTATATTGTTCTATCTTACCACTACCAGTTTGAGGTTTTGGTTTTAAATAAAGAACATATAAATCTTCCTTAGGTTCTTGAGGTTGTTGTTCCTCAGGTTTACTAGGTTGATCTTGACCTGGATTAGTTTCACCAGGCTGTTGTTCACTTGGTTTTTGTTCGCTTGGTTGTTGTTCGCTTGGTTGTTGTTCACTCGGTTGTTGTTCTTGAGGTTTTTCAGGTTCAGTGGTTGTTCCCGGATTTACTTGTGAACCAGTTTGTTCGACTTTCTTTGTAACAGTAACTATATATTTTGCTTCAGCAGCTCCATCACTTGATTTAACTATTATTGTTACTTCTCCTTCTTTTATACCTTTAACTTTTCCATTTCCATCAATTGTAGCAATCTTTTTATTACTACTTGTCCAAGTTACTTTCTTATTTGTTGCATTACTTGGTTCTATTGTAACTTTTAATGTTATTGTTTTTCCTGCTTCTACGGTTGTATCTCCGGTTATTGTTATTTTTTCTACTAAAACTTTATCTTGTTCTTTTTCAACAACATTAATTGTACACTCAGCACTATATTTTCCATCTTCTGTTGTAACTGTTATTGCTGCATTTCCTTCTTTTAATGCTTTTAAATTTCCATTGTCATCTACACTTACAATATTCTCATCACTACTAGTCCATTTTAATTTAGCTTCTCTTATATCTCCTGTAGTTTTAACTACTATTTTATCGCTTTCACCAACAGTAAGTGTTATCTTTGTAGATTCTAATGTTAAAGAGGTTTCTTCTTCTTTTGGAGTCCACTTAGCTTCTAAAGTTATATCTTTTGTAACTTTGGTATTAAAATCAAATAATTTACCATCTAAATACCATCCTGCAAATTCGTAACCTTCTTTTGTTGGATCCTCTGGTTTTTTAATAGTTTTATTCTTTTCAATAATTAAACTATTTGCACCAGTTCCATTATCTGTTTCAAAAGTTATTTTAAATTCTTTACTTCCCAATCCCTTAAAAATAAATAATGCAGTTAACGCTAAAATGAATATTCCTAAAATGCTTAAAATCACATTTCGATATTTTCTTAAAAATTCCATACTCTACTTCCCTTCTAACTCACGTCTCATATAATTATATTATAAAAATATCAACTATAGCAAGACCAATTTTTGCTATTTTTTTGTCCATTTTTTGTAAAAGGTGGACGGCGTCCGGTTATGGGTGGAAAGCGTCCGGTTATGGGCGGACGATATATTTTTTTGCACAAAAAATGGACAGCGTCCAGTCAAGCATGGATGGTGTCCATTTTAATATATAAATTATCAAATTTAATATTTACCAATTTTTTTGAAGATCAAAATCTTTAGAATATGAATAATTTATTAATTCTCCATCATTTGTTTCAATCCAACCTTTAAATTTATGAGACCAATCAGTTAATTTTTTTGAACTTTTACCTTTTAATTTAGAGAGAACATTATCCATAATTTCAATTTCTTGTTTATTAAATAAAAACAAGTCAGGTTCATTAGTTGGTTTAAATAATATATTATCTTCTTCATCATTTACCATTTCTAAATAATTTTGCTTTACTAATAGATTTAAAATGGCATCTTTATTATCAAAGATTGGTCCATAAGTACCGTGGGCATATTTAAAACAAGTAATAGGTTTAAAGTATTTTTTATATGACAGAAAATCTATCGAAAATAAATTTTTCATTATTTGTGTTTTAGTTAAAAAGTTATTTTTTAAAACATATAAAAATACATTTATTGTTTTTAAATCTAATTCTGCATTTACTAGATTAAATATTTTAAAATATAATTCATCTCCTAATGATTTACGATTAGATTTTAGAATATTAACAAACTCATTTTTATTATTTTTTATTTTTTTATAAATTTGTAAATATTGATTTTGAGGTAAAGAATCTGCATTTTCATATCTCACAATAGTTCTTTTACTCCATCCAAGAGATTTAGCAAATAATTCTTGGGATAAATTATAGGATTCTCTTATCTCTTTTAATTTAGAAAATGACAAATCATATAATTGTAAATATGCATTATAAATTTCATATAAAGAATTATTCAAGTTTTCATCCAATAATTCATTATTACAAAATGGACAAGTAAAAACATTTTCTTTAACTTTAACTTTTTGTTTATGAACTGTATAACTATTGGTTTGTAATTTACATATAGGTTCTACATCTTTGTTACAATTAAAACAATAAAATTTCTTTTCCATAATAACCACCTTCTAATAACTTTCGTGAAAAGATATACATATTAAACCTCTATCATTTATAGTCAATTTAATATACACTATTTTACTATTAATCATTTTTCGAAATATATATACTTCAGAATTCATATCTCTACTATAATCACGATCACGGTCAACTTTTATGCAATCATCTGCCTCTAGTTCTAATATGTATTTCCATATATCTTGATATTTCATAATTCCAATATCAATTAATGCTTGTTTAGCAGATATTTTTTTACCATTAATGTTTATTGCTCTATACCCTACAAAGTGACAATTTTTATTTTTAATCTCTTTTTTACATATTTTTAAAAATGTATTAATTGCATCTATATCTAAAGTACTTAACATTGTTGCCTCCTTAAAATAGCTCCTTTCATCAACCTAATTAAATTATATACCGTAACGTTGGCGGTGTCAACTGTCACTTCTTAAAAAATTAAAAAAAGACTATTATGAATTAGTCTTTTTAATACTTATTTTTCCTTATTATTTCTTTTAACAACATAAATAATAATACATCCTACTATTAAAGAAGCAAGTATAGTATAACCAATAATAGC
>CANQZQ010000073.1 GCA_947628375.1 uncultured Bacilli bacterium
AAAGTAGTTCCTTTAGGTGGTACTGCTGATGCTGATGATATTCATGCTTACAATACTGAAGCTATGAATGTTTCTTACTCAGCTAATACTTTAAAACTTACTGAAACTACTCCTTTACTAAGTTATTATAATGACTTAGCTAAAAAAGAAGGAAAACTAGTTGGTTTATTAATTAGAACAAACAAACCATTAGGAGATACTTATACAATTACTATTGGGACAGGTGCTGGAAAAATTACTCTAGCTAATAATGGTCTTAAAGTTAATATAAGTGGCGCTGCACTTCATGGTGGTGCATCTAACGAATTCATTGTTTGGATAAAAGATGATACTTTTGTTACAACTAAGAATGATACTATTACATTTAATAATGGTACAACAACTCAAACAATTTCAGTAGCTTATAAACCTTGTAAAGGATTTGTTGCTGATAAAGTTGAAGGCAATAATGTAAAAGCTGATGATAAAGTTGTTATTACTTCAAAAGAAGATGATGTAACATTTGGTTATAAAATTGTTCCAATTGGAGAAAATTATAAATTAGTTGTTTATGCAACTGGCGATAATGTTGCTTCAACATCTATCGACTTTACTTATAATGGTAATAATAAACGTATTGATGCAACAAGTGTTAAAGATTTAATTACTGTTAAAGATAATTCAATTGCTAAACATGTTACTGATGCTGAAAAATATGATTATTTAACTGTTTCAGCTCCTGTTAAAGATGAAAAAGCTGAAAATACTTATGTTGTTACTGTGACTTCATCTAAACATATTGCAGCTCTTGATGCTGAAGCAATTAAACTTGAAGTCAATTTTGGAGCTGCATTATCAACTAGTTCAACTGATGTTGCTACTGTTTCTGGTAAAAATAATGTTTACACTCATCAACTAAAAACTACTGATGCTACTACTGGTTATGAATTTATTAATTCATCTGTAGGAACTGATAAAGTAACAATTAAATTTGTTTACAAAGAAGAATTAGAAAAATTAGAATTAAAAGATGTTTATCTACCAAATAGTAATGTAGATATTGTTGATGATGCTTTAAACGCTCAAGTTGACGAACAAAATCAAGTTACACAAGCAACAAGAAATAATATTGCTAAATTAAATAGTAATATAACTAATAAACTTGATGAAACTACAAAAGCTTATAATGTTGAATTAAGAGCTAATGACGAGCTAAATGCTATCGCTAATTTACAAACAAATACAACTTATAATGGTAAAAAACCTTATGCTTTGATTGTTGATTTTGGTGTAGCTCGTAAAGATTTACAAATTGGTTCTAGTGATGGAGCTAAAGCTATCGGAATTGATTGTGCTGATGATGCTTTAGATAAATGTACTAGTAATTTAGCTGGTTATGGTGCTAAATCTGATACTGCATTTGTTATTTTACTTAGTGATAAAAATGCTTATAGTTCTCGTGCAACAGGAAGTGCTGCTACAGATGTTATTACATTCACTATAACTAATAAAATTACTAAAGTAGTTACTACAGTAAAAGCTAATGTAGTTGAAGTTAAAGGTCATACTATTGATTCTCAACTTACTTCTAATAATGTTGTTTCTCTAGATAATAGAGTAACATTTAAAGCTGAATCTGCTCCTGAGAATAGTAAATTTATTGTACCTGAAGACATTCAATCATTTAGAGCGACAGTAGATGGTACAGAACAAACATTCAATTGTACTGATGGTTCAAAATGTACTCATGGTACAAGCTTAAATATTAATAATGCATATGTTGCTAAAGATGCTACTTCAGCAAATCCTGGAAAATATAACCAAGAATCTATTAAAGTTACATCTTATACTAAAGATTCTATTGTATTAGATATTAGTAGAGATTTAGATCAAACTACTGATAATACAACTAATAAATTACAATTATTAGTTGACTTTGGAAGAGATATTTCAAGTGAAGTAAAATTTGATACAAATGTTGTTAAAGTAACAGATGGTACTAATGTTCCAGAAGGTGTAGATAGTACTGCTGATAAATTAAAGGGCTATGCTTTAATAAGTTTAAAATATACTAATAAAGAAACAGAAACTCAAACAGTAACTGTTACTACGCAAGCTGGACTTAAACATACTATTACAATTACTATAAATAGAGTTGCTAATAGTACTGATATTAAAGCTAATAGTGCTGCAAAAGTTAATACTCAATCTGGAAATAATACTTTAGGTGCTATTGAAGCTAAAGATAAAACTGAAAAATCTACTGTTTATGAATATTTAATGTATAATTTAAATGGTATTGAATCAGTAGAAGTTGTTAATGGAATTGTTAAAATTCATTTAAATAAAGCATTTGATGGATTTAAATCAGTAACTATCGCTGCAGATGGTTCATATAAATTAACTAAAACTGCTGGTAAATGGATTGCTGTATTGGTTGATTTAAATAACAATACTGAAAACAACTATGAAGATGCAGCTGATTTTGGTGCTACTGGAAAACAAACTCTAGTATGGATAGATTTAGGAACTGGAGAATTATCTGGAGTACAAAAATGGAATGATGCTGATAACGTTCATTGTTATACACAAGACTTTGAAACAAAAGACACTAACAATGATTACAATAAAGCAACAGTTAAATTTGAAGTTATAGATGATTCTAAACCATTATCTGTTAAAAAATTAGAATTATCTGATTCTACAGTTGTTCCTGAAATTGTAACAGATGCAACTAATATTGCAGGTTATGAATTCAATCAAAGTAATTTCAAAACTACATTTGATAGTAATGCTAAAAAATTAACTATTAGTGCTATCAAAGATGCTAAATTATTAAGTTACTCAGCTAAAGTTACAACTGCTGGTGTTGCTAAAAAATGGATTGCTGTTAATTTAGATTTTGGAACTGAAGTTAAATTCAAAGATACTGAAACTAATGCTTACATTGAAAAGATTGAAGGCACTACAGAATTCGTTTTATGGCTTGCTGGCGATGCAAATTATGCAAGTGATACAATTGATTTCGTATCTGTAAATGATACTGAAGCTAAATATTCACTTACAATTGATAACGCAAAAGCTAAATAATTAATAATTTAAAAACCGGTTATGAAAATAATCGGTTTTTTGATGCTAAAATTTAGGTATAGAAAAAGAACGAGAAAATTCTCGTTCTTTATTCACAAATAAATTGTTGATCTTCTAAATATTTTTTAAAATCTTTTTTAGTCATTTCTTTTGCATTAACTGATTTATGATAATTATTTACTACAATAAATGTTTCACCACAAACTAAGTCTCCGTTATTAGCATCGCTTGCTTGTTTAAAGATATCACACATTGTTTTTGCAAGTGAAGCATCTGTAAAATTCATAGTTGCAGTTGCATCTTTAACAATGTCATCTTCAATTTTAATATCTACATTAGTGGTAAATTCATAACCTTCATTAGTATTTTGAAAAAAACAAGACATTGTTTCTTTCTTAACTTCTTTATTACCACAACCAGTTAATAACATTAATGCTCCTATGAGTATTAGTGTCTTTTTCAAATTATAACCTCCTCATAAGTATTATTTTAATATAAATTGTATAATTAAACAAGTCATTTATGAGAAATTAAGGCAAATTAAAACCGGTATAATCCGGTCTTAATTAATTAACCAATCACTAGTTTTCTTTAACTGTATTGTTAAATTTAATATTTAAATCAAAAGTCTTTGATTTGTCATATGCAGATGTAAATGTATATTTGTTTCCAGTAGTACCCATAGTTTCATTACCTACATTAACCCATAGAATATAAGAAGTACCAGTTGATTCTTGTAAAACAATACCACTATGAACTGTTGGTAATGTTACCTTAGTACCAAAATCAACTTTAAATCCTATAAGTTTTCCTGTCGCTACAACTTTCTCAGCAGCAGAAACTTGGTAACTAAATGCAACAACATTTTCTTTAGCTAAATTAATAGTTAATGTTTTATTTGAAGCATTATAACTACTTACAAAATTTTCTTGGTTAAATTTGAATGCAGTAATATCTTGTTCGTTCTTTATATCAGCAGGAACATCATTAGCAGAAATTTTATCAACACTTGATAAAGTAATATCTTTAGATTCGTCAATAACTTCTACTTTTATAGTTTCTTCATTGTATTCATTTTCTGAGTTTCCATTACCGAATTTTAATTCAAAACAATATACATTATCTTCTTCACTCCAAGCATCTCTAGGAGCAACGTAAGAAGCACGATCTTCAGGTAATTCAATCCAAATTAATGTTTCATTTTCTTTAACATCAAAATCACTAGCATAAGATGCAAAACTTATTTTTCCTTCATCTGTTATACTATTTAAATCAGCAATTACTGCAATGTATTTTTTAGAATTAGTTAATTTAGTATCTAAACTATTTATATTAGCAATTGCATTAAATCCATTAGTTTCATCACCAGTTTTATCAATACCTTTATCAACATGGATTCTAATAATTCCATTAACAACTTCAACTTTTTGAATTGCAGCTAAGTTTTCATCTAAACCAACATATGTTTTGATACTTTCATTACCCATATCTGTAGCAACTTTACGAGCACTAACAGCTTTTAAATCAGTAGCATTAGCAACTCTATTTATAGTAATAGTAATTGTATGTTTTATACTATCTGCATCAGTAACAGTAACAGTTTTAGTTTCTGTTTCTCCATTAGTGTAATTTACATTTAATAAAGCATAATTTTTTAATTTTTCTGTAGTACTGTCAACACCTTCTGGAACCTTAGTAGCAGCAGATACTTGAACAACATTTGAACCATCAAATTCTACATCACTAATATCTTTTCCAAAATCAACTAATAATTGTAGTTTATTATTACTAGAAGTTTGATCTAAATCTCTACTAACATCTAAAGTAATAGAATCTTTAGTATAAGACGTAACTTTAATAGATGCTTGATTATATTTTTCATTATTAGTAGTAGTTTCGTCTTTAGCAACATAAGCATTATTAATATTTAAACTTTCTCCATGAGTACAAGCGCTACTAGCACAGTTAAATGTTTGTTCTGTACCATTTACAGTTGCTCTGAATGTTTCAACATCTTCTGGTACAGCAAACTTGCGATCACTTGCAGCTGAAGCAGATTTAAATGTTACTCTATCATCTAATGGAGTTACATTATTAGATGTAATATCTCCAGTTATAGTAAGTTCTTTAATATCAACAACATGTACGTTTACAGTAGTAGTTACATTAGTAATATTATTAGTTACTTTAATTACAGCTTTATCAGAAGTATCTCCAAGAGTATATTCTGTTTCATCTCTTAAAATAGCAACGAATGCAGTAGAACTCTTAACACCATAATCGCTTAGACTTTCAGTACAAGCAGATTTGTCATCGCCATCACAGCCAATGCCGATTACAACAACATTTGAACTAGTTGCTTCTAATTTTAAATTAGTACGATCAACACCAAAATCAAGAATAACAGCATATGGTCTTTTATCTGTATAACCTGTAGCACTACCATTAACAGTTTCTAAAGCAGATGTTGCTCTTAATTCAACATTATATTCTTTTGAATCTTCATCAAGTTTATTAGTTATTGTACTATTTAAATTTTTTACATTATTTCTAATTGTTTGTGTTACTTCATTTCTGTCGCTAGAACCAACATTAGAATCTACAATATCAACATTTTTATTTGGTAGATAAATGTCTTTTAATTCTAATTTTTCAACATTTTCTTTGTAAACAAATTTAATTTTTACTTTATCACTAGTTGCATTTGAATCAGCATTTGTAAATTCATAACCATTAGTAGCATCAGTATCTTTTAGTTGATGAATGAAAACATTATTTTTACCAGAAACAGTAGCAACATCAGTTCCACTAGTTGTTAATTTTGCTCCAAAATTCACTTCAAGTTGAATAGCTGCATCATTAAGATTAGCAATATGTTTAGATGATGTTACAGTAACAACATAAGTATTTTCAGCTTTTTCATCTTTAACAGGTGCAGAAACAGTTAAATAATCATATTTTTCAACATCAGTAACATGTTTAGCAACTGAATTGTCTTTAACAGTAATTAAATCAATTATTTTACTAGATTTAATTTTCTTGTTATAACCATCTAATGTAAAATATGCTTCATTATTATCAACAGCTTTTTCAGAATATACAATTAAAATATATTTTTCACCAGTTTTAACAATTTTATAATTAGCATTTTCAGTAACCATTTTAATTGTATGGTCTTCGCTATCAATTTCAGCAGATTCTACAAATGATGCTTTTTTATAATTTACATTGATTGTTTGAGTTGAGTTTTTATCACCATCTTTTATAGTAATAGTTTTAGTTGAATTATATGAATCTCTATTTACCCAAACCATAAATTCATTTTTAGCAGCACCATAATCTTTACCATCAAGCATTTGAACTTTAGTTAAAGCAGCACCGCCACCAATTTTAATTTCAGTTTTATCAGTTAATTCTTTATTAGTTCTTATTAATAGAGCAATCCATTCTTTTTTACTAGAATCTGACATATCTTTATTATAATAAGGTAATAAAGGAGAACTTTCAGTTAATGTTAAATTATTTGCAGAATAGTTAACAGCAATAGCACCAATATTATATTTATAAATATCGTTTGCTTCTTCTGTACTATTTGTGAAATCTTTTAACAC
>CANQZQ010000074.1 GCA_947628375.1 uncultured Bacilli bacterium
GATCATTTTTTGCAGGAGCCTCTGTATGCGAATTCGACAAAATGGGTCGAATCAATATTACCTCCCCGCTGGTTAGCTACGCCAATCTCGAAAAAGAATGTGTCGTGATTGGCGTAAATGACCGCATTGAAATATGGAACGAGGAAATATACAACAATTATATGAACGAAAATGCATCTAAATTAGAAGAAATTGCGGAAAATTTATTTGAGGTATCTAATGAAACATTATAGTGTTATGCTTAATGAAGTAATAGAAAACTTAAATATTAAAAGTAATGGAATTTATGTCGATGCAACTTTAGGATATGCTGGAATGAGTAAAGAGGTCTTAAAAAGATTAAATAAAGATGGTTTACTTATAGGCATAGATCAAGATGAAGAAGCAAGAAAATATTCTTATGAAGTATTAGAAAAAATAAGCAAAAACTTTCAAATATTACCTATTAATTTTAAAGATATGCAAGCAAAATTAAAAGAAATTGGTATTGAAAAAGTTGATGGTATAATATTTGATTTAGGATTTTCATCACCCCAAATTGATGATGAAAAAAGAGGCTTTTCTTTTATGAGTGATGCTCCTTTAGATATGCGAATGGATTTAGATAGTAGTCTTAATGCTAAAGATATTGTTAATAACTATAGTGAAGAAGAATTAAGTAAATATTTCTTTATGTATGGTGAAGAGAAGTTATCTAAAGTAATAAGTAGAGAAATAGTAAATAAAAGAAAAGAAAAGAATATAAATACGACTTTAGAATTAGTTGAAATTATAAAGTCCGCTGTTGGAGCTAATTATTTTTATAAGAATCATCCTGAAAGAAAAATTTTTCAAGCTTTAAGAATACTTGTTAATGATGAATTAAATGTTTTAAAAAAAGCTCTTCCTGAAGCAATAGAAATGTTAAATGTGGGAGGAAGAATTTGTGTAATAACCTTTCATTCATTAGAAGATCGTATTGTAAAAAATATTTTTAAAAAATATAGTGAAGTTGATGAATTAGTGAAGGGATTACCTATAATACCAGATGAATATAAAGCTAAAATTAAGTTAATTAATAAAAAACCTATTTTAGCTAGTAATAGAGAATTAGAAGAAAATAGTCGCAGTCATAGTGCTAAACTTAGAGTTATAGAAAGGATATAAATATGAGTAAGAAACAACCAAAATTAAAATTTTTAAAAGGAGAAAAATTTATGTATGTTTTGACTCTTTTATTACTTATTGCTATACCTGTTAGTAATATTTTTACGAAAGCATTATTATCAAAGACTAACGTTGAAACTGAAAAATTAGAAGAAAAAATTGCTAAGCAAGAAGATATTAATGAAGGCTTAGAAATGCAAAAAGATGAACTTGTGAGTATGGAAAATATCCAAAAGATTGCAGAAGAATATGGACTTTCTTATCGTAGTGATAATATTGTGAAAGTTACATATAGCGAAGAAAATTAGGAGGATTAAATGAAAAAAGTTACAGTAAAAATACCAAAAATACTTATTTTTATTGTGGCTTTTCTTTTTTGTGCTATAATTATTAGACTTTCATATATTGCTTTAAGTGCTAACATTGATGGTATTAATTTGCATGAATTTGTTTCTAATAGAAATACTAAAGAAGAAGTTATTTATGCTAAAAGAGGAAATATTTATGATAAAGATGGCAAAGCTTTAGCAACAATGGTTAATTCATATACTTTAATTGCTTATTTAGAGCCATCAAGAACAACTGATCCCGATGATCCACAACATGTTATAGATAAAGAAGCAACTGCTAAAATGTTAAATGAGGTTTTAGGAGTTGATTATGATAAAGCTATGGATCAATTAAATAAAAAAGCATATCAAGTGGAATTTAATGGAGCCAAAGAAATATCAGAATCAAAGAAAAATGAGATTGAAGCGTTAAACATGCCAGGTATTGATTTTATTGCTAGTCAAAAAAGAAGTTATAGTATGGGTTCTTTTGCTTCATATATTTTAGGATATGCTAAAAAAAATGAAGATGGTGATATTGTTGGGGAACTGGGAATAGAAGCAGCTTATAATGATATATTAAAAGGAAAAAATGGTAAACTTACATATGAAGCTGATGCCCATGGTTATCGTCTTCCGACAGCTGAAGTAATGAGTGAAGAAGCTGTCTCTGGAGATGAAATATATTTAACTTTAGATAGTAAAATTCAAATGTTTGCGGAAAATGTAACTGATACTTTATCAAAAAATGTTCAAATGGATTGGATGATTTTTACAGTAATGGATGCTAAAACTGGCGCTATTGTAGCAAGTAGTACATATCCTGATTTTAACCCAAATGATTTAAATACTTTAAAAAATTATGTTAATCCTTTAGTAAGTTATCCTTATGAACCTGGTAGTGTTATGAAATCATTTTCTTTTGCGGCTTCTATTGAAGAAGGATTATATAAAGGCGATGAGTTATATAAATCAGGAACTATTAAAGTTGGGGGTGCTACCATTAGAGATCATAATAATGGTGTTGGTTGGGGTGAAAATGGTTATATAACTTTTGATGAAGGTTTTGCTAATTCTTCTAATGTAGCTACATCGATTTTGGCAGATAGACTAGGAGTTGACCTTTTAACTCGTTATTATAATAATTTAGGCTTTGGTTATCAAACGGGCATTGAATTATTTAATGCTGATGGTAGTGATGAAGAAGCTGATGGTGTTATTGATTTTCATGGTGATTTGGAACTTGCAACTGCAGGCTTTGGTCAAGGAATTATGGTAACACCAATTCAAATATTACAAGCTATGACTGTATTTTCTAATGATGGAACAGTTTTAAAACCATATATAGTTGATAAAATAGTAGATGGTAATGGGGATATAGTCTATCAAGGGGGAAGAAAAGAATTAAATAAAGTTTATTCTAAAGAAACAACTGATTATATGAAAAACTTAATGTATAATGTTGTTTATTATGGTTCTTCTGGCGGTATTTGGAAAGCTAAAAAAACAACTCTTATTGGTAAAACAGGAACTGCTCAAATTGGTTCACCAACCGGTTATTTAACTGGTCATTATGATACTATTCAAAGTTTTGCTGGTATGTTTCCTCAAGAAGATCCTCAATATATAATTTATGTTGCTGCGGAAAAAGCTCATACTAATTCAGGAACTATAGCTAAAGAAGTTATTAAAGCTGTTGATAATATTGCAAGTTATATGGGCCTTGAAAATGAAAATGAAAATATATCTGATTTAACTATTAATCTTGGTAACTATATTAGTAGTGAGGTTACTTCAACTGTTGATGATTTAAAAAAGAAAAAATTAAAAGTTTATACTTTAGGAAGTGGTAAATATATCATTAATCAATATCCCTTAAAAGATATGAAGGTCCTTGAAAATAGTAAAGTATTTATTGTCAGTAATAGTTCAGATTACAAAATGGAAGATGTAACAGGTTGGACTTTAAATGAGATAATGACTTATGCTAATCTTCTTAAAATAAATTTAGAAGTAGAAGGTAGTGGATATGTTACTAGTCAAAGTATTAGTAAAGATACTTTAATAACTAAAGATATGACTTTAAAAGTAGTATTAAAAAAATAACTATTGAAAAATATAGTTATTTTTTGTGAATTCTTTTTAATATTGATGCTTTTATATAATTAGCATGTCTTTTGAATTCTGCATCTGATATATGTCTTCTTTCCCTTTCTTCTAAAAAACTCTCTAAATGGGAACCTTATAGCTATTCTTTTCATAAATATTTTCATTTCTTTTTAGATATTATACAATAAAGAAGTGATATTTAAAAGTTTATTTAGCTGTTTTTACTGATATTTAATAATATTCCAATTGAGGCCATGCTGACAAGTAAAGATGAACCTCCATAAGATAAAAAGGGAAGAGTTACACCCGTTACAGGTATAAGGCCAACAACAACCATTAAATTTAAAGTAGCTTGAATAATTAAACCAAAAGACAAGCCAAAAGCTAGAAATTTACCAAACATATCTTTACTTTTTAAAGATATAATCATCCCTCTATAGAAAATAACTAAGAAAAGAGAACTGACAATTAAAACTCCTAAAAAGCCTAGTTCTTCACTGATAATAGAAAAAATAAAATCAGTTTGGGGTTCTGGTAAATAAAAATATTTTTGACGGGACTTTAAGAATCCTTGCCCTAAAAGTCCACCAGGGCCAATAGCATATAAACTTTGAAGTATTTGATAACCACTTCCTAAAGGGTCACTCCAAGGATTTAAAAAACTAACTATTCTTTTCATTCGATAAGGGGCTGCAATAATAAGGCCGACTATACCAACAAGGCCAAACAGGCCAATTTTCACAAAGAATGAAATATTAACACCACTTGTAAAAATTAAAACTACTAAAGTAAGGACTATAACCATCGCTGTTCCAAAGTCAGGTTCTAACATAATGATAGCAAAGAAAAAACCGATAACTCCTAAAATAGGAAAGACACCTTTAACAATACTTTTCATATTTTTTTTATTATTAGTTAAATATTTAGAAACGTAAATAATTAAACCAATTTTAGCAAATTCTGATGGCTGAATGCCTAATGATCCAATGCCAAACCAACTTCTTGAACCATTTCTAATACTGCCTATTCCTGGTATTAAAACTAATATTAAAAGAATAGCACAAATAAGTAAAATGATATTAGCGTATTTAAAATAGATGTGATAATCTAATTTAGATAAAATATATAAAATAATAAGACCGACTAAAAAAAAGATTGCTTGCATTTTGACAAACTTATAGGGATCATTAAATTTATATTCAGCCCAGACAAAACTAGCCGAATAGATCATTATAAGGCCAAAGATAGCGATAATAATTGTCGCTATAAGCAAAATCTTATCTATTCCCCTTTTCATTAAACCCCCTTAAATTTATTTTTTATAACCAAACACCGTAAGTAATTGCAGCCATAGCTAAAAGTAAACCCACAACATAAAATAATTTGACAATGTCATTTTCATGCCATTTTAATTCTTCAAAATGATGGTGAAGTGGAGCTTTTAAAAAGATTTTTTTATGAAAGTATCTAATTCCAATTATTTGAATAAAACTACTTAAAGTCTCAATAACAAAGACGCCACCAATAATAGCAAGTGATAATTCGTGTCTTGTTAAAATAGCAATAGTAGCTAAAGCACCACCTAGAGAAAGACTTCCTAAATCACCCATAAAAACTTTAGCAGGGTGACTATTATAGACTAAGAAACCAAGGAGAGCTCCAACGATTAAAAAACAAAATATAGCTATTTCTTGGTATCCTTCAAGCCAACCACAATTCCAAGAAATAATGCCATAAGCTAAAAATGCAATAGCGGATAAGCCAGCACAAAGGCCATCTAAGCCATCAGTGATATTAACAGCATTTGTAGTACCAACAAGTAAAAATAAAATAAATAAGCCAAAAGTCCAACCTAAAGGAATAACTAAATTTAAAGCTGTAAACTCAATAGTAGATGATCCTCCACTACGCATAAAAAAGTAAAAAAAGACTAAAGCAATAATAACTTGAAATAAAAATTTAGTAACTAAAGAAAGACCAGCATTATCTTTATATTTTACTTTAATAAAATCATCTATGCCCCCTAAAAGAGCATAAGCTAAAAAGACAAAGACTAAAATCATAATATTAAAACTTATATCAATGCTTTTATTAATATAAAGTAAAATTAAAGAAATAATTACCGGAACTATAAAAATAATTCCTCCCATGGTTGGGGTACCTTCTTTTTTTAAATGTCGAACATTGATATCTCGACTAACACTTTGGCCTATATGAAATTTTTTTAATATAGGAATAAATATTAAGCCACATGAGATTGCTAGAGTAAAGCCTAACATCATGGCCATTGCTGCTTTTGCAAGAATTAACATGAATTCCACCTCTTTTTAATTATACAACATTGCTTCTTATTCATTTAGTTATAAAATGTTTTTTTACATAAATTGACATTAATTTAAAAGAAGAGTAATAGTAGTTTCGACACTTTGAAAAGTATTGGCTGAAGGGGACATATATACAACCTTATCACCACTGCCACTATATTTTACTTTAAAATCTTTTAAAGCTTTAGTGGCATCACTTTTACTCATGCCAACTACATCGGGAACAACTAAATATTTAACATCTAAATAACTATATTCTTTTAACATGCCACCACTTTGTTCTTTAATATCAAGGGTTTCAATGGCTGAAAGTAAAATACTTCTTGCTATAGGAGCCGAAACGGTTCCACCATATTGGGTGACCCCTTTAGGATTATCAATAGCAACGTAAACTATAACTTCAGGGTCATTAGCGGGTAAAAAGCCAATAAATGATAAAGTGTAATTTCCCACCATATATTTTCCATCTTTAACTTTTTGGGCTGTTCCGGTTTTACCACCAACACGATAATTTTCAATATAAGCATTTTTCCCAGTACCATTGGAAACAACACTTTCTAAAGCAAATCTCGCGGTAGTTGATGTTTCAGGTGATATAACTTTTCTTTTTAACTTTGGCTTATTTTCAAAAACAATGGCTTTGCTAATATCATCAGTGACACTTGCTACAACATATGGAGTATATAAAAGTCCTCCATTAATAACCGCTGACACCGCTGTTATTTGTTGGATAGGGGTAACACTTATACCT
>CANQZQ010000075.1 GCA_947628375.1 uncultured Bacilli bacterium
GTCTACTCCTAAAGGTGTTTCTGTTCTTGATATGGGTGCTAGAAGAGCAGATGGTGATGAGGCTGCCATTGATTCTTCCATTTATGCAATAATGGCTGGATGTGCTGGGACAAGTAATATTATGGCTGCTGATATGTTAAATATGAAGGCAATAGGAACGCAAGCTCATAGTTGGATTGAATCTTTTCCTAGTGAATATGAAGCCTTTATAAACTATGCTAAAATTTATCCTGATAATTGTATTTTGCTTGTTGACACATATGATACATTGAGAAGTGGGATCCCTAATGCGATTAAAACTTTTAAATATATGCAAGAACATGGCATGAATACTAATAACATTGGGATTAGAATTGATTCAGGCGATTTAGTTTATTTAAGCAAAGAAGCTAGAAAAATACTTGATAATGCAGGTTTTCCTCAAGCTAAAATTTGTTTAAGTAATAGCCTTACTGCCGAAACTATAGAGTCACTTATAATGCAAGGTGCCAAATTTGATACTTTAGGAGTTGGCGATAATATTTCGAAACCACAAGGTAAAATGGGTTGTGTTTATAAAGAAGTTGCTTTAAATGAAAATGGAATTTGGATTCCTAAGATAAAATTAAGTAATGATACTATCAAAATTGTTAATCCAGATTATAAAAAGTTATATAGAGTTTATGATAAAACAACTGGTTATGCTGTTGCAGATGTAATGGCAAGAAGAGATGAAATTTTAAATAAAGATGAATTAACTATTGTCAGTGCTGCAGATTATTTAAAAATGAAAACTATCAATAATTTTGAATTAGTTGAACTTCAAAAACCAATTTTTATTAATGGCGAACTTGTTTATGATGATCCTGAAATTTTAGAGAAAAGAGATTATTGTAATGAAGAAATGAGTAAACTATATCCAGAAGTTAAAAGAACAAAAATGCCTCATGAATATTATGTTGATGGCACAATAGATTATGTTAATTTTAAAAATGGTTTAATTATGAAAACTAGAAAGTTGGTAAGGTAATGCAAGAAGAAAAGCTAAAACAAATCGATGGTTACTTAAACGCATTAAAAACTAATAAATCTGAATTACTTGATAATAATGGAACATTCTTAAGTGTTGAAAAATATAGATGTCACTTAAATAATGGGGAAGATATTATAAGAGAAAAGTTATTAAAAGGTGGAATTGATGGCAGTGCAGTAATAATATTAGCAGTTACTAATAATAATGAATTTATTTTAACTATTGAGCCAAGGGTTTTTACTAAAGAAACTGTGGATGTCGGATTATCAGCAGGATATATTGAATTAGGAGAAGAGCCAATTGAAGCTGCGAAAAGAGAATTATTAGAAGAAACAGGATATACTTCAGAAAATTTTACTTCTTTAGGTAGCTTTTATCAAGATCAAGGTTGTTCGGGAGCCTATAATCATTACTTTTTAGCTACAAAGTGTCACAAAGTTAAAGAGCAAAATTTAGATGAAGGGGAATTTATAAAATATGTTTTAGTCAGTTATGATGAATTAAACTTTTTACTAGATAATAATTATATTAAAGGATTAAATTCAGCTTATGCACTTGAAAAAGGTAAAAAATTAATAAGAAGATAAGGAAAGAGAGAAATTAATTATGTTTGATGCCAAGAAAACATCTAATGAAATAATTACATTTATTAAAAATTATTATAAAGAAAATCATTTGAAAGGGGTTGTAATTGGAATTAGTGGCGGTAAAGATTCTGCTGTAGTTGCGGGACTTTTTACTAAAGCTTTAGGTAAGGAAAATGTGACAGGTATTTGGATGCCATGTCACTCAAAAGATGAAGATAAAAATAATGCTATAGAACTAGCTAATCATTTTGGATTTGAGTTAAAAGAATTTGATTTAACTAATATGTATGATAATTATGTGAAACAAATAATAGCTTTAAATAATCCTAATATAGATGATTTAATAGATTCGAATATTAATATTAAACCAAGACTCAGAACTGCTACCTTATATTATCATGCAGCATATTTAAGTAAGAAAAATAAAGGCGTTTATCTAGTAGCGGGTACTAGTAATAAATGTGAAATATATGTTGGCTATTTTACTAAGGGTGGCGATAATATTGCTGATATTCAAGTTTTAGCAGATTTAACTGTTGATGAAGTAATTGCGGTTGGTGAGGTAATTGGAGTTCCTTATCATATTGTTCATAAAACACCAGATGATGGGTTAAGTGGATTATCTGATGAGGATAAATTAGGAGTTAAATATAGTGAAATAGCTGATGTATTAGAAAATAAGGGAAATAATACTAGTGAAATAGTAAGACAAAGAATTTATAGTTTACATCAAAGAAATGCTCATAAATTTACTACACCAACATTTAGAAAAAATAGTTAGAGGTGAATTATGAAGATAGGTATATTTGGAGGATCTTTTAATCCTCCTCATAAAATGCATAAGAAAATTGCTTTAGAATTAATTAAAAAGGAGTATGTAGAAAAAGTTATTTATGTACCAACTGGTAATAAATATAGTAAAAAAGATTTAATTGATGCAAAAGAAAGATTAGAAATGCTTAGAATAATGACTCAAAATAATGAAAATTTATTAGTAAGTGACTATGAATTAAAAAATATTTTAACTTATACCTATCAAACTTTAGATTATTTTAAAAGCTTATATCCTAATGCTAAAGTTTGTTTTATCTGTGGCACTGATAATTTGCAAGAAATAACTACTTGGAAAAACTATAATTATATTTTAAATAATTATAAAATATTGGTTATTAAAAGAAATAATGATAATGTTGAAAACATTATGAATTCTGTAAATACTAGAAATATAATCATTATAGATATTAATGCTAAAGACCTATCTTCAACTAGTATTAGAAAAAATTTAAAAGAAAATGGATATACTTTTGATTTAGATGATGAAGTTATGGATTATATAAGACAAAGAAAGTTATATAATATTAAAGAAAAGGATGGTTATTAATGGAGGATGTAATAAAATTATTAAAAGAGCAAAATAAAACAATTAGTACAATGGAATCTTGTACAGGAGGATTTTTAGCAAACGCTATTACTAATGTAGAAGGAGCAAGTCAAGTTTTTAAATTTGGTGCGGTAACTTATTCAAATGAATTTAAAATTAAAATGGGTGTTAATCCAGATATAATTCGGAATTTTTCAGTCTATAGTATTAAAACGGCTTCAGAAATGAGTAAAAATATTACTAAATTTACTAATTCTAATTTAGGAATAGGAATTACAGGCAAATTAAATTGTGAAGACCTTTATAATAAAACTAAAGAAAATAATCTAGTTTATATTAGTATTTATGATAAAGATCAAGACAAATTTATTAATAAGATGATTAAAGTACCAGAAACATCACGTATAAAAAATAAAGAAATAGTTATAAATGAGGTAATAAGGGAATTAAAGATGATATTAGAAAATTAAAGAAGGTAAAGAAGTGAAGAATGAAATTTTATCTAAAAATGATTTTAAGCAAATTTTATTTAAATATTATGAAATTAAAAGCAAAAGAATAGAGAAAATTGATCATTCTTTTACGGATTGCTATATTCTTTATGGTGATGAAAAATACTTTGCTAAGGTATTTACGGAATATAATGATATTTTAAAGATAAAACAAGAAAATGAATTATTACTAGCTTTAAAAAAAGAAGGTTTTAATGTTCCTAGTATTATTAAAACTAAAAATAAAAATATATATTTGACTTGGAATAAGCATTATATATTTTTGGAAAAATTTATTGATGGTTATTCTTGTGATGAAATAGAAATATCAGAGAGCGAGTTATTAGAAACTGCTAAATTACTTGGAAAAATGCATAGGACTTTAAATAATAGATACGATGATATTAATAAAGAAGTATATTGGAAAAGTCTAAATATAGATAAAGAAAGTAGGAAATTAGAAAAATTTTTACAATATTTTAGTAAATTTTCTAAAGATACTAATAATGAATTAATTATTAACTCTATAAAACATAGATTAAGAATGTTACCAAAACTTAAGAAGATAAGTACTATGTTTGATGATATAACATATGTAATGACGCATGGGGATTATTCTAAAAGGAATTTACTTAAAGATTCATCTAATAATATTTATATAATAGATTTCTCTTTTGCCGGAGTTTATCCAGCCTCTTGGGAGTTAATTAGATCATATTTTATTTCTACGGATTCTTGTAAGAATGGTAATGTGTTTAATTATGAATTATTTTATAAATATGTAAAATCTTATTTAGAAGAATTTCCTTTAAATAAGAAAGATATTCATTTAATGCCATATTTATTTTTATATCAAATTATAACTAGCAATTATAGATATCAAGAATACTTGGAAACTAAGGATATAAAATATCTTAAATTTATGGAATGGAAAGAAAATATGAGTTATTTTTTAGAAGAAAATGCTTCTAAAATTAATAATTTGTTTTTAAGTGATATTGAAAAGAAATTTTAAAAATGTTAAAATCAAATTGTTAAAAAGACTTAGGAGTGATAAAAATGAAAGAGTATAAATCAGAGGAAGAGTTTTTAGATGATTATGATTTAAACGTATTTGAAAAGTTATCGATGACAGTAGATATTTTGATTTTTAGTGTTTCTGATGAAATACAAAATAATTATCGTAAACTAAATAAAAAACATTTTAGTGTTTTACTTGTTAAAAGAGATAATTATCCTTTTAAAGATATGTGGTGTTTACCTGGTGGTTTTGTAGACATTCATGAGGATATAGAAGATGCTGCCAAAAGAATTCTTGCTAATGAGACTAATTTACATGATATATATTTAGAACAATTATATACTTTTGGAAATCCTAAAAGAGATCCAAGAATGCGGATAGTATCCACATCATATATGGCTTTAATTGATAAAAATACTCTTAATGAACAAATTCCTGCAAATGCATCCTGGTTTAATATTATGGTATTAGAAGATAAAGATTCTATTTTGGTTACGCTTGATAATGGCAATGAAGAAATTAAATTTAAAATTGGAAAGACTTTAAAAGAAAAAACGACTGATCGTTATAAGTATAATATATTAGAAAATGATAAATTAGCTTTTGATCATCCTTTAGCAATTGTGAGCGGTATTTCAAGATTAAAAAACAAATTAGAATATACGGATGTTGTTTTTAATATGATGCCCGAATATTTTACTTTGGGAGAATTACAACAAGTGTATGAGGTTATCTTAGGGAAAAAATTATTAGATCCTGCTTTTAGAAGAATGATTGCTAGTAAAGTTGAAAAAACTGATAAAATGCAAACTGGTGGAGGACATAGACCTTCAGCATTATTTAAATATAAAGATCATGATTAAAAATAATAATTAGTAGATTTTTAATGCGATTTTTGATTGACAAATGGGTTATAGTGCCATATAATTTAGTATGGTACATTTTATTTATGGAGTTTATTAAGCCCTGGGAAAGTTTAATAAGTAACATAATGGAAGGAAAATATTTATGAAATCATTTATGCAAACAAAAGAAACAGTTGAAAGAAGCTGGTATGTAATTGATGCAGAAGGTAAGACTTTAGGACGTGTTGCTACTAAGGCTGCAAATATATTACATGGAAAACATAAACCAACTTATACACCATATGTTGATTGTGGTGATAATGTTATTATTATTAACGCTTCAAAAGTTAAATTAACTGGTAAAAAATTAACTGACAAAAAATATTATAATCACTCAGGTTATCCAGGTGGTTTAAGAGAAAGAACTGCTGAAGTTATGATTAATGAGTATCCTGAAGAAATGCTTGAAAGAGCTATTAAAGGAATGCTTCCACATAATAGATTAGGCAGAGCTATGGGTAAAAAGTTATATGTTTATGCTGGTAGTGAACATAAACATGAAGCTCAAAAACCAATAGCTATAGAGATTGATTAGGAGGATTTATGGCAAATAAACAAGTTTGGACTGCAACAGGTAGAAGAAAAAGAGCAGTAGCACAAGTTAAATTAGTCGGTGGTACAGGCAAAATTACTATTAATGGTAGAGATGTTGATGAATACATGCCTTATGCTACTTTAGTAATGGATTTAAAACAACCACTAGTAGCAACTCAAAATGAAAATAGATTTGATATTGAAGTTAAAGTTAATGGTGGTGGCTTCGATGGCCAAACTGGTGCTATTAGACTAGCTATAACTAGAGCATTACTTGAATTTGATAAAAATACTGATCAAACTAGAGAAGATAGTTATAGACATATTTTAAAAACTGCTGGTTTTGTTACAAGAGATCCTAGAGTTAAAGAACGTAAGAAATATGGTTTAAAGAAAGCACGTCGTGCTCCACAATTTAGTAAACGTTAATATAATATTCAAGTGTTTCAAAAGTCCGATTTTATCGGATTTTTTTTATATAATAGGAAAGTCATACAACAAAAATATAGATTAAAATAAGCGAACATATGTCGAAGCAAGAAAGAT
>CANQZQ010000076.1 GCA_947628375.1 uncultured Bacilli bacterium
CAATTAAAAATTATTTTTGATAAAAATGCTAAACAATTAAAAAAATATATTGACGAAATTGTCTAATATATTTTTTTATTGGAAACTATTTTTAATTTCATTATATGATGTTAACTTAATTAAATTATTTTCTAAGGTAATGGTAAAATTAGTATTATTTATTTTAAAATCACATTGAGGTTCTACTTCTAGTCGACCAATATATTCATAATTATCACAGAAATAATTCGTTGTTTTAAAATTAATAAATTTATCATTATAGGATGTAATCTCAAAGAAACTTCCAACATAGTTATAACTATTTTTTATATTTTTAATTTCAATATAATATTCATTATTATCTAAAATGATGTTTTGATCATTCATTAATTCATTTTGAGCTTTTTTAGTAAGAAGATTATTTATTAAGTCATAATTAATTATTTTATAATAATTTTGATTATTTATTTTATATATTACTTTTTGATTAGATTTTTCTTCATATTGTAAAATATTATTATTCATTAAATTATAAGTATTAAAAAAAATATTTTTGCCTTCATTTAAAATATAGTTATAGGAATACTTATTAAAAATAACTACTTTTTTCCGGTTAACATCTAATTTTTTATTTTGATAAATATTAATTAAAATAATAATGATAATAGTTATTATTAAAAGACAAAAAATAATAATTTGTTTAATATTTTCTTTTTTCATACTACCACATTTAAATAATAGCAAAAATTATGAATAATAACAATCTTCTAGTTAGATTTTTTCAATATCAAAAATATCTGTTATTTTTATTTGTTCACCATTTATAGTTAGAAGATTAGTACTAGTTTTACCAACAATAGTTTTTTCATCTACATGATCTTTAAAAGTTATTTTTACTTTACTTTTATAGACATGACTTGGAGAAGCAAAAATATTATTAATTTTTCTTATTACACTTAAACTATCATAATTTTTTACTTCTCTATCATTCCCATAAAAAATATCTTGTGTATTTTTCATAACATTACTTATTTTACCTTCAAATACTTTTGGTAAGTCTTTCATCTATATCACCATTATATTTTATGATAATTAACTATATTTGAACCATAATAATATTATGAAAATAAAAAAATATGAAAATTTAATATTATACATTTCCCTTTTTATTTTAACAATACTAAGTCTTTTTAATATGGTTAATGCTAAATTAATTAGTGATATTTATAAAAATGTTTTTTTAAAACAAATAATCTGGTTTGTAATGGGTTATTTAATTATTTTTGTTTTACAAAAATTAAAGATTAAAAATATTTTTAAAATTTCTAAATATTTATATATTATCGCTAATATATTGCTTGTTTTAGTATTATTTTTTGGAGATAGTACTAATGGAGCAAAATGTTGGCTTAGTTTTAAAGGGCTATCTTTTCAACCAAGTGAAATTATGAAACTAGCACTAACTTTTTATTTAGTTAATATTGGAACTAATAAAAAAATAAATAATTGGCATGATGAAATTAAAATACTTTTAAAAATGGTTATTATTACTTTAATTCCTTCTGTTTTAGTTTTTTTAGAACCTGATACGGGAGCAATAATTAATTTCTTACTAATTTTATTAGTAATTATATTTTCTTTAAAAATAAATAAATGGTGGTATATTTCGGGATTTTTACTATTAGGGCTATTTACAGGGGCATTTTTTATTCTTTATTTTAATTACCAGGATATTCTAATTAAATTAATTGGTACATCGTTTTTTTATCGTATGGAAAGATTAATTAATTTTGCAAACGGAAACAGTTATCAATTAACTCAAGCTTTAGTTACCATTGGTTCTGCTTCTTTTTTAGGAGTTGGCTTTAATAAAATTTTATTATATATTCCTGAAGCTCCGACTGATTTTATTTTTGCTTTCTCAATTGGTAATTTTGGTTTACTTAGTGGTCTTATTATCTTACTTTGTTATTTTATAATTGATGATTATTTAATGTATCAATTAAAACACGCTAAAAATAAAAAAGTTAAAATGTTTGGTTATTCTTATTTAAGTGTCTTTATTTTCCATCAAATTTATAATATTGGGATGAATTTAGGATTACTTCCAATTATGGGTATTCCTCTTCCCTATTTATCTTATGGAGGAACAAATACCTTAATTAATTTTATATTTTTAGGATTAACATTAAAATTATTAAAAGAAAAGACTATTTAAAGACATAAAAAAAGTTTAGACTAGCTAAACCTTCTAAACCTTTTTAATTTCTAAATATATGTCATTACAGTAAATAACACTAATAAAATGATTAACATTCCTAAAATAAACATCCAAGCAAATTTCATCCAGTCTTTATATTCAATATTTAAATATGAAAGACCTAAAACAAGGATTGAGCTTGATGGAACAACTAGTGATATTAAACCATAAATTGTTACAAATATTGTATAAACTACTTCAACGTTTTGAGCATATGTAATTGTAAAGAAATTAGCAACAACATAACCAGTAAATCCAAAATCAGTATGGAATATATTGGCTATTACAGCTCCCAAAGAAACTAAATATGGATTAAATTTAGTAACATTTTGGAAGATGGCATTAGTAATTGCTGGTATAAATGGACTCATATAAGCAACTGCCATAATTGAATAAGCACCAATTACAGCTAAAACAGGAGCAACAACTTTTTTCATTCCTTCTAAGCAAGCAGTTATATAGTCATTAAATTTAACTTTATTAACAAGCGCTATTAGAGCGGAAATAATTATTAATAACATAGAGCCATGCATTAATGTCCAAGTTCCTAAAACACCTGAAGCTTGACCATTACCATCAGCTACTGTTTTAAATAAGGTTCCTAATAATGATTGAACTGGTTGGAAACTTCCAATTTTAATAAAGTCAAATAATTTGCCTAATAAAGGTATATCATTTAGAGCAAAAGTTAAAACTTTTTCATGCATTTCACTAAAGAATGTTATATTAAAGTTTGCTTCCCAACCAATATATCCTAAAAGTAAGAAAACAAAAAGGATACCTAAGAATAAGGCTGTTGGCCAAGCATGAGTTTTCTCTTCTTCTTTAGTTAGTTTTTCTACTTTATATGGATCAGAATCTAAAGCATTTTCTTTATTTTCTTTTAAAACTTTTTTAGCATGCATAACAACGAAGAAATTAAAGAGAATAAAGCCAACAACTAGCACTATTAAACGATATAATAAGCCAGTTTTTAAATCCATACTAGTGTAATAGTTAAACCAGTTTAAGCCTTCGCCGCCATAAGTTTGACCTAATATACCAATAAGCATTGAACCAAATGTCGCTGCAAATGCTGTTATCTTATCAAGCTTTAATGAAAGTAAAATTGATATGATAAATGGTACAAATATTAATGGAGCAAAGTTTTGAACAAAGATGGAAGTCATTACTGTAATAAGTAATGAACTCATTAATATAAATACTAATTCCTTTCCTTTTAAATTTTCAGATAATGTATTAACTAATTTTTTGTAGCCTTTACATTTTGATAAAACAGCGTAGAAGATACCAACAGTAAGTATAAATACTACTTTATCACCAGCAAAATTTATAGCATAATAAGCATAATTTGCTAGGTCAGATAATCCTTCTTTAGCCATTCCATAATCAATAAATGAAGAGCCACTATAATATCCATATCCTAAAAACCAAGTTAAACCTAAGCCAGTTAAAATAAATAAACCTATCCATTTAGCTAGATTATGTTTTTTAGATTTTAGGAAAATCATAATGCCGCCAAATATTGCTAATAAAAGTACAATTACAACACCAATAATTTGAGCAATTTTCATTTTTATCCCTCCTAAAATAAATTATAGCACTATGTAAAATAAAAAAAAAGCATTTTCTGCTTTTCTTTAAATTCTATCTAATCTCTTGGTTTCATGGTTGGGAATAGAATAACATCTCTGATTGAGTCACTTTCAGTAAATAACATTACAAGTCTATCAATGCCATAACCGATACCACCAGCTGGAGGCATACCATATTCTAAGGCTTCGATAAAATCCATATCAATGTCATTGGCTTCATCATTTCCTAAATCTCTTTCTTTAAGTTGACTTTCAAATCTTTCAAGTTGATCAACTGGATCATTTAATTCTGTATAGGCATTCGCAAATTCTTTTCCCCCAATAAATAATTCAAAGCGATCAACAAACCGAGGATCTTTAGGATTTTTCTTAGTAAGTGGACTAATCTCTATTGGATGGCCATAAAGGAATGTTGGAGCAATTAATGTTTCTTCAACATATTTCTCAAAGAATAAGTTAATAATATGACCTAAAGATTTTTGATGTTCTTCAACTTGAATATGATGTTCTTCACATAATTTTAATAATTCATCTAAACTCATTTCTTTTGTAAAATCAATTCCTGTTGCATCTTTAATAGCGTCAGTCATACTAATTCTCTTCCAAGGACCTTCCAAGTTAATTTCATTACCACACCAATTAAAAGTCATTTTACCAAACACTTCTTTAGCAATTGTTTGATACATGCTTTCTGTAAGTTCCATCATGCCTTCTAAATCAGAATAAGCGAGGTATGCTTCCATTAAAGTAAATTCGGGATTATGTTTTGGATCCATTCCTTCATTTCTAAAAGTTCTACCTATTTCATAAACAGCTTCCATACCACCAACTAAAAGTCTTTTTAAAGGAAGCTCTAGAGCAATTCTTAAATACATATCTAAATCTTGAGTGTTATGATGAGTAACAAAAGGTCTTGCTGAAGCCCCAGTTAAAAGAGTTGTTAAAATAGGAGTTTCCACTTCTACAAAACCACGATTATCCATAAAATTTTGAATACAACGAATAATTTTTGAACGAATAAAAGCAATTTCTTTAGCTTTATCATTCATAATTAAATCAACATAACGCCTTCTGTATCGCTCTTCAATATCAGTTAAGCCATGAAATTTTTCCGGAAGTGGCTTTAGGGCTTTGACTAAATGAGTATATTTGGTAGCATGAATAGTTAAAGCACCAGTATTAGTTTTACATACCCAACCATTAATACCAATAATATCCCCAATATCACATAATTTATATAATTCATATTCACTTTCACCAACATCACTAATACTTATATAAATTTGAATATTGCCAAATTTATCTTGAATATCCATAAATCCTGCTTTACCACTTCTTCTTTTATTCATGATACGGCCCGCAATAATTACTTCGTTTTTTTGTTCTTCTAATTCTTCTTTAGTAAATGTCTCAAATTCTTCTTTAATTTTTTTTGAATTGCTTGTGGTTTTAAAACTATGGCCAAAAGGATCCATGCCTAACTTTCTTAAATTTTCTGCTTTTTCTCTTCTTACAAGTTCTTGTTCACTAAATTCACGCATAAAAATCACCTAGGAAAATTATAACACAAAAAAACAACCTTTCAAACAAAAAGGCTGTTTAATTATAAATTTTATTATATTTTATACATTTTAGTTTTATTTCTAGTTACTAAATAAACACCAACTGCTATTACAGCAATAGATCCTAAAGCAACAAATGGTAATGTTGCACCAGTATCTTTGTTATCAGTTGGATTATCAGATGGAGTTTCTGGAGTTGATACTACTTTTCCTTGGTATTTAATATCAACACGGCAACTACTGGTTTCACCTGTTGAAGATTGATAAGTAAATTGGAATAATTCACCTTCACCTTTTTCACCAGGAGAAGTTAAAGTTACTGTTCTAGTTCTATTAGCATCTGGTTCTGTAACATTAGCAACTGTCCAAGAACTGCCGGGATAATTATCTATACTAAGTATTTTAGCATCGCCATTTTCAGTTAAAGTAACAATTATTGTTTCAAGACCATTTTCATCTTCTATATTATATTTAACAGTACAATTACTTTGATTATTAGAATCAAATTTACCACAATCTGCTCCTGGAACAACACTACCTTCGGCATTAACGCTTAATGGAAGAACAAACATCATACTTACAACTAAATAACTTAAAACTTTTTTCATTCTTATCCTCCTATTCTCTATTATGTCAATATTATATCATAAAAATACAAAAAACTACAATAAATTTAATTTTTTTATTAAAATATGTAAAATTGTGTTATTATATATAATATAGGAGTGTAATTTATGAGCAAAATCCTTTTTCAAATAAAAAATAATAAATTATTAGTTGAAGAAAGAAAAAGAGTGAAAACTCAAGAAAAAATGCTAATAAATACCAATATTATTAGTCGTGATGAATTACTTTTTAGTGAAGAATATATTAATGAAAATAAAATTTTAATTCATAACTTTATTAAAGAAATTGTAATAAATTATCATATTGATACCCGGGAATTTATCAGTTTTGAAACTTTACATTGTGCTTCAGCCCTTTATTTATAAGGATTTTCTTGTCAAATTTAGAT
>CANQZQ010000077.1 GCA_947628375.1 uncultured Bacilli bacterium
TTTTCTCCCCATTTTGTTGCACAATATACCGCCTCTTGTTTATTTCCTCTAAGAGCAGCTGATGACATAATATTAACGATCTTTAAATTCTTTTCATCTTTTGCTTTTAATGCTTCTGTTGAAAACAATATCATTCCCTCTAATCCCTTAAAGCATTTATCTATATCAATTTTACTATAATCCTTTGGCATTTTAAAAGAAGGTTCTCCAGCATTATTTATAAGTACACTTATTTCACCTATATTAGAAATTTGTTTTATTGTTTCTTTAACAAATTCTTCATCAGATATATCGCCTATGAATCCCATATAATTTTCTTTAAACTTTTCAGATAATAAATTCATTTTTTGACAATCTCTATCTATATTACATACAAACAAATTATTCTTTATAGCCTCTTCAACTAATTCATAGCCTAATCCACTTGCTCCCCCTGTTATAATTATTATTTTCTTTTTCATATTTATTTTTCCCTTTCATTCGAATTTAAATTATTGTCTTTAAATATAGCTGATTTTTTAATTTCTTTTTCATATAGATCTTTAGCACCTTTGGCACATCTCCTCAACCGTGCTTTGCTACAATTAAGTTTTTTTAATTCTTTTGGATGCTCTTTCAAACTATAATTTTTTTCAAATTAATATTTCATTTTTTATTTCCTTATCTATTATCCATTTTATATCTTCAATTGCTTTATCTATATTAAATATACCATTACCAACAGGATAATAAACAGGATAAACTTTATAGTTATTTTTATTTACATTTAATTCATAACTTGTTTTTCTATTTAAAGATACGGAAATTTTTTTATTTAAAATAATAGAGCTAACTTGATTACCAAAAGTTATAATCACTTTAGGTTTAATTATATCTATTTCTTGAAATAATAAGTCTAAATATTTTTTTAATACCTCATCTGGTAATGGCCTTGCATCAAGTTGGGTACATTTACCTAAGTTTGTAATAAATATTTTATTATTAGCTATCTCTTCATAAACATGATCACAAAATTTATAATCCCAATCTTTAGGTTTCTTTTCTTGAATTTCTTTATATAGACTTTCACTTAGCAAATCAACTTTATAAAATAGTTTCCAAATATTTTTAGTTCCAAGCCAAGGTGATTTCCTCCCCTCCCATGATTTCTCGCTAGCAATATTTTTACCCGTCGGATTCATAAAGACAAAACAAATATCTGGATTTTCTTCACATCCACCATTATAAATAGAATCTAATTCTTTCGCTCGATATCTAATTTGCAACTTATCATAATCTTTTTTTAAATCTGCTATTTTCAAAGCCATCACCTCCATTTATATTTATAAATTAAACACTATATTTATATATTAAAACATTTCATTTATTTTTCCAAGAAGCTAGATGGTTTTTTATAAAAAAAGCAGACTTTTTATAATCTGCTAAATTAATTTAAGATATTGTAAAATTAACTTTATTATTTTGAATTTCCACTTTTACTTCATTATAATTAGAAATATCTAAATCTTTTAATTCTCTTTCCTCATAATAATTTTTTTCATCTTTATAATATTTAAAATTATAAATTTCATCTTTACCTATGTATTTGTATTTCATAGGGTTATTATTAATTAAATTAACTACTGAATCGGCTGCTTTTCCCACTAAATTATCTTCTAATTTTGTAAAGTTTTTAGCATACCCTCCTAAATAAAATACTAACTCAACATCATCAAATACTAAATTATCATAATCAATATTTTTATAGTTTTCATTATTTATTAAATCAAAATCTTGATAAAATTTCATAATATACTTTACTTCTGTCATTAAAATGTCACGAATATCAAAACTTTCTGGCTTTTTATTTCCTTTATTTTTATTATAATCTTGAGCATATTTTGAATAATATGTTTTATTTCTCTTTATATAATCTATAATAGTCATATATAAATTAACATGGCCAATTACCCCATTACCAAATGAATCATATTTTTTAGATGTACTTTTAGATCGATAATTAGTTGAATTTATTGCGCTTTTTCCTTCCTTTAATTCAAAAAAATAAAATTTTACTTTATTATTATTAATATGTATAACCATATTATCCATGCGTCCTAATGTATGGGCTGATCTTTCTATATCTGGAGTGCCATCTTTAAATTGATAATAATCATTTAAGCCTTCAATATTATATTCAATATCATAAGTAAAATAGGAAGAGTTGCTATTATTAAATGCTAAAGCTAATTTTTGTTGAAGAACTTTTTCTGTTGAAGAGCCTTCCTTTGTTCCTCTATCATGTTTTAACATATAATCCGCTACGGCATCTTTTAAATCTTTTAAAATTCCTTTCCATATTTCGATATTTTCAAGAGTCAATTCTTGATTATTAACACTTTTTAATTTTTTCATCACTTCTGGTTTTATTTTTTTATAATAACCTTTTTGAGTTTTCTCATCACCAGCATTTATTGATGCTTTATAAGTTTGTCTCGATTTCCATAACTTAAAAAAACTACCACCATTAGCATATAAATTAATACTATTATTTCTAATGCCTAAAAATACATCTTTATTTTTTTTAACAAAATCAATCACAAATTTAAAATCAGTTTTAAATTTATCACTAAGTTCATCAGAACCATTTACATAGCTTAATGTTCTCAATATTTCACCTCTTATACTTCAATTATATCATACTCATGAACTAAAATGACATTATCTAAAATCTCTTTTAATTCTTCTGGTTTAGTTGTATGAATTGGAATTACTTTTTTAGCTTTCAGACTATTTAAAAGACGAATTGTTTTTCTATCAGCATGCCCCGATGTATGCAAATCAATTATTTCTTTAATACCATATTTTTTAACTTCTTCTAAAAATTTTTGCATTTCTTCTTTTTCTTTATATCCATCCCACATTGAATAAATAAGACAAGCATTAGTAATAAAATTTTTATTATATAATTTTTGAATTGCTTCCAACATTGAACTTTTAATCATTAAACAATATTTTTTATCTTTATATGATTTTTGCTTTATTCTTTCTGTAAATGGATAAACATATTTTCTTTTAAATTTTAAGCTTTTATTTTTCCTATATTTACTTATAACCCATGTATAAACATCATCATAATCAAAAGGATTAGGTACACTTTCATCATTTAAACGAATCGTTAAATTAGAAGTAAAAATATCTTCAATAAACGTTTTTTTACATTCTTTAGAAAGATTATAAAAACCTTTTAATCTATCAATATTTGTAGATGATTGTAAAATAAATATTTGGTCATATTTTTGAAATACTTCCCTTCCCCTTTGCATTAAATGTTCTTCTGTTTCATTGTCAATATCATCTCTACTTAATGAAGTACCTTCCGTAATAATCATATCAACATGACCAATTTCTTTTAAAGTATTTTCTAAGTTTTTTCCTTTTAAACCATTACTTCTAAAATCCCCAGTATGTAAAACTTTTTTACCATCAGCTTCAATTAAAAACATTGCTGAATTATATGCTGAATGATCAACAATATAAGGCGTTACTTTAATATCATCATTTATATATATAGCTTTTTTAAAATCCATATTTTTCGTTTTAATTCGAATATCTTTAGAAGTAAATACCGATTGCAAAATATATATTATTTTAGATATCGTTTCGACATATACTGGAATATCCTCCAAAATATAATTAATTAAACCAATATGATCACTATGACTATGAGTTATAAAAACGGCATCATATTTCTTCTTTCCAACTGTAAGACCATCTATTTGCGGATTTTCTTTCTTCACTTTTTGATTATCGTTAGATAAATCTTCACCAAAATCAATAATAATCTTTGTACCTTTGTTGCTTGTTATTTCTGTAATACAACCACCAATTTGCTTAGTTCCTTTTAATATCCTTACTTTCATTTTTATCGCCTTTACTTTCATTATTATATTGCTTATGAGTAGCTTTCCATTTTTTAATCTGTTCTAATCTTTCTTTAAAACGAATTTCATTTCCTTGACTTTGAGGATGATAATAAACTTTTCCCACTAATGAAGGGGGTAAGCATTCCATCGTTGTTAGTTTATCTTTATTATCATGAGCATAAAGGTAACCTTTACCATAATTTAAATCTTGCATTAATTTAGTTGGGGCATTACGAATAATAAGGGGTACTGGTTCATTAAGCATTTTTTTAGCATCCTCACTTGCCAAATGATAAGCAATATCACAGGAATTAGATTTCGGAGCAAGTGACATATAAATAACAGCTTCTGCTAAATGAACATTACACTCAGGCATCCCAAGGAAATAACAAGCATGATAAACATTAATGGCCACATTCAAAGCATTGGTGTCAGATAAGCCAATATCTTCGGACGCAAATCTTGTTATTCTTCTTGCTATATAAAGAGGATCTTCACCAGCTTCTAACATTCTAGAAAGCCAATAGAGGGCAGCATCCGGATCGCTATTACGCATTGATTTATGTAAAGCTGAAATAATATTATAATGTTCTTCCCCATTTTTATCATATAAAAAAGTCTTTTTAGTTAAACACTCTTCAATGATATCTTTAGAAATATTTATAGTCCCATTTTGAGTTACTTCACCATTTATAACTATCATATCTAAAGTAGTAAGAGCTACTCTAGCATCACCATTTGCAAAAGAGGCAATTATTTTTAAATTATCTTCTGATATATTAATTTTTTCTTTGCCAAAACCTCTCTCATCACAAATTGCTCTTTTTAATAGCTCTAATATATCTTCATTAGTTAATTCTTTCAAAACAAATACTTTACACCTAGAAAGTAAGGCATTATTTACCTCAAAAGATGGATTTTCTGTTGTTGCGCCAATCAAAATGATCGATCCTTTTTCAACATATGGTAAAAAAGCATCTTGTTGAGCCTTATTAAACCGATGAATTTCATCGACAAAGACTATTGTTTTAATACCTAATTTTCTATTATCTGAAGCCTCTCCCATTACAACTTTTATTTCTTTTATTCCAGAAGTAACAGCCGAAAAAGTAATAAACTTAGACTTCGTATACTTAGCAATAATTTTGGCTAAAGTTGTCTTTCCTACTCCTGGCGGTCCCCAAAATATCATCGATGAAATGTTATCACATTCAATCATCTTTTTTAAAATTTTATTTTCACCAATTAAATGTTTTTGACCAACAAACTCTTCTAAAGACCTAGGACGCATTCGTTCTGCTAAAGGCTCATTCATGTTTGACTCAAATAATGATGTTTGCTCCATTTTTATCTCTTCCTTTTTCCTTTTAGTAAAAAAACTTGGTTAAACCAAGTTCAATTATTTTTTAAATATTAAACTTTTATATTCTAAAGTTTTATTTTTCTTATCATAGTTTAATTTTAAAGTATCATTTTCCGTGTATGTATAGAAATAACCATATTCATACTCATATTCTAATAAAACATTTTTCTCACTTTTATCATAATGCCAATGACATTCCTTAACATTATCTACAAGTTCTATAATTTCACAAGTTCCATCCCTATTTAAAGTAATAACATTATCTTGGGAAGAATAAGACCCTACTAACTTTCTTTCTGTACCAAAAATAAAGAATCCTAATTTGAATATACCAATTAGACAAATTAAACTAGCTAAACCAAGAAGAATATAAGAAATATATTTATACATACTCTCATTAAGTAAATTCTTTTCTTCATATTCATTTAATATTTTATCGCTATCATTAGTAATTAATTCCGTTAATTTGTCTTTAAATTCTTGATTATTCCATGTCCAAAATATAAGAGGAAAATGATGATATTGATGAATAATTATTGCTCTAAAAATCCAAAACAAATTAAGAGTACTAACTTTTGTAATTTTATTTAAAGGAATACTTTCTTCACTTCTTTTAAAAGGGAAATAAGATTCTTTATAAACTTCTTTTTTAGTTAAACATAAAATTGTTTTAACAGCACAATTATAAAGCCAATTTAAAAATAAATAAAATACAAAGATAAATAATAAAAATATAATTTCTAAACCAATTCTTCTAAAAAAGCCATATTCTAAACTAGCTATTGATCCTCTTAAAATAGATACTGTACCACCTAAAAAACATAAACCTAAAATAACTAAAAATATCTTATCTAAGATACTAATAAATAAAACTCTTGAAGTTACTAAAGCTTGTTGCTTTTTTTCACTTTTCTTTACCTCTTCATTTTCTTTTTCTAACTTTTCTTTTTTTACTTCTTTTGCCATTTAAAATATCCTTTCTGTAATTATTTTAAATTTTTTTATTATATTTTGTCAATAATATTTATTTAAAAATTTTACAAGAAAAATGAAAAATAAATTTTTCATTCTATGAATTCCTAACGGAATTCTTTTTTTGGTATAATAGTACTAATA
>CANQZQ010000078.1 GCA_947628375.1 uncultured Bacilli bacterium
GATTCGAACCCTCGACCTGCCGGGTATGAACCGGATGCTCTAGCCAACTGAGCTACCTCGCCATAAGAACAATAATATGTTATCATAAAACTTAAAATATTACAAGCATATTTGACAAAACTTAAAAATATAGTATAATAATTATGCAATTAATTTGGCAGTAGTTAATGCCCTTATAATGTGTTTTAAAAATAAAGTAATTTAGACTGCCTAAATGAAATTAAAGAAAAAACTCCCTATAATAAGCATTAACTAAAAACAAATATTGTAATATTTTAGAAAGGAGACTATATATGGCAAGATATACAGGACCTGCTTATAAAAAGTCAAGAAGACTTTCATTCTCTACTTTAGAAAATGGAAAAGACTTAGCTCGTCGTCCTTATGCTCCCGGTGCTCATGGTAAAGACCGTAAGAAAAAATCTAGCGAATATGGTGTTCAATTACAAGAAAAGCAAAAAGTTAGATTTATGTATGGCCTAACTGAAAAACAATTCCATAAAGTTTTTGACAAAGCTCAAAAAATGCCAGGAATTGCTGGGGAAAATTTACTTATGTTACTTGAATCTAGACTTGATAATTTAGTTTATCGTCTAGGTTTAGCTAGAACTCGTCGTGCTGCAAGACAAGTTGTTAATCACGGACATATTCTAGTTAATGGTAAAAAAGTTGATATTCCATCATACCGTGTTATGCCAGGAGATACAATAAGTGTTAAAGAAAACTCATTAAATCACGCTGCTATATTAGCAAGTGTTAGTGAAAAAGTTAATGTTCCTGCTTACTTAGAATTTGATGAAAAGAAATTATCAGGAAAATATGTTAGAGTTCCTGAAAGAAGCGAACTTAATAGCGAAATTAATGAACAACTTATTGTTGAATACTATAATAGATAATAATTAAAAAATCTTATCAAAAATGGTAAGATTTTTTTATAGTTTAGTCTTTAGGATTTAAAATTAAAATACTTCTCTCTTGAACATTTAAAGATTTATTAAAATTAACAATATCTTGGTAGTTAATATTTTCATAAATTTCTTTTAAATTAGGAATAACATCACCATAATTCAATATTTCTGATTGCATAATACTATTAACTACTTCAACATCTTCATAATCTAAAATTAAAGAAGCAATATTCGCATTTTTAATTCTTTTAAAAGTTTTTTCATCAATTACTAAATTATCCAATTTCTCATTAAATAACTTAATTATTTCTGTTTTATAATTGCTATCAATGGTAAACATAATTATTAAATAATCATCAAAGATATCACACATACAACTCATTCCACTTATAAGTTCTTTAGATAATAATTCATCTTTAAAATCACTAGTATTACCAAAATTAGCTTTTAATAATAAATTAGTATAAAGTCTTATATGTAAATCATCATATTTTAAACTCTTTTTAGGAATCTTAATTCCTATTTTTATTTTACGATTAGTAACATTTAAATCAATTTCTTCATATTCTTTGTTAACTTTTTTATTTTCTTTCTTAATTATTCTTTCAGGATTTAAATACTTATTAAATTTCTTTTTTTCTTGGTTTTCATTAATGGCTTCCATAAGTTCATAGGGATTAAAATTACCTGTAGCAATTAAAAACATATTGGAAGGATGATAAAAAGTATTAAATACTAATTTAATATCTTCAAGAGAAATTTCTTTTATATCACTAGATACTCCAGTAATAGGATATTTATAATCATAATTTTTAAAAATATTATCTAAATGATTAAAAAGCATTACGGTATAGGGATCATCAATTCCCATGTTGGCTTCTTCAATAATTATGCCTTTTTCATTACTGACAATGCTTTTAGAAAAAAAATCATTTTGCACAAAATCGAGTAAATGAATAATATTAGGAGTTGGATTTTCACTACCTAAAACTTGATAATTAGTATAATTAAAAGTTGTAAAAGCATTTGTATCACAACCATTTTTAAAAAAATAATCATGAGCGGTTGTATCTTTATCTTCATTAAATTTAACATGTTCTAAAAAATGAGCAACTCCTTTAGGTAATTTATAGTTTTTATTTCCTACTTTAAATTCATTATATAATGAACCATATTTTACTGATAAAGTTCCATAAAAAGAACTAATATCTTTTTTTACCCACATATATACTTTAAGTCCATTGGGACATTCATCATAATAGATAGTTTCATTTAAGCCCTTTAGTTTAATTTCTTGCATCAAAATCACCATCCTTATTATCTGGGCATTGAATATAAACAGTATTTAAAACTAAATGTTTTGCACATTTTATTAAATCTTCTTTCGTAACTTTTTCAATTAATTTAATTCTTTCATCAATTAAAGGTAAATCATCATAATGATGAAATAAATAATTATTAATAATTGAAATATTATTGTCTTTAGCCATCTTTAAAGAAAATAATAGATTTCTTTTAGCATCTTCTAAATCATTATCACTAAAATCCCCATTTAGCATTTCTTTAACGCCTTTTTTAATTAATTTTTCAGCTTTACTAATATTATTTTTATCTAAAGAAACTTCAATAATTAATAATTCATCATATTTTAAATATAAGCTTTTAACTCCATAACATAAAGAATTTTCAACTCTTAATTTTTGATAAAGTTTAGCTAATATCCCTCCAGATGCTAAAATATAGTTAAATACATGAAAAGCCGTATTTTTTAATTCTTTACTTAAATTATGAATATTATAAACCATAACTAAAGTACTTTGAACAAAATTAACATTTTCACTTACAATTAATGGTTTTTTTCTAATATTATTATTAATTAATAAATTTGGTTTATTTAATTTTATAACATGATATTTAAAATTATCTTTTATTATTTTAATTGCTTCATTCATATTGATATTACCTATTAAGAAAATATCACAATTAGAATGATTAAATAAATCCATATAAGTTTCATATAAACTAGATGGTGTTATTTTATTTAAAGTTTTTAAATCTCCTAAAACGCGATAAGAACTAGGACTATTACTATCCATTTTACTTAAAGCATTTAAGATAGCTAATTTTTCTGATGATTCTTTAACACTTTTGATTTCTTCTTCCATTCTTTTTTTAATAATATTAAAATTAACTATATCAAATTCTTTATTTTTTACCCGTGGATTATTTATTATTTTAAAAGGAAATGTTAAAACATCTTTAAAATATTTATTATCATTTATATATTCAGGATTAATAAATTCTAAAATAAAAGAAACGGTAAATAAATTACCTACTTTATTAGTAGTTCCATAAAAAATAGTTTTATAAAGTTCTTCTAATCTAATGGCAATATCTTTTCTTCTTGTGTATTCTTTAGAACAATCAGTTAAAATATCACTTAAAAAAGTTAATTCTTGCATCTTGTCTTTATCTACTTCACGACTAAAAATTATTTCCATTCGGGTTGTTTTAAATTTATCAGTTTTAATCGTATGTATATTATATGAATCACAATTCACTTTATTATATTCCATTAGAAACACCTCTATTTTATTATAACACAATTATAATTTTTTTATGAGTTTATTAATGTTTTATACTTTGATATTGTTTCATAATATAATCATCAGTCATTCCCGCTAGATAATCAATAACAATTCTCGTCTTTCGATTATTTTTATATTCTTCACTCATATAATTTAAATAACTTTTATAAATAATAGATTCTTTATTTTGCTTATTTAAATCATCTAAATATTTTAAAAATAATTTATTAAACATATCTTTTATTTCTTCAAGTTTATCTTTACTATAAGCTTTTTTATAAATATTTTCATAATTAAATTTCTTTAAAGCCACAATAGCTTCATAAATATTATCACTTAATTTTAAATAATCTTTATCTAAACTATTATTAATTATATCTATAATAATAGTATTAATTATTTCTCTATTACTACTTCCTAAAATGTTCGTTATCTTTTCGGGTATATCTTCTTTTTTTAATATTCCTAATCTGATAGCATCTTCTATATCCCTTCCTAAATAAGCAATCATATCACTAATTCTTACTACACAACCTTCTAATGTCATGGGTTTTAATTTTTTTAATAATTCTTTATTAGTGTAAGATTCTTGATATTCTTTTAAAAATTCTTCAACTGTTTTATTAGTGGGATGATATTCACCTAAAGCAAATTCGCCATTATGACACATAATAGCGTCCAAAACAGGAATAGTTATATTAGCACCCTTCCCATGATTTTCTATATTCATTAGAACTCTAACACTTTGGACATTATGATTAAAATACCCTTCATTATTTTTTAAACTAATTTCATTTAATATTTCTTCTCCCACATGACCAAATGGTGTATGACCTAAATCATGGCCTAAAGAGGCAGCTTCGATTAAATCTTCATTTAAATTAAGAGCTCTTCCAATCGTTCTAGCTATTTTACTAACAAATTGAACATGAGTCATTCTTCTACTTAAATGATCATTCCCACCATGCGTAAAAACTTGAGTTTTATCTAAATACCTAGTATAAGATAAAGTATAAAGAATCCGGTCAATATCCCGATAAAAACTAGGGCGAAAATCATCTTTTTCTTCTTTTAACCTTATTCCTTTTTCATAAGGACAAGCATATTTACTTAAAAGTTTAATTTTCATGTTATCACTAATGATTTTATTATTCATGGGATACCTCTTCAAAACGATATTCTTGTTTAACATCAGGATATTTTACATGATCAACTTTAGATAAAAACATCTCATAGTCTCTTACCCATATTTCATTATTATGTTCATAAACAACTTTTTTATCTAAAGTTTCACTATCTTTAGCTATATAAAGTACTTTAACTATATCTCCTTTAAAATGTTTATAATAAGTATTAATTTTAACTTCTCTCATACTATCACCAATTAAATTTTATTACATTTAATTTTTTTTGTAAATATTTGTCTAATCAAAAAGAAAGAGATTGCTCTCTTTCCAAGGATTAAGTCTATGAAGGTTTTAACGAGTTTTCCTTCTCGTTTATCTATGCCGCGATTATAAAGGGATCTGTTGAAGTACCCGATCCATATGAAATTGCCACGTTAGGCAATAGATAGAAGGTCGGCCTTATTGACCACGTTGACGATTGAGGCATATGAGTCGCATGGCTAAAATCGCCTTGAATCACGGCCATACCATACGTCCAGTCAGAAAATCTATTACTTCGAAGGATGGTCGCCTCCCAGAGATCACTTGACAAACCTTTTTCAATATTCACTAACCATAACCAACTCTCATCACAGACGCTTCCATTAATACACGTCGTGTTAGAAGAATCAATTCCATCGGTTGCAATAGAATAATAAAAGTCACTTATATACATGAGACCCACCGCCGCCTCGGTTTTGTACGTCGAGTTTCTCCTTTCATCCTCATATAATTCCAACGCAGTTCCAAAAGTAGAGTTGTTGGGGGTGAAATACCAGGAATGACTGCTATCTATTTTTTTATACCATTTCGTTTCTTCCTCTGTACCACTTGATTTTATATATTGTACATTACTTGTAGTACTATTTATAAATAAGTTTGTGTCTCCAGAAGCTCCCAAAGTATTACCACCTAATCCATTTAATCTTTTAAATATCATTGTATCAGGCCACTTAATTTCTGAATCATAAGGATCCCATTGAAATAAGTTCACACCAGCTTCTTTTAAGGATGTATTTTTGATAAGTTTCATTTGACCATCTTGTGTTATGCCTATTATCCGATACATATAATCATCAGTTTCACTACATTTACTTGTTGTTCCAAAGCATATATAATTATTAACTTCACCTTTTGTTCCCACAAATCGGTACATATCACCCAAAACATTGGTAGATAATCCCTTTGGTCTATTTTCATTTTTTGTTAAATCAGAGCCTGTCAATTTTTTTATAGTTGTTATCGGTGGTGCATTCACTGCTTGGACATATCCTGAGTTATCATATGTATGAGTTAGTATTGTATATGGTGTTCCATCTGCTAAACCATATATTGTACAATCTCCTGTTGTGGCATCTGCCAATGTCCATACTTGAGTAATTGGATTTTGACAATATCTTGCCTGTATTCCATTTGTATCTGTTGCCCCTATATTTATCGTTATACTATTCTCTGTCTTACTTTTTTCTGTTATATTTACCGCTGGAGGTGTTGTATCTAATGTTATTGTTCCTGATGTATAACCTATGTTCCTTGCTTTATCTGCTACCCATAATGATATCCATTTTATTCCATCACCAGACGACACCGTCACTGCCCCCGTTTTACTTGTTCCAGCTACTGCTTCCCATGCATCACATATTCCTTCAACTCCATCACAAAACAAATCTGTTCCATTTGTATCTGTCCAACTTACAGTATAATTTACCGTTGTTGTATG
>CANQZQ010000079.1 GCA_947628375.1 uncultured Bacilli bacterium
AACTGTTTTTAAAATTTTGAGTGTTTTCTCTTTTATTTTAGAAAAAATTTATTTTCCCACATCTAGTTTACTACATCCACTTTTGACATCAATTTGACAAATTTAAAGTAATTTGCTATAATTATCCACATGTGGTGCATTATTCTAGTCACTAACATTGTCTGAAGGTAGGGCTAAAAATCTACCAATAGAAAAAGACACTTTATATATTTGCTTTTTCCGCCCAGGTTAGGGTGAATATATAATTTTAAGTTTAAGGAAAGATTATAATGGCATATAATTTAAATCCTTTTACTAAGTCCGTTTGTAGACATTTCTTGTCGTGAGTGGTAATGAGGAATATTAATGATTCTAATATTAATTGAAATTATTACTGCAAAAGCGAATAAGGACAATCCCTGGTGTTTGAGAAAATCTCTAGAATGTATGTATTATAAGTAATAAAGTATGGACTTAAGTGGCAATCGAGTAATTAAGATGGTGACGCTTAATTGTTTCCTTTAAAGAGAAATCGCTAACGGGTAACTTTTAGTAGGAAATAGAGAAATTCAACTCGACCTAAACCATAAAATTAATTTATAATATACCATATTTTTTTTATTTTAGGAGAAATTAAAATGGAATTTAAAATTAAAGAATTAAAAAAGCCTGATAAAACAATAATACCAATCAAATATATAGATAAAAGAGAACCAGAAATTCTTACTGATGAATATGTATCGGAATTAAATAGCGGTATAGCTTACCGGATTAGAGAATGTGAAACAAGAAATATAGCATCATTAGAAGAGGCGATAATGTATCCCGTAATGGGACAATTAGAAACAAAAGGAAGCCAAAGAAAATTAATAAGATAAGAAGGAGTTTTATGAAAGATAATTGGACTTTAAAAGTCTTTTTCTTAACCTTTATATTAGGGGTTATTTTTAGTATCGTAGCTAATTATTTAGGGAGATTTAATAATATCATATTAGTAATTTGTATAATTTCTATTCTTTTAATAGGAATTATTTTTGATATTATTGGTGTTGCTGTTTTAAGTTGTGATGTTAAAGCCCTACATTCAAGAGCAAGTCAAAAATTAAAGGGAGCTAAGAAAGCTATTAAACTTACTCAAAAAGCCTCTACTGTTTCATCATTTTGTAATGATGTTGTTGGGGATGTTTGTGGGATTGTAAGTGGTAGTTTAATTACCATTTTAGTATTAAATTTATTTGTTAATAATAATTTATCTTTTTGGAATGTCATTTTTTCCTCAATTTTATCTAGTTTAACCGTTGGTGGTAAAGCAATAGGTAAAAAAATTGCGGTTAAAAATGCTGATAACATTATCTATTTGGCAGGAAAAATATTATCTTTACTTAGTAAATAACCTAGACTATAATATTTAAACAAGGGAGGATTTATATGTTAAAAATTGAAACAGTTTATAAAGACAAAGCAGAAAATAAATTGGGAGTATTAACTAGCTATTTTGGTGCATCAATGGTTTTAAAAGATGAAAAAGGAAAAGAGGTATCTGGTAAATACATAGGTATGATTGATTTAGGTGATGATCATTATGCCGTAAGTATTATTGAAAGTCATTTAAATTATTTAAGTAATCCATCGGTTGAAACATTAAATAATGGCGATTATGAAATTATAGATGATATAAAATGGGGTATAATGCGTTTAACAAGAGATAAAAAAGGAAGGATAATTCCCTATCGTGAGGTAATGGTCACTCCTTATATTTATAATCATATTGGTCCCAATAATTCAAAAACTGCTACTGTATCCAAAGATGGATTTTATACTTATGTTGAGTTAGATAGAGAAAATTCTAATTATGGCTTTGAATTAGTACCTTGTGTATTAACTCATGCAACTTGTTTTGACACTAAATATAGTGATTTTGCTGAATGTGAATATAATGGAGTTACGGGTTATTTGCCTCGTATAAAAAGAGGGGCTAATATTTTACCAACAACAGAAATAATAGAGGAAACAGAAGCTAGGGAATTATCAAAGTTGCCTTTTCGGGATAGAAGACTTGCTTTATATGATTTAGAATCAAAAAAAAGCCAAGAAGCTTTAGACATAAAATTATTAAGAAGGCCATATGGAGTAAAATACTTTTAACTTTAATAAAACAAAAAAATAGTCACGCGACTATTTTTCTTTTATTTCAAAATGGTTAAATAATATGCCGACATTTATTAAACCACATATACCAACAATAGCATATACAATTTTAGGGAGCATTGATGCTTCACCAAATAAAGATTCCACTAGGTTAAAATCAAAGAAACCAATTAATCCCCAGTTTATTGCTCCGATGATTGTAAATATTAATGTTGTTTTTTGAAATGTTTCCATAAATCACTCACCTTTATACTACTATTATGGGATATTTTTTTTATATTATACATGAATATTTATAAGTGAAGCTAAATATATTTTAATTAGAAAAGGACGTGTGGTAAATTTGAAAAAATTGGTAGTATTAATGAGTATCATGATGATATTTCTATGTGGATGTGGTAAAAGTAATCCCAAAGATGTAGTTAAAGATTTTCAAGATAATATCAAAAATGCGAAATCTTATAAAGCTACAGGTAATATGGAAATCAGCAATGATGAAGAAACATTTACTTATAGTTTAGAAAGTTATTATTTAAAAGATAATTATTATAAGGTCATCTTAGTTAATCAAACAAATAATCATGAACAAATTATTTTAAAAAATGGCGAAGACATTTATGTTATAACTCCAGCCTTAAATAAAAGTTTTAAATTCCAAAGTGATTGGCCTGGATCATCAAGTCAAGCTTACCTTTTAGGAAATTTACTTCAAGATATTGAAAATGATAGTAAATATGAAGTAGTAGATAATGAAGATGGCTATATTATCAAAACGAAAGTAAATTATCCTAATAATAATGAACTAAGCTATCAAAAAATTTATTTAAATAGTAAAAAAATACCTGAAAAAGTTGAAGTTTATAATAATAATGATATTGTTAAAATTAAAGTTGATTTTGATAAAATTGATTTAAAAGCCGGTTTAAAAGAAAATGACTTTAAACTAGAAGACTACATTAAAGAAGAAGAACCAAAAGAAGATTGTGAAGAAGGTGCATCTTGTAAAAACGAAAATGAATCAAAAGAAACAGCCACGATTGAAGATATAATCTATCCTTTATATATTCCTAGTAACACTTATTTAACAAGCTCTGAGAAAGTAGATACCGAAAATGGTAACCGAGTTATCTTAACATTTAGTGGTGATAAAAATTTTGTTCTTATTGAAGAGAAATCTTTAGCATCTAGTGCGATGGAAATTGTTCCTGTTTATGGAGAACCACTTCTTTTATCTGAATCTATTGGGGCATTAAGTGCCAATAGCTTAAGTTGGGATGCCAATAATATGTCATATTACTTAGCTAGTACTGAGCTTACTCCTTCTGAAATGCAGCTTATTGCTAATTCATTAGGTAATGAAACTCTAGTATCGAATACTAAATAACACATAGCAATATGTGTTTTTTACTGTAATTTCAACAAAAAGTTGCTTTTATAACCTAATTTGGGTATAATAAAAAGCGAAAGAGGTTTTATTAATGAGTAAAAAAATGGCAAAAGAAAATCCAATAATGAAAAGCAAAAATGCAAAAGGAATAAAAAGTGGTGCTAGTGAAGAAAGTAGTGAAGTAAAAAAATTTATTATAATAATAGTTGTTTTGGCTCTTTTAGTTGCGGGGATTTATGGCCTTACTTTATTATTTGCTAAAGATAATGATGAATATGTATATGAACCTGAAAAAGGGGAAGTTAACTATGATATCGTTTCTGCTGGTATGATTTTAAATAGACCATATAATGATTATTATGTAATGGTTTTTGATAGTACTAATGTTGAAGCATCTAAATATAATTCTACATTATCAGATTATATGAGAAACTCAGATGATAAAGATTATGTTAAAATTTATTACTGTGATTTAGATAATAAACTAAATAAACAATATTATAATGTTAATGATGATAACAAAAGCAATCCAAAAGCGAAAGAGGTTAGTGATTTTGACTTTGGCGATATAACTCTTTTACATATTAAAAAAGGAAAAGTTACCGAATATATTGAAGATTACAAAAAAATTCAAGAAAAATTAAAGTAAAGCAGTGTATATATTGCTTTATTTTTTTATTTTGCCATGTTAAAATTGTTTTATGATACAGGATGTGATTAAATGATTAAATCAAAAGGCTTTGGATTACTTAGCGTTATAATAATAATGATAATTACTTCAATAGTATCAGGTGTTACTACCGGAGTAATAATGCTTAATAATAATGATATAAACATAAAAAATTATTCTGATGATGAAGATTTAAAAGAATTTATTGAAGTATATGAAGTTTTATTATCAAAATATTATGATAATATTGATAAAAAAGGAATGCTAGAAGCTGCGGAAAATGGAATGCTAAATTTTTTAGGTGACAAATATACTACTTATTTAGAAAGCGAAGAATATCAAGAAATATTAGATGAACTATCTTCTACTTATAAAGGAATTGGTATTGAAATAAAAGGAAGAGAAATAGTATCATTTATTGAAAATTCCCCGGCTTTAAAAGCTGGCATACAAGTTGGGGATATTATTACTAAAATAAATGGAATAAATGTTCAAGATTTAAATAGTGATCAAATTGGCTTGTTAATTAAAAATGATAAAACTGATTATGTTGATATTGAAGTATTAAGAAACGATAATTTTTTAAATTTTAAAATTAAAAAAGAAAAATTAATCAATAAAGTTGTAAATTATAAAATGATTGATAATACTAGTATAGGCTATTTATATATTAAAAATTTTTCAGAAAATTTAGATGAACAAGTAAAAGATGCTTTAAATGAATTAGAAAATAATGGCTTAACCTCATTAATTATAGATTTAAGAGATAATGGCGGAGGTTATTTACAAGCTGCAGAGAAAACTGCTTCCATATTCTTAGAAGAAGGAAAAATAATTTATTCTTTAAAAAATAATAGCCAAGAAGTTACCTATAATGATAAAACAAAAGAAAGCAAAAATTACCCAATAGTCATTTTAATAGACAATAATACAGCTTCAGCTGCGGAAATCTTAGCGGCCTCTTTAAAAGATAGTTACAATGCTATTTTAGTGGGAACAAAAAGCTATGGCAAAGGAAAAGTCCAAAAAGTAATTAAATTAGATAATGGCGACTCAGTTAAAACAACATCTGCCAAATGGTATACACCAGAAGGTATATGTGTTGATGGTATTGGTATAACCCCAGATTATGAAGAAAATTATATGAATACAGGAATATATAATGATAGTCAGTTAGAAAAGGGAATATCCATATTAATGGCTTATTAATTAGGCCATTTTTTCTTGTTAAAGAAAAGGATCCATAGTATAATTTTATTAGAGAAGGTTTTTAAAATGAAACATGAGATAGGTGAAATTATACAGATTCACTGTTATAAACATAATGGAAAAATTCATCGTATTTGGGATACATCAACAGTTTTAGAAGAAACAGATGATTATTTGATTTGTGGTAATTATAAAACTAAAGTTATAGAAAATGATGGCCGAAGTCATAATACTAAAGAAGTGGCACTTGTTTTTTTCTATAAACATAATTGGTTTAATGTTATAGCGCAGTTTAAAGATTTTGGCTTATTTTATTATTGTAATATAGCATCACCATATATAGATGATGAAAATACTATCAAATATATTGATTATGATTTGGATTTAAGAGTATTTCCTGATGGAGGATACCGAATATTAGATAAGAATGAATATAAGTATCATAAAAAAATAATGAATTATTCTGATGACTTAGATTTAATTATTAATAAAGAATTAGAAAATTTAATTAAAATGAAAAATGAAAATGAAGGCCCATTTGATATTAATACCTTGAATAAATACTTAGAAACATATCAAAATATGCTTAATAACGAATAATTTTGTATTATTTGTTATTTTTTTTCATATAAATATAATGTAATATTTACAATTGAAAATAGCAAAAAAAGTGTAAAAAAAGTCAATTTTTACAAAAAATTAAAAAAAAATAAAAAAATTGTATTTTTTTTGTTGACATTTCATTTTCAATTTGATATATTATCAATGCGTACCGGAAAAAGGGACGCAAAAATGATCTTTGAAAACTAAGTAAAAAGTCAATTTTGAGTAGCTTAGGAAAGAACAAACAAATTAAAGATATATTTTAAAAAATAAATCTTTTTTATTGAGAGTTTGATCCTGGCTCAGGATGAACGCTGGCGGCATGCCTAAGACATGCAAGTCG
>CANQZQ010000080.1 GCA_947628375.1 uncultured Bacilli bacterium
CTCCTCCTTTATCTTTTGTTTGGCTATTTTTATTATATCATTTTTTTATTTATCAGTCATTATGTTTAACACAACATACATAAAAACAAAATATAGAAAATTTACTACCTTAACTAAAGAAAAATGTGAAGAAATAGATAATTTAGTTAATCGCTGGTGGTATAGGTTTCATACATCTTCTAGCTACTTAATAAATGCCTGCCGCCTAGCTGAAAAGTTAACAATTTCAGCCAAAATTATGGGATTAAATAGTGGCGATGAAATATTTTATTTTTATATAAAAATGCTTGATCCAGATTTTAAACTATTAGAAATACATGAAATTTCTAACACTAAAGAAGAATTTCAAAAATTGGTTAAAATGTATTTTCCTTTTTTTGATAACTGCCTTTTAAAACTAGAAAAAGCTTTAAATAATCAATTGAAGATTTTTGAAGCAAATGATTTATGGGCAGAAAGCACTATAAAAAAATAATTATTTTATAAACATTGCATCACCAAATGAAAAAAAACGATAATTATTTTGTTTAGCTATTTCATAAGCATTTAATATATATTCTCTTGTAGATAATGCACTAACAAGCATTAAAAGCGTACTTTTTGGTAAATGAAAATTAGTTATTAAACCATTAATGGCTTTAAACTCATAACCAGGATAAATAAAAATATCCGTATTTCCTGAACATTCTTTAAATTCATTGTATTTACTTATAACAGTTTCTAAAACTCTTGTACTCGTTGTTCCAACAGCATATATATTTTGCTTTTCTTTTTTAGCTTGATTTAATATATCAGCTACTTCTTTTTTCATTTCATAATATTCACTATGCATATGATGTTCTTTTATGTTTTCTACTTCAACAGGTCTAAATGTTCCAAGTCCCACATGTAAAGTAACATAGCAAATAATTACCCCCATATCTTCTAATTCTTTTAAAAGTTCTTTAGTAAAATGTAATCCCGCTGTAGGGGCAGCTGCACTACCTAAATATTTAGCGTAAACTGTTTGATAACGATCTTGTTCTTTTAAAGATTTATGAATATAAGGTGGAAGAGGCATTAAGCCAATTTTTTCAATTATTTCTAAAAATATTCCTTGATATATAAATTCTACCCTAATAATTCCATCTTCTAATTTTTCTTTAACTAAACATTTAAGATCTTCATTAAATGTAATTTCTGTTCCCACATGTAATCTTTTTCCTGGTCTTGCTAAACACTCCCAAATATCACCATCAATATTTTTTAAAAGCAATACCTCTATTTTAGCATTAGTTTCTTTCTTTATTCCCATTAATCTTGCTGGTAATACTTTAGTATCATTTAATACTAAAACATCCCCTTTTTTTAAATAATTCTTAATATTATAAAATTTGGTATGTTCAATATTACCATTTTCTTTATCTAAAATCATTAATTTTGATTCACTACGATTTTTAATTGGACTTTGAGCAATAAATGATTCATCTAATTCATAATCATAATCATTAATATTCATAATTTCACTTCCATAAAGTATTATAGAAAAAAAAGGACTAAAAGTCCATTATTTTCTTAAAATCAAGTTAATTATTAATATTAAATAAATCATTAATTATTTTATAAGATTCGCTAAAATCATCCATACTTAATTTTATAACTTTAATATTTGAGCATTCTTTTTCTATTTCATCACTCATTTTTAAATAAGCCTCTTGTTGATTTACACTATTATCAAGTTTAAAAGCTTGATAATTATGATGTGACTCTCTAATCAATCTTTTTTCATATAGAGAAGTTTCTTTTAAATATAAACATATAAAATAAATATCAAAATTTAAATTATTAAATTTTTCTAATAAATCTTGATAAATATCACTAAAAGTATATTCTTTATAGCCAAGTCTGGCATAAACTTCTTCAGTAAAAAAAGTTCTATCAAAGATTAAATCCATCGGAATATCTTGCATCTTTTCTAAATATTCTAATAAAGCCTTATACATTTTTGTACTTAAACTTTTACCTGAATTAGTTTTATCTTTTTGGCCAGATAAACGGTACAAATTAGAACCTGGCAAATTTTCTCTTAAATAATTAGCTAAAGTAGTTTTTCCCGTTCCTTGTGGCCCTTCAATTACAATTAATTTACTCTTATTCATTTAAAACTCCTAATCTTTTTTTCTTTCAAATAAAGCAAATTCAAAAGAAATTCCATTTTCTATATCACTGCGAATGGTAGATTTTTGCCATTTATCTTGACGATAATCTGGAAAATAAGTATCAGCATCATTATCACTAGCTTTAATTAATGTTAGATACATACGATCTGCTAAAGGATAAAAATAATTATACATTGATGCTCCACCAATAATAAAGCATTCTTCATTACTATTTATCTCTTTTTTAATCATTTCTTCAATATTATCGTAAGTCCTTACTAAAGGATCATTTATTTTGCTTAAATCATTTACTATTACAATATTTTCTCTTTTTGGTAAAGATGATCCAATAGATAAATACGTATTATATCCCATAATCACTTTATGATTTATAGTTTTTTCTTTAAAATATTTCATGTCTTTAGAAAGTTGCCAAATTAAATGATTATCTTTACCAATTTCTAAATTTTCTCCCACTGCCGCAATCAAAGAAATCATACACTCACCGGCATACTTATTTTACCATGATGTTTATATCTAACTAATTTAATATCTTTAAGTTCTTTTGAATTGTCAAATTTAAAGAAGTCATCTACCTCGGGGTTAATCCATAATTTTGGAGCCTCAAAATCACCAAGTTCATGATATCTTTTAATTTGCTCTTTAATACCATCAATTTGATTAACATAAATATGTAGATCCTTCGCATTATAATATAATTTTCCAGGCTTTAATCCTGTCACTTGAGCAATTAAATGAACTAAAACGGCATACTGAGTAACATTAAATGGCATTCCTAAAGGAACATCATTACTTCTACAAGTAACAACTGCATTTAATTTACCATCAGTAACATCCCACATAGAATTCCAAACACAAGATGGTAAAACAGCTGTCTTCAAATAATCATCTTGCCATAAGCTCATAATCATTCTTCGATCAGTTGGTGTTTCTTTAATTTTTCTAATTAATTCATCAGTTAAATTAAATTTATTAACTATATAACCATAAGCGGTTCCAATAGTATGAGCAAATTCTTTTGGAAATTTTCGATCTTGATAATTACCATCCTCATCAATTTCCCACTCATTCCAAATTTTAACACCCCTTTCTTGTAGCCATCTTACATCATTACTTTTAGCTTGATAAAACCATAAAAGCTCTAGTACGGCAGATTTAAAAGCCACAAACTTAATTGTTAAAATTGGAAACTCTTCTTCTAAATCAAATTCAAATGATTTAAAAGGAATTTTAATAGTATCAATACCTGTTCTATTTTCTACTCTAACCCCTTTTTCTAAAATTTCTTCACATAATTCAATATATTTTTTATCCCATTTAGACATACTACATTACCTTTCTAATAATTAAGTGGATACTTACTTGTAATTTCTAATACTTCTTTTTTTAATTTATTCAAAACTTCCAAATCATCTTTATTTTTTAAAGCTTCATCTATAATATGAGCTATTTTAATAAAATCATTTTCTTTTAATCCTCTTGTTGTCATCGCTGGACTACCTATTCTAATACCACTTGCAACATTAGCTTTTTCAATTTCATTCGGTATTGTATTTTTATTAACGGTAATATGAATTCGGTCAAGTAATTCTTCCGCTTCCTTACCTGTTACGCCAATGCTTTTAACATCAAGTAAAATTAAATGATTATCTGTTCCCCCAGATACAACGTGATAACCCATTTTAATAAATTCATCACTCATAGCTTTAATGTTTTTAACTACTTGCATCATATATTCTTTAAATGATGGTTGTAAAGCCTCATAAAAACTTTGAGCTTTCGCGGCAATTACATGCATTAAAGGGCCACCTTGAATACCTGGAAAAACTATTTTATTAATTTTTTTAGCAATCTCTTCATTATTAGTTAAAATAATCCCCCCTCTTGGGCCTCTTAGAGTTTTATGAGTTGTCGATGTTACTACATCAGCATAAGGTATTGGTGATGGATGAAGTCCGGCAGCAACAAGCCCCGCAATATGAGCCATATCTACAAACATATAAGCTCCTACTTCATCACATATTTTTCTTATTTTTTCAAAATCAATAATTCTTGAATAAGCAGAGGCACCAGCAATAATCATTTTTGGCTTTTCTTTTATTGCTAAGTTTCTTAATTCATCGTAATTAATCATTTCTGTTTCTTTATCGACATCATAACTAACAATATCATACTCAATGCCACTAAAATTAAGCTTATAACCATGCGTTAAATGACCACCATGATTTAAATTCATTCCCATTACTTTATCACCCGGATTAAGCAAAGCTTTATATACTGCCATATTGGCACTTGAACCACTATGAGGTTGAACATTAGCATAAGCACAATTAAATAATTTTTTTAAATGTTCAATCGCTCTTTCTTCAAATATGTCAATATATTCGCACCCTCCATAATATCTTTTATGAGGATATCCTTCCGCATATTTATTAGTTAAAATACTTCCTTGTAATTCTAAAACTTCCTTTGAAACATAATTTTCAGAAGCAATAAGTTCAATATTTTCTCTTTGTCTTTTCTTTTCTAATTCTAGCGCTTTTTTTAATTCACTATCCATTATTATCCTCCTTAGCTATTAGTATATTTTCTAAAATCATTGCGATAGTCATTGGGCCAACACCGCCAGGTACCGGTGTAATATAACTTGCTTTCTCACTAACATTATTAAAATCTACATCTCCAAGAACTTTACCGTCAACTCTAGAAATGCCAACATCAACAATAATAGCACCATCTTTAACCATATCAACCGTAAGAAAATTTGGCTTTCCAACTGCGCTAATAATAATATCGGCATTCTTGGTGATATCTTTTAAATTTCTTGTTTTGGAATGACACATTGTAACTGTAGCATTCTTTGAAATTAATAAATGGAATAATGGCTTCCCAACAATATTACTGCGATTTATTAAACATACATTTTTACCCTCTAAATCAATTCCATAATATTCTAACAATCTTACAACCCCTTTAGGAGTACAAGATACTAATTTAGGGCTACCTAAATATAAATTACCAACTGATATATTTGAAAAACCATCAATATCTTTCTTAGAGTCAATTTTATTAAAACATTTTATCTCATCAATCCCATTAGGTAGAGGACTTTGAACTAATATACCAGTTACAGTGTTATCGTTATTTAATTTATCTATTAATTCTAATACTTCATTTTCTTTAGTATCTTCCTCTAAATGATAAACATCACAAAGTACATTGATTTTAGCGCATTGTTTCTTTTTATTATTAATGTAAATTTCACTAGCGGGATTATTTCCTACCCAAATAATAGCTAATTTAACGTTATCGTTAATTTTTTTTCTTCTTTCTTTTAAATCAGCTATTATTTCTTTACTAACTTTCTTTCCGTCTAATAAAATCATTTTTCATCCTCCTCAAAAAGGCCATAATTATAAGAAATGCCTAAACTTTTATAAGCTTTTTGAGTAGCAATTCTTCCACTTCTAGTTCTTTTAATAAAACCTTCTTGTAATAAATATGGTTCAACAACATCTTCTACAGTTGTTACTTCTTCCCCAATGCTAGTGGCAATCGTTTCAACTCCAACCGGTCCACCATTAAATTTATCAATCAAACTTGTTAAATATTCTCTATCGATATTATCAAGACCTGTAGAATCAACTTTTAATCTCTCTAATGCTTTTAAAGTAATATCTAAATCAATTATGCCATTACCTTCAACCAAAGCAAAATCTCTTACTCTTCTAAAAAGACGGTTAGCAACTCTTGGCGTTTTTCTACTTCTTTTAGCAAGTTCCATCGCGGCATCATCATTTACTTTGATATCAAATACTCTACCACTTCTAATAACTATATTTTTAAGCTCTTCATAACTATAATATTCTAATTTTGATACAATTCCAAAACGATCACGAAGCGGACTAGATAAATCGCCTGCTCTCGTTGTCGCTCCAACTAAAGTAAAAGGTGGCAAATTAATTTTAATACTTTTACTTTTACCTTCAGCACCCCCAATAACTAAATCAATTTCAAAATCTTCCATCGCTGGATATAATATTTCTTCTATATAAGAAGGCATTCGATGGATTTCATCAATAAATAAAACATCGCCC
>CANQZQ010000081.1 GCA_947628375.1 uncultured Bacilli bacterium
TCCATATATCTTAAGAAATACCAACTAGATCCTGCCCAGTTAGGCATAGTATCTGTTTCTCTTTTGGCTGGTCCGCCACATTTAGGACATTTTGTATTAACCCAAGAATCAATTTTCGCAAGAGGGCTTTCACCATCATCAGTTGGTTCATATTCAGCAACATCAGGAAGTAAAACAGGTAACTCATCATAAGGAACTGGTACCCAACCACATTGATCACAATGAATTAAAGGAATTGGTTCACCCCAGAATCTTTGTCTTGAGAAAATCCAGTCTTGTAAACGATAATTAACTTTTCTTTTTCCTAAATCTTTACTTTCTAAGAATTCAATCATCTTTTTAATAGCCTCTTCTTTATTAAGGCCATCTAAGAATTCGGAATTAATATGAATACCATCACCAATCATCGCACCAGGTGTCATAATATATTCAAATGTTTTATGATGAAGTTCATCATTTATTTCATTTAATACTTCTTCTTTTGATACCCATTCAACATCAAATTTTTCATCATCATCTAAATTAGTATCTTCTACTTTATCACTATTTAAAGTAAAATATAAACCAGTTGAATTAATATTAAAATATTTATCTTTATTATAAGCATAATAGTGATGATTAATCATTGGTGTTATATATTCTAACTTTATATCGGTATATCCGGTTTCTTCTTTAATTTCTCTTATAGCACAATCTACTTCGCTCTCACCATCTTTAATAGTTCCTCCGATAAATAATCTTCCCCCTAAATCATGCCAATTAATAGTTAAATATTTATCCTTCTTTGGATCATAGACTACCGCTACAATAGAATTTTTCTTAAACTCATTTTCATGATGAGTCCCAGTAACTTCTTCTAAAACTTGAATAATAGGAATATTAAATTTTTGAGCAAATTCATAATCACGCGTATCATGAGCAGGAACCGCCATAATAGCACCAGTTCCATAACCCATCATAACATAATCGCCAATCCAAATTTCCACATCTTTTCCATTAACCGGGTTAATCCCTACAACACCATCAAGTTTGACACCTGTTTTTTCTTTAGTAAGTTCAGTTCTTTCAAATGTTGATTTTTCTTTAGCAAATTTTTGATATTCTCTCACTTCATCCATATTTTTGATTTTAGAACTTAATTTTTCTAAAATAGGATGTTCAGGAGCTAAAACCATAAATGTTGCTCCAAAAAGCGTATCGCATCTAGTTGTATAGACAGTTATTACTTCTTCAGTATCTTTAACTTTAAAGTTAACTTCTGCTCCCTCTGATTTACCAATCCAATTAATTTGACCTAATTTAATTTTATCGGCAAAATGTGTATCTTTTAAACCATCAATTAAACTTTCAGAATAATCACTCATTCTAAGCATCCATTGTTCTTTTTCTTTTTGAACAACTTTCGTACCACATCTTTCACAAACACCACCAGCAGCATCTTCATTAGATAAACCCATTTTACAATTAGGGCACCAGTTAATATCTTTTTTAGCTTTATATGCCATCCCATGTTCATAGAATTTTAAAAATTGCCATTGAGTCCATTTATAATATTCAGGATCAGTTGTTGCAAATTCCCTTGTCCAATCAAATGAAATACCTAAAGATTTTATTTGACTTTTAAATGTTTTAATATTTTCTTTAACTGCTACACTTGGATGAATATGATTTTTAATTGCATATTGTTCTGCTGGTGCTCCAAAAGCATCCCAACCCATAGGGAATAAAACATTATACCCTTTCATTCGCATACATCTAGAATAAGCATCTAGGGCTGTATAACTTCTAACATGCCCAACATGAAGTCCTGATCCAGATGGATAAGGAAATTCTACTAAAACATAATATTTTGGTTTATCACTACCAGTAACAGCATGAAATACCCCTTCTTTTTCCCATATATCTTGCCATTTTTTTTCAATAATTTTACTCTCCATTTTTCATATTCCTTTCTAAATATCTTCCTAATAATTCATACATTGCATAAATAAGAGCAATTAAGAGGAAAAATCCAATAATAAATTTAATAATTAAATACGTATCAAATGCTAAAAGTGTAACATAAACAATAGAAATAATAAAAGCATTAATAATTGAAATAATAACTAATAAATTATTCATTGGTAAACTTTCTTTATTCAATTTAAATTTATTAACTAAATAATTAATTTCCATTAAATCTTTTTTATTTTTTTTCTTCTTTTTAATATTTTTTAAATATCTCCTTTTAATAAAGAAATAATCAATTACAAAAATAACTATAAATATAACACTAAAAACAATTATTCCCGCTTTTAATCTTTCCATAAAATCCTCCATCCAATAAAAAAGATGTATACCTAAAGGGCGAATGTCTTCGCGGTACCACCTTAATTTATCTCTTTAATAGACTATAACGCGTCTAACCTAAAACATCCAAAAGTAAGTTCATAATTTTATTTTATTAGTTTCCACCAACCACTAATTCTCTTTAAAAAATAATAATTATTACTACTCTTTTTTCACCTGTTTAAAAATAATCTTTAGTGTTATTATATTAAATTTCACTAATATATTCAAGAAGTTTAATAAACATTTTAATAAATAATTGATCTAAACCATTATTTTTTAATTTTCTAATCGCAATTCTTTTCTTATTAATTGGTTCACTACTAAACATAATTGCTGCTATTTTCTCTTTTAATAAAGTTTCTATCTTTAAATCACTAATTATTTCATTAACTTCTTCATTAATAATTCTTACAGCATCAATTTCAATATTATATCCAACACAATTAATAACTAAGCTTTTTTTTGTTTCAACATTTTTAATATGAATTAAAAAATCATTTTCATCAGCATAAGCTTCATAATTACGATATATTTCTCCATCAACTTCTATAATTATTCTTTCTGGTACTCTCGTATTTCTAAAACGTAAATGATAATCTCTAATATCAGGTATTATTCCCAATTTCCCTTCAATAGGGCTAATTTTTAAAGTATAATTATCTTTATTATAATTAAAATCAAATGAAGTAATTATATAATAACCTTGTTCATATAATCTTGATACACCATCATCTTCATATAATTTATAAGTTTTACTAGCTCCTGGAAAAATATCTACTTCTAAAGCTTTTGGAGGATTAGTATTATTAATATTTTCATCTAATTTGGCTAAAGGAATTATTGAGCCTTCTCTTGCAAAAACCGGATAATCTTCATCTTTATAGAAAGCAACATATCTTTTACCCCCAATAAATTTCTTTCCTGTTTTAAAATCATACCAAGTACCTTTAGGTAAAAATATTTTTTCAACCGCTCTATTCATAACCCGATCTTTTGGTTTAGTAATCGGCGCAATTAAAAGTTCACTACCAAAATAATATTCATTACGATAATCTGGTTCATCAAATAACTCAGGATCATAATAATATAAAGGTTCTACTAAAGGAAGACAAGTTTTATGATAACGATAATTCTCAGTATATATATAAGGAATTAATTTTTGTCTTAACTTACAATAATCTTTAACAATTGTATAAGTTTTCATATCCCAGCGCCATGGTTCTCTTTTATAAAAAGATCCTCTTTTAGCACTAAATCTAAAAATTGGACTATAACATGCTAATTCTACATATCTTAAATATAGTTCATTATCTTCAATACCATCTTTATAACCACCAACATCATGACTCCACCAAGAAAGTCCAATATTACTAGCAGTTGAATTATAATATGGTAAATATTTTAAAGTTTCCCAACCAACTTTTGTTTCTCCAGAATAATGAACCGGATATCTATGGGAAGATTTACCCCCATTTCTTGCTAATATTAATCCTCTTCTATCTTGAAATTTTTTATAATCAGTAAAATGATAATAATTAAGAGCTCTAGCTGTTATTTCATCTTTGGCATCTAGCCAGAAAAAATCGATGCCTATTTCATATAAAGGATTAATTAATTTATCAAAATAACTTACTATAAAATCTTTATCTAATACTTTAAATGGTATAGCTTTATCAGTGGCATAATTTAAATCACGACACATTGCCATATAAGCATTAACAGAATTTGTAATACCTTCTGAGCCATCTAGATTAACACCAACCCGAATACCTCGATCATGCATATATTTTATAAATTCTTTGGGATTAGGAAATAAAACTAAATTAAAATCGTAACCCGTTTTATATAGATCATAGTTAGTCGCATCTTTTTTATGCCAAAATTCTCCCAATAAAAGAATAGATAAAGGAATCTCATATTTATTAAAAGTTTTAACTAATTTTTTAATATCTTCAAAACTATATATTTGATCTCTATTCCACCAAATACCAAGAGCATATCTAGGAAGTAAAGGTGGATATCCAGTCAAAGTAAAATAATCTCTTAAACATAAACCAAAATCTCTTCGATAAGCAAAAAGATATAAATCTATTCTTTGCGTATTATTGGCCACCACAAAACCATCGGGATCAATAAACATCGAATGAGAATCATCTAATGTTGTAAAGCCATCTGTAGAATATAGTCCATTTGATAAAGGAGTATCTTTACCAAAATCACTAATGCTAAAAGCACTACCTTTAAAATTTCTTGCTTCTGGATGACCATAATACCAAAATTTATCCGTATTTAACAATTTAACTTTTAAATTGGAATCAGGAGCTAATTTAGATCCCCTAAATGGTTTTTCTTTTAAATATTGTAAAGAAAAATATTTTGTTGTTATTACCAGCATTTTTTCATTTTGCTCTACTTTAAATTGAGGCATAGGGAATTTACGATTATGAACTATTTCTGTTTTACCATCATAAAATATTCCGTTTAAAGAATATTCTAAACGAATTAATCTTTCACTTAAAACAGTTATTCGATAATATTTTCCTCTAAAAATAACATGGGGATTTACAGTAAAGTCTTGAGGATTAATTTTAAAATGTTCTCCTAAACTAGCCATAACCTTTCCTTCTTTATTATCTCTATTATATAGAATATCAAAAATATGGACCTTTTTCAATCTAAATTCATTGTCTATTTGTTGAAAAATTAATAGTTTTCAACATAAAAAGAAAGAGATTGCTCTCTTTCCAAGGATTAAGTCTATGAAGGTTTTAACGAGTTTTCCTTCTCGGTTATTTATGCTGTGATTATAAAAGGATCTATCGATGTACCAGTTCCACTACCCATCGCGATACCAGAACTAAGATAGAAGACCGGACGAACCGAAGACTGGGAGCGAAGCAGGCCGCTTTGCATGTCCCCAACTGAACGCATCCCCCACCCATAGTAATACACGTCGTTATAACGACCATAACGCACCATTGTCCATTCAAATTGGTAATCATCATTTTTTCCATTTTGACTTATATGAAGCCAGCTATTGTTACATCCTGCTGATGTACTATAACAATTTGTCTTAGATGAATCTGTTCCGGAAGAAGCATATGAATAGTAAAAATCACTTATATACATTAATCCAACTCTTGCTTGAATGTGATCACTAAACCCACTCTCTATACTATATACACTATCAGCATCAGTATTTATATTTGTAGTATCCCCATATTTCCATTTATGGTTTTCTATTTTGTTATACCAAGTAGTATCTCCAGTTGTTGTTTTTATATATTGTACATTACTTGTTGTACTACCTATGAATAAGTTGGTATTTCCGTCATATCCTTGTGCACTTCCTGATCCTTGTCCATTCAATCTCTTATATAAATCTGATTGTGGCCATGTTATATTCATATTAATATTTTCATACCATTTGTAATAATTATTTGAGCCTTCTCTTATGGCTGTATTTTTGATAAGTTTCATTTGGCCATCTTGTGTTATTCCTATTATTCTATACATATAATCATCTGTTTCACTACACTTACTTGTTGTTCCAAAACATATATAATTATTTACATTTTCTTTTGTCCCCACAAATCGGTACATATCACCCAATAAATTTGTTGACAAGCCTTTAGGCCTTAATTGACTACTCAACAATTCCTTAGCTGTTCCTTTAAATTCTACTTTTTTTGTGGTTATCTGTGGTGCATATGCTTCTTTAACATATCCTGAGTTATCATATGTATGAGTTAGTATTGTA
>CANQZQ010000082.1 GCA_947628375.1 uncultured Bacilli bacterium
GTATTATATGTATAGCCATTGGTTAAATTATTACCTGCTTTATCTTTTCCGGTTATTCCAAATGTACTTACTGTTGGTAATATATCATCTTTATCAAAATATATTTTACAATACATACTCTTTTGACTTGTTACTATGATACTTCCATCTATTACTCCATTTGTTAATCCTTGTTCTACTGCTTGAGGTATTACATTATCATTTCCATATTCATGGCATTCTGTTTTCGTTGTATTTAATAGATATCCTTGAGTCGGAAATGTATCAGTTTCTGTATAATTTTCTCCACTTTCTTGTAAATAAATTCCAAATTCTTTTCTTTCTACTTCTGTTTCTTCTGGTGTAATATCATTCATTTTATATGAATAACTCTTATTCCATGTTAACAATACCATAGATATTGTTATTACCATTATTAACATTATTGTTTTCTTTTTATTCTTCATAAACTTACCTCTGTTCTACTACTATTATGAACGATTAATTCTATTCTTAATCATAATATTATCATTTATTTTTATTTTTTTCAATACTATTATGCAACCATATTGTAACTATATGAAACAAAAGTTAATAATTATAATATAAATTATATTTGGAAGGAGATAATTTATGGTTAGCATAGTTACTTGTACAATAAGGGTTAATGAAGAGTCTTGGGAAAAATTAAAAAGGATTGCTATGAAGAATAAAAGAAGTATGAATAAAGAGATTGAGTTTATAATTGATAAAAGAATTGAAGATTTTTTAAAAGAAAATCCGGAGTTTAAGGATATCTTTGATAAAATTGAAATTTAAAACTGGAGGATTACTAATCTTCCAGTTTTTCAAATTGACTATTATATAGTTCAGCATATTTGCCATTTAATTTTAATAATTCTTCATGAGTTCCTTGTTCTATAATATTACCTTCTTGCATCATTAAAATTAAATCGGCATTTTTAATTGTTGATAGTCTATGAGCAATAATAAATGATGTTCTTCCTTCCGTTAATTTATCCATAGCCTTTTGCACTAATTCTTCAGTTCTAGTATCAACTGATGATGTAGCTTCATCAAGAATTAAGAAAGGAGCATCTTCAATCATTCCTCTTGCAATAGTTAATAATTGTTTTTGACCTTGGGATAAAGTATCATTATCATAAAGTATAGTATTATAACCATCAGGTAAAGATTTTATATAATGATGAAGTCCCACTACTTTACAGACATCTTCAATTTGTTTATCAGTTATATTATTTTTATTATAACGTATATTTTCTTTAATAGATCCTTCAAATACCCATGTATCTTGTAAAACCATTATAAATAAATCATGAATATTTTCTCTAGTTAATTCTTTAGTAGATATACCATCAATGATAATTTCGCCATCTTTAATATCATAAAATTTCATAAGTAAATTTACGATAGTTGTTTTACCTGCTCCGGTTGGACCAACAATAGCTATTTTTTCGCCTGGTTTTATCGAAACATTAAAATCTTTAATAATTGTTTTATCTTCATCATAACCAAATTTAACATGTTTAAATTCAATTGATCCTTTAATTTCTTGAGGGTTTAGTTTTTTAGTTATTTTATCTTCATTAGGCATTTCTTCTTCATCTAAAAATTCAAATACTCTTTCTGAAGCAGCAGCACAAGATTGCAAGCTAGATGCTGATTGAGCAATTTGAGATAAAGGATTAGTAAATAATCTAACATACATCATAAAAGCTACGATTACTCCAAAATCAATTACATTATTCATGGTTAAAAGAGCTCCGACTATACAAACGCATACATAGCCAAAGTTACCAATGAATCCCATAAAAGGATGCATTAAGCCAGATAAGAATTGGCCTTTTCTAACATTATTATACATTTCATCATTAATTTCTTTAAACTTTTTGTTAGCGTCATCTACTCCATTATAAACTTTAACCACATTATGGCCAGCATACATTTCTTCTATATGACCATCAAGTTCACCTATTTCATCTTGCAAACGGGAAAAATATTTTTGAGATTTAGAAATGATAAAGAACATAAATATAAAGCCAATAATACTTGATAAAATAGCTGTTAAAGCCATAAGACCATTAGTAACAAACATCATGATTATTGAGCCAATTAATAAAGTTATAGATGTGACTAAATTACCCAAACTTTGATTTAAAGTCATTGATAAAGTATCAACATCATTAGTTACTCTAGATAAAATATCACCATAACTATTTTTATCAAAATATTTTAAAGGCATATGATTAATTTTTTCTATTATCTCTTTTCTTAAATGTTTAGAAAATTTATTAGTAACAACTGCCATTATTACTTGTTCAATATAACCAAAAATAGCACTTATTAAATAGATAGTAATTAATAATAAAGCAATTTTTTTAACCTCAGCTATATTTATTCCTGTAAGTAAACCATCAGTAATAAGATTAGTAATACTTCTTAATTTATCAGGGCCAATAATAGACATAATAGCACTAATAATAGCAAGGATAGTAGCAAAAATAACAGGTAGTAAATAAGGACGACAATACTTAATTAAACTAAGCATTGATTTTTTAAAATCTTTAGCTTTTTCATTATTATTCATTTTTCTTCTTCCTGGATGCATACTAAATACCTTCTTTCAAATCTTTATTTAGTTCACTACTAGATAATTGAGATAAAGCAATCTCTTTATAAACTTGGCAATTTTTTAAAAGTTCTTGATGAGTACCCATACCAACTAATTTACCTTCATCAAGTACTAATATTTTATCAGCATTTTTAATAGTTCCTATTCTTTGAGCAACGATTAAACTAGTGGCATCTTTAGTATATTTTTTTAATTCTTTTCTTAAATTTAAATCCGTTTTATAATCAAGAGCACTAAAAGAATCATCAAAAATATAAATTTCTGGATCTCTAGCTATAGCTCTGGCAATCGCTATTCTTTGTTTTTGCCCACCAGAAAGATTAGTTCCAGATTGGGCTGTTTCATGATTATAAGTATCAGGAAGTTTTTCCACAAATTCTGTTCCTTGTGCTACTTTTACAGCTTCTTTTATTTTTTCTAAGGATGGAGATTTTTTACCATTATCACCATAGGCAACATTATCTTTAATAGTTCCCCTAAATATGACAGCTTTTTGAGAAACATAACCTAATATATTATTTAAAGATTTTAAATTGTAATCTTTAACATTTACGCCATCAACTAAAACTTCACCTTCAGTTGCATCATAAAATCTTGGTACTAAATTAATAAGAGTACTTTTACCAGAACCTGTTGAACCAATAAATGCCACAGTTTCTCCCCTTTCAGCTTTAAAGGAAATATCTTCTAAAATATATTCTTCAGCATCCGGATATTTAAATGAAACATTTTTAAATTCAACTGTTCCTACTTCTTTTCCTTTAGTAACATTACCATCTTTAATAGATGATTCAGTTTCTAATACCTCTAAAATTCTTTTAGCAGATACTTGTGCTCTTGGATAAATCATAAAAATCATAATTAACATCATAAATGACATTAAAACTTGCATAGCATAGGAAGAAAAAACAACCATATCTCCAAAAAGAGTTATCTTATCCATCATATTAGCTTTATTAATTAAAGCAACTCCAATTAAATAAATAGATAGGGATAAACCATTCATAACCAAAGACATAACCGGATTTAGTAATCCCATATTCTTTTGATTAAATAATTGCAAATTTTTTAATTCTTCATTAGCATTTTCAAATTTCTTTTGTTGATAATCTTCCGCATTAAAAGCTCTAATAACTCTAATACCTACTAAATTTTCTCTAGTAATGCGATTTAAATTATCAGTTAATTTTTGAACTAATTTAAATTTAGGGAATACTCTAATCATTAAAATAATAATAGTTATAAGTAAAATAATGACCCCAATAAATGTAGCTAAACTCCAAGTTAAATTCTTACCCAAAATTTTTAATACTGCCCAAGTTGCCATAATGGGAGCTTTAATAATTGCTTGTAGTCCCATCGCAATTAACATTTGAACTTGCGTAACATCATTAGTAGTTCTTGTAATTAACGAACTAGTTTGAAATTTTTTCATTTCTTCTGTTCCAAAAGATGAAACTTTTGAAAAAATATTATATCTAGTAATTTTACCAAAATAAGCCGCAACAGTGGCAGCAAAATAGCCAACTACAAAACTTGCTATTAGTGAGCCAAAAGCACACAATAACATATAACCGCCTTCTTTTAAAATTGAAGACATAGTACTACCTTCAGTTTGAACTAAGATAGTAATTTCTGACATATAATCTGGTATTTTTAATTCTAAATAAACATTTATGGAAATAAAAATTACACAAATAAATGCATAAAAAAATTGTTTTTTACCTAATTTGCTTAATAATTTTAACATTAAAAAACACACCTTTCGCTAATAAATTTTATCAGTAATTTAATTATATTTCAATATTGTTTTTATATTAATCCTTTTATGTGAAAATAATATGAAATTAATTATTAAAGTATATAAAAAAACTAACTCAAATGAGCTAGCCAAACCATAGGTAACGCTTATTTGCGTCTTCTTATTTATATTTTAGGTACTATTATGTCAATAAATTCTTCTAAGCATTTTATAGTTTCATCAAATTCTAGATTTCTAGCATAACTATTCTTTCTAGAATAGCTTGTCCATTTATCCCTTAGTATCTTACTATCCTTAAGTACATTTAAATTTGCAATCAAATCTATCATACATATAAAATCTCATTACAGAGTTAAAACCCACATTTTTTTCTCTAGAAATATTTTTAAGTTTATCTTTTACGGCTTGGGAAGAATTACTCATAATATATACCTACCATTTCCATTACTTTTTTATTTATTCCCATTCTTTTCGCATAATCGGATAGTTTTCCTATATTTTTGTCTTTGCTTTGAATATATTGTTTAATAGATTTTTTTACTTGTTCAGGATCCATTCTACCTTTTGATCTTATGATATCACAAATACATCTTTCTTTGTCATAAGCTCTAACTTTATTTCCACTTGGTGTTTTAACTTCAGTAACACCTATTTCATATATGTCATCTGATACATAAAAAACATTACATTTTTCATTTACTATATCAACATGATAGCTTTGTGGGACAGTTACTGTATAATTATATGGAAATTCCTCAGTCATACCATAAAAGTATAGAGCATTCATATGTGAAAAAATAGCTTTTTTATATTTTTGCTGAAAGGAAAAATAACTATCCTCAAAAACACTTGGGGAAATATAAATTCCTCTTGAAATCTTTTCAATATCTTTATTTTTTTCCATAATTGATAGATATTGTCTGCTAATATTTAGTGGTTCTATCATTCTTGTGGAAAGCATTCCATTATTGGTATTTATTATTTGCTTTATAGTATCAGTAAATATTTTTGATTGTTCATTTGGATAATTTATTGATAGTTCCTTTATTACATTAGACATAATATTAATACTTTTTAGTTGCTCTTGTATTGGTTTTAGCGATTCATTAAGAGATTTTTCTAGTTCTTGCATTGGTTTTGACAATTGATTAAGTTGTTCCTTAATTTGACTCATAGGTTCCTTTATTGAATTAATAGCTTCTACATAATTTTTAAGAACATTACTATCAATTTTATAATTAATTTTCTTCTCTTTTTTCATACTAATCCCTTTTCTTTCTTGACAATTACACTGAAATTATATCATTTTTCAGTGTAATTGTCAAACTGATTCTATTATAATTAAAATCCTGGGAGTGGTGCTAATAAATAAGAAATATCGTGAAACGATAAAATTATTTATTGTTTTAATACTAGAAATTAAAAACTACCCCTTAGAGGTAGCCCAACAGTAGGTAACGCTTATTTGCGTCTTCCTATTTATA
>CANQZQ010000083.1 GCA_947628375.1 uncultured Bacilli bacterium
CCAGAAGCATAAAGATATTGAACACTAGTCTTATCAACATGAGCTCTTGTTATCTTAATATTAGTATTAAATGTTTGTTCAACTAAAGAACCAGTTCTTAAATTTTTTAATTTAATTCTAACAAAAGCAGAACCTTTACCAGGTTTAACATGTTGAAATTCTTGAATTAAGCATAAGTTACCATCAATAATAACAGTCATGCCATTTTTAATATCATTAATATTAATATTCATTATTTACTTCCTTCCTATTTCTTTTCTTTTGCTACAACGCTTTTACGACATTTAGGACAATATTTTTTCATTTCTAAACGTTCAGGATTATTTTTTTTGTTTTTACTAGTTGGACGTAACTCATTACCACATTCAGTACATCTCATAGTAACATAATTACGATTTTCATTTTTAGCCATATAAAATCCTCCTCACTTAAATACTACCATATTATATCAAACTTTTACATATTTTCAAACAAAAATTTTATCTTTTTAATTCATGGTTAATTGGGCCACTATTAAGGATGTAATTTATTTCGTTTACCCCCTTAGCTGATACATTAACAAAAGTTCCATCATCTTTTTTAATTATATAGTCAGCATTGGAAACATATTCACCATCTTTAACCACTATATCACCTATTGAGATAAAATAATCAATTAATTCTTGATCCAAAACATAATTTTCTTTAAACTCAATATTTTGGCAAAAAACTAAAGTCGTTTTATTATTTTCACCAAAATATTTTTCATTAAAATAATGTTTATGATATAAAACACTAAATGTTGAGCTTGAATGTTTAATAGCATTTTCATCTGTTAAAACCTTTTTGGCTAATGGCTCTATAAAATCAACATTTGGTGTTAATTCATGAAAATTAAACATCATTTCTTCATTTTCTTCAATACTTGTTTGATATTTAGCTTGGTAATAAATACTAATAATTTCCATAAATCGACTATCTAGTTCTTTAAGATCTTGTTGAGCTATTAAAGACAACTGACTTATTTGTTTATATAACACCACACTCATATTCATATTATCTAAAATTTCACCAGCTAAATTTTCATCATCAATTATCTTTAACAAAGCATCTTTAATAATATACTTATCTTTTTTAAAATATGCTTGTTTAACCACTTCTGGTCCTAGCAATTCAGTTAAAATAAAACCTCTTGGCATTAAAAGATAATATCCAAAATCATAAGTATATGTATCTTTTTTTGAAAAATATTCATTATTTATGATGGCATTTATTATTTCAAACATTGAGTCAAAATTTTTGGATGAGCTTGAAAAAGCGTGACATAATTCATGAGATAAAGTAGACTCATTACAATCATCAATATTTCCATCTCCTACAATAATTTCATAGTTATATCCATCATAATTTCCTGAAACATACTCACTAGATAGTTCATCTGTATTATAAACAATATCTAAATTTACTAGCATTTGATAAATATATATTGGATCCATATATTTTAAATTAGATTCAATAAAATACCTATTAGATAAAACATACTCTTTTTCGCTAGGAGTTAAATTTTTATTATAAGAAATTAATCTAGTAATATCATCGTAAGTTAATTTAAAATCTTTATAAGTAACAAACACCATTGAATATTGAGGTGCTAATTTTTTTATTTCTTTTGGCACTTCTTCATTAGTTGGTTCTAATATTTCCATAATGGGAGCAAAATCCATAGTGGGATGTCCATACATATCAAAACTAAATACGATATATTTTCCATGATAATTAATTAAAATATCTTTACTTTGCAAATTATCAATTTGATATATTTTTTCGGCTAGTTTTCTAAACTCTTCTTGAGTTGATATTGATTGTTTTTCTTCATCAATAGATTCAGGATCATAAACTAAGCTATTAGCAATTTCTTCTAAATTATAATCTTTAAAAATCTCATCTATATTAATTTTATTTTCTTCCAATTCTTTTTGATCAATATAATCGTAGCCTAAAATTATCGAAGTAGAAACTAAAACTACAATTACCCTTTTACCAATCGTAACAATTCTTTTAAAAAATCTATTATCGTCTTTTTTACTTGAAGCAACTTCTAAAGAATTATCTACTTCGCATGCATATTCATTTTGATTATTTAATAAGTAGTTTAATTTTTTTCTTACCGCTAATTGGGGCACTTCTAATTTATTATCTTTTAATTCATAAAAAAGACATACCTTGTTTTCATTATCTTCAAAAAGCATATAATTTCCTTTATTAAATGTTAAAGTATACTTCATGCTTAAATGGGAAGACGGCATAACCTTTTTATAAAAAAATTTAATTAAAGCAATTTCTTTTAAACTAACATTAAAGTTTAAATTTCCATTAATTTTCTTAGCATAATAAGCTTTTTTATTTCCATAATAAAGACATAATTGATAATCTTTATAGTTAAATTTTAAAATTTCTTTCATATAAACCCCTTCTTGAAAATTACTCTCTAGTATACAATAAAATTATTATTTGTCAAGGGGCTATAAAAATTCAATTTTTTAAAATCATATTTTATTTTCAAACAAAAATTTTGTAATACTTTGCGAAATATACCTTGGATAGTATGTTTTTGTAAAATCAGTACCATTATCAACATATAAATTGGGATTAATAACAACTATACTAAACTTTGGATCATCATAAGGAGCAAAGCCAATAAATGATAAAGTATTCGTTTTAGTATCAATAATACCATCATTATTAGTATCAATATAGTTTTCACTTGTTCCGGTTTTACCAGCTGGATTTGCAAAATTTAAAATATAGTTTCTCGCTGTTCCATTTTTAGTAGCCATATTCATAGCTAATCTTAATCTTTCTAAATATTTAGATTCTAAATCAACTTGATTTAATAAGGGATAATCATTTTTTAAAATAACATTATTATCATTTACTATTTCTTTCATAAGTTCTGGTGCTCTTCTTTCTCCTAAAGAAGCAACAGTATTTACATATTGAAATACTTCAATTGGGGTATAAGTATCATACTGACCAATACTTAAATTAAGAAGTAAATCACTAGCATAATTATTTCCGATAATCCCAATTTTCTCATTAGGTAAATCAATATTAGTAAGGGAACCTAAACCATAAGAACGAAACATTGAGCGGTATTTGTCAAAAACTTCTTTTTGGGGCTCTAATTTCATATTATATTTATATTCTTGACCAGTTAAATTAATAGCTATTTTAAATTGATAATAATTGCTACTTTTAGAAATAGCATTTAAATCATCTAAAACCCCTAATTTTTTATAACTACATTTAATTGGAACTTGATAAAGTTTAATACAACCATCGGTCATTTTAGTTCCTATATCTACTCCCCCATATTTATAGCCTGTAGAAATACTTGCTAGTTTAACAATGGAACCCACTGTAAAAGAAGAATTAATTAAATTAGTATTAACATTTTGGAAAACAGGATTATGATAATCACTAACTAATTTTTGTCCAGACATAGCAATAATTTCTCCAGTTTTAGGTATACCTATAATACTATAAGATTCCGAAAAATAATTAGTATATTTTCTTTTTTTAGCAGCAATAATATTATCTTTGATAATTTTTTCTAATTCTAATTGAGCATTTATATCAATAGATAAGACTAAATCATTACCTTTATGACCACTTTTAATAAGAGTTAGAGTATTATCATCATTTACTTTAAATAAATCTTTTTCTCCTTTTAAATAATCTTCATAATATAATTCTAAATAGCTTAAACCCACTATATCATCGAGTTCATAACCTTTTTCTAAATAATCATCTTTCTCTTCTTCAGGGATACTTCCTATTGAACCAAAAATATCTTTTAAAGTATCACCATAATTATATACTCTTTCAAAAGTTAATCCCGTAGTAATTCCTTTAATATTACTATCGACAATTAAACTATATTCATTATCACTAACATTTTTCATTATTTCTTTTTTTTGATATGAATAGCCTTTATTCATTAAATTATATATAGTGGCGCTTTTTTTATCTAACATGCTAAAGCTATTAATTCTTTCTTCAGGAATTCTTGCTAATTTTAATTCTTTTAATTCTTCACTAGATAATTTTCTTTCTTCATATAGTTGCCATTCATCACTTGTTATTAATGAATTACCATTATTATTTAAAATAAGCCAAAAATCTTTATAAGTATCTTCATTAACTTTAATACTTAAAATTTCAGCTAATTTATAAGCAATATTTATCTCTTCTTCCACCGTTATTCCTTTTAATTTAGAATAATAAATAGTTTTAACACCTCTATTATCTACTAAAACTACTCCATTACGATCTAATATTCTTCCTCTTGGAGCATTACTACCATAAACATAATTATTAGTTTTACTAAGTAATATTTTTTGGTATAATTCTCTTTCATAAAAGTTTAAATATATTAATCTTGTTAAAAGTATTAAAAAAGTTATTGTTAATAATAAATACTTCTTCATATAATCCACCATTATTATTATGGTTTTATTATATTAAAGTATTCTTTTTAAAAAAGTTATCATAAAATATATTAGGTGGTATAAATGTTTAATATAATTGAAAGATTTATAAATAATATGACAAAAGATGATGTTAATAATTTTGCTATAAGTAAAAATATTCACTTATCAGAAAGTGAACTTGATTATACTTATGATTTTATTAAGAAAAACTATAAATCAATGTTACAAAATCCAAAACTTTTTAATATAGAAAGATATCGAAATAATTATACAGAAGAAAACTTTACTAAGATTAGTAAAGTTTATCAAGAATATTTTCAAAAGTATGCTAGTTATTTATAAAAAGCGCGAATATCCTCAATTAAATGAGGATTAAATTCGCCTTTTTTTAACATTTCTATTTCAAATTTATAAGGTGGATATATTAGCTCTTTTTCATTATCATCTTTGCTTATATAAGGTGTTTCTAATATTTTAGGAACATCTTTTATTTTTTCATTATTAACAATACTAAGTAAAGTATTAAAACCAATTGTTCCATAACCTAAATTGGCATGACGATCTTTATGGCTATTTAGGGGATTTTTACTATCATTAATATGAATACATTTAATTTTATCTAAACCAATTATTTGACTGAATAAATCTAAGTATTCATCAAATTTATTCATATCATAGCCAGCATCATTTAAGTGACAAGTATCAAGGCAGACACCAATGTTTTTACTACTTACGCCATCTAAAATTGTTTTTATTTCTTCAATTGTTTTACCACATTCACTACCCTTACCAGCCATTGTTTCTAATAAAATCATACATTTACTATTATTTAGATCCAAATAATTTAGAGCTTCAATTATATTATTTATTCCTTCTTCATTAGTATGACTTACAGCACTTCCCGGATGAAGAACTAAATATTTAATGCCTAAAGTTTCACATCTTTTAATTTCATTTTTTAAAAAATTAATAGAAAAGTCCCAAGCTTCTTTTTTGGCTTTATTAGCTAAGTTAATAATATAGGGAGCATGACAAATGACATAATCTATTTTAATATTATTTTCTTCCATTAACTTTAAAGCTTCATTTAATAAATTTAAATCTATAGTACTTCGAAAAGTATTTTGAGGGGCTCCCGTATAAAGCATTAGGGCATTAGCATTATAGCTTAAAGCTTCTTTGACTGCTCCTAAAAATTGATCTTTGCCAAAATGGACATGGCTTCCTATAATCATAATTACTACTTCCTTTACATTTTTATCATAACATATTTTGACTATTAAAGTAAAACTAAAAAAAGAATGATCAGCTCTAAGGAGCAAAAATTTTTCGCAGTCAACCAATTTGGTATAATATGGAAAAGGTGGTTGATTAATTTG
>CANQZQ010000084.1 GCA_947628375.1 uncultured Bacilli bacterium
AAATTTTTTTATTTTCTTTTATTTTTCTTTTCCTAATTAAAAAAGAGTGATTTTTATTTTTCACTCCTTATTACTGACTAAAAAAGAAATGACGTTTTAAATCATTTCCTTCATTATTTTATCTTTATCTTTTAATAAATCAATTAAACTATCAATTTCACTTTCCGTATTATAGAAATATAGGCTAACTCTTATAGAATTAGTAACTCCTAAAACATCTTTAGTAAGTTTAGCACAGTGACTACCTGCTCTTACACATATACCATATTTATTTAAATAGTAAGCAACATCTTCTGAAAATAAATCATCAACATTAAAAGTAACAATTCCACTATCAGCTTCTAAATTTAAAATATCAATATGGGGAATTTTAACTAGTTTTTCAATCAAATAACTTCGTAAATCTTTTTCATATTTTTCAATATTTTCCATGCCAATTTTATTTAAATATCTAACTGCTTCTCCTAAACCAATAACGCCAGCAATATTTGGAGTTCCAGCTTCCAGTCTTGTTGGTATTTCTTTTAATACCATCTTTTCTGGAGTATCAAATGATTCATTCATTCCTCCCCCTAAATTAACTGGTTCAATTGCTTCCATTAGTTCATATTTCGCATACATTACCCCAACTCCGGTTGGTCCTAACATTTTATGACCAGAAAAAGCAAGAAAATCAACATCACTATCACTAACATTAATTTTTTTATGAGGGACACTTTGTGCACCATCAACAACTACAAAAATATCTCTTTCATGCGCAAAAGCACAAATTTCTTTAATTGGTCTTACATCACCCACTACATTAGTTATCTCAGCTAAGCTAATAACTTTTGTTCTAGGACTAATAACACTTTTTAAATTATCAATAGTTACAAAATTATTATCATCTAAGGGAATATATTTAATTACAGCTCCAGTTTCTCCAGCTACTCTAAACCAAGGCATAACATTCGAAGCATGTTCCATTTTTGTAATTAATATTTCATCCCCTGCTTCAAGAAGATTACTAAAAAAACCATTGACAATTAAATTCATACTATCAGTTGAACCACTTGTAAAAACTATTTCTTCTTTTCTTTTGGCCCCAATAAAATCTTTAACTAAATCTCTGGCATTTTCATATTCTAAATCAACTTTATAGGAAATATCATAATCTCCCCGATGAGCATTAGCACTATAATTTTCATAATAATCTGTCATTTTATCAATGACACATTGGGGTTTTAAACTAGTTGCTCCATTATCAAGATAAATAATATCTTGTTTGAGCATTGGAAAATCTTCTCTATGCATCTTTCACCTCCAAATCTTTTATATATTGATCCATATTACTATAGATAAAACCTTTTAACATAATCTTTTTAGCTATATCTTCATTTAAACCTTTACTCATTAAATAATCTACTTCTTCTTTATTTAAACTACCTATTGTAGTTAAGTGATTAGCGGATACTTCATTACTTAAACAAATAATATTAGGTTCTATATGAACACATCCGCCATTATTTATTCCTTTTAAATCTTCAAGGGCAATATTATCTAAAGTATCTTTAAATACTTTGACATTAATAATCATTTTGATCATTTCTTTATTGCTTATTATTCTACTATTTATTTTAAAATCATTATTATTACCCATCATATTATTATTAACAATTATTTCTCTTTTTTCATTATTTATAATAGAAATATTGAAATTAAAATGTGAATTATTTTTTTGATTAATGTTGAAAACCATATCTTTTTCCACATTTTTATTAAATATATAAATATCTACTACACTATCATCTTCTAAATTAATATCTATATTTCCTATTTTTTCATTTATAAAATATAATTTAACATTACCTTTAATATTTATTTTTATATCATCATTTTTAATATTAACTATATAACTATCATTACATAGATTTATAATATCACTCACTAATATTTTATTCATAAAACAATTTCTTTCTTATAACAAATGCTCATCTAACTCGTTAGATAATTCTTTAAATCCTTTATTTAAGATTTCATTTGCTAATTCTTTTTGACCACTTTTTATTATTTTTTTATCATTTAATAAATGAACATAATAATCATCAAAAGTATTAATTAAAGTATTGGAATGAGTTATAATAAGAATTCCTGGTTGATACTCTTCTAGATATTCTTTAATACTATTACTAACTAATTTTAAAGCATCAACATCAAGTCCTGAATCAATTTCATCTAAAATAATAAATGATGGCTTTAACATCCACATATGCATAAGTTCAATTTTCTTTTTTTCACCACCAGAACAACCAACATTAATTTCTCTGTAAATAAAACTTTTATCTAAATCGAGTTTTTGACAAATATTTTCTAATTCTTTATTAAATTTTATAATATCTACCGGAGTATTATTTTTATCACTAAGACTAGCTCTTAACATTTCAGCATTTGTAACCCCTTCAATAGCTATGGGGTTTTGACTTATGGTATAAATACCTCTTTTACTTCTTTCATAAATACTTAAATTAGTAATATCTTCGCCATTATAGTAAATATGTCCTTTAACAAGATAATTTTTATCTCCCATAATCGATTTAGCAATACTACTTTTACCAACTCCATTTTTACCCATTAAAACATGGACTTCGCCTTTATTTATTTGTAAATTTAAATCAGAAATTAACAATTCATCATTTATATAAATATTTAAATTATCTAAATTAAACATGTTTGTCACCTACAAAAAAGATTATAACACAAAGTAGCTTAAAATTGTAGATTAGTACCTATTTTTCCTTTACTTTTCCATATTTTTTATATATAATTAGCTTGTAAAGGAAATAATATATATTAGAAATAATTATTTTGTTTCTATCCGAGCCTGAGTCCTCAACACAGACGGCCTCATCTTAGGGGTAAGGGTTCGACCCGTGCTGAACAGTATGTACAGCAAAAATCATTCGCAAGAATGGTTTTTTTAAAGCCTTTTATTTTTCAATTCAAGTAAATGTTTTTTTAATTCTAAAGAATTAAAAAAGTACAATTCATTTTTATTTAGTTTTATTTTTCTTTTCCTTTTATATATATACTTATCTAAATTAGTAAGCAAATCAGCAACTTGAAATAATCTTTCTTTTTCATGATTAAAATCTTTTATAAAGACAATTTTAGGATTACTTTTAAAAACATTACATAATATTCTAGTTAAATTAATTTGACCATTATCATAATAAATTTCTATTAAATCAAATTTACTAAAATAATTAAGATTATTTATGTACATTTTCTCAATTTCTTTTTTCAAATTATTTTTTAAAGTTTCTTTATTATTATTAAATTTTTTATCAATAATAATAGATTTTAATTTAATATTAACCCTTGTACAAAAGAAAAACAATGTTAAAAATATTTTTTTTCTAACTTCATAATTCATTTCTTTATATTCGTCTCTTTTTGCTATAAGAGGTGTTGTATGAATCATACCATTATAACCAATATTTTTTAACTTATTATTTAAGTAACTAATATCGTTGTTTATTGATACTGACGTATCATATATAACAAAAGAAACAATATATAATTCAGACGATTTAGCAAGTAATCCAAAATCACCACCTTCATCAATATAAATTTTAAGTTTTTTCAAAATAGTCCTCCAAAAGAAAAAGTAGGATTTTTTAATACTTATTAAAAACCTACTTTTATCCCGTTTCCTATTTTTCTTGTTAATTTAATTAAAACATAATTATCTTTTATTGTAAATATGTTTATTTTCATACTCATCTAAAAAACTTGTATACTCACCATCTTTTTTATAACCTAAAATACAATTCATATTAATATTATTTAAAGCTGTAAAAATATTATTATCAATACCCTTATGTTCACTTCTTAATTTTGTTATTAATCTTTTCATTGCTTCTCTTCTTCCTATTTCACTATCAGGAATACTATCTCTTTCAATAACACAATTACTAGTTAAAGGACAAGCGCAATTAATAAATGTTAAATTATTATAATTACGCCAGGCAATAATTGCATTTTCTTTAACTAAATATAATGGTCTAATTAATTCAAGACCTTTAAAATTATCGCTATGAAGTTTAGGCATCATTGTTTTTATCTCAGCTCCATAAAACATCGATAAAAGAGTGGTTTCAATAACATCATCAAAATGATGACCTAAAGCAATTTTATTACAACCTAGTTCTTCAGCTTTACTATATAAGTATCCTCTTCGCATTCTGGCACACATATAACAAGGATTTTCAGGATTAAGTTTATAAGCCACTTCAAAGATATCACTTTTAAATGTTATTAAAGGAATATTTAATAATTTCGCATTTTCTTCTATTTTTTTACTATTTTCTTCATTATAGCCCGGATTCATACTAACATAAAAAGCTTCAAAGTGAATTTTGCCATGTCTTTTAAGTTCTTCTATACATTTAGCAAGTAAAAAAGAATCTTTACCCCCACTTATACAAACCATTATTTTATCATTTTCATTAATTAACTTATAATCAGTAACAGCTTTGGTAAACATTCGCCAAATATCTTTTCTAAATTTTTTAATGATACTTCTTTCTATTTCTTGATATTTTTCCATAAATTCACTTCCAAACATCAAGATTATACCACACTCTTGGTATATTTTTTTATTTTTTTACTATATTATTATTAGATTGAAGGTGTAATTATTAAATTAAATCTTAAAAAAATGCTTTTTATTAACACTATTATTACTTTTCTTCTTTGCTTTTTAACTCACTTTTTATATAAGTGGCTACCTAATCCTGTTTTTTCACTATTCTTCCCAGTTAATGAAAGCATATGGGAACACATGAAAATGCTTTATACAACTATCCTTTTAGCGGGAATAATTGAATATTTTATCTTAAAAAAATTTAAAATCCCTCATCAAAATCTATTATTATCGATAGCCATTAAAGCTTTGATAAGTATTCCTATTTATTTAATAATGTTCTTACCAATATTTTATAATTTTGGGGAAATAATGTTTGTAACATTTATAATTTTATTTATTACTATTCTAATTGTTAATTATGTTGGTTATAAAATACTTGAATTAAAACCAATTAAATATCAAAAAACATTATCAATTACTTCAATTATTATTGTCTATATTATTATGACTATTTTAACTTATAAAGCTCCAAGATTAGATTTATTCTTTGACACCAAAGAAGAAAAGTATGGCCTAAATGATTATTTAATAAAAGATTAAAAAATACTTTATATTATTTTTAAAATATAGTATACTTAAATTAGGAAGCGTGATATCCACGCCATCCATTGGGTTGACGTAGCTATGACATTGTCACAAGCACGTCTTTTATTTTATCTAAAACTTGCGTTATTAAATAAAGTAAAATAATTAAAATTAATAACTTGTTTAAGGTTTTTAATTTCAACTTTACCACCTCCACTCCAAGAGTTACCCCCTGAACTTAGATTTGGCGGCGTGCTACCACACTTCGACTCTTTATTAAATCATATATTTTTTTATTTGCAAGACTTTCGACAAATGTTGTCAACTACCACGCACTGAAAGTACGTGGCTCAGACTGTTGACAAAGTAAATTTTGTTAATGGTCTTTTTATTTTAAAAAAAATGTACTATAATAAAGAAGTAAGGT
>CANQZQ010000085.1 GCA_947628375.1 uncultured Bacilli bacterium
GTTGTATGAGTGAATCCAGGATTTACACCAAACCATGACGCTTGTGTTCCTGTCAAAATAGGAGTATTTACAACTGGTGGTGTCCTATCTACCGTTATTGTTTGAGATATTGGTTTAGATATATTATTCGCTTTATCTTTTATATATGCATATATCGTATATGTTCCTTCATTTGGTGTCCATGTTATATCATTCGGTATTGTTATTGTTTTAGTATTACTCACTTCTAACCAAGCTCCAATACATCTATTTCCATCTGTTCCATAACATATTTGAGCTACATCATTATCTTGCCAATCTATTTTATATGTTAATTCTGAATAATGACTATATCCATTCCATAACTCTTCATTTTGTGCACCTTTTCCTGTTATTGAAAATCCAGTTACTGTTGGTAATATATCATCTTTATCAAAATATATTTTACAATACATACTTTTTTGGCTTGTTACTATGATACTTCCATCTATTACCCCATTTGTTAAACTTTGTTCTACTGCTTGAGGTATTACATTATCACTTCCATATTCATGACATTCTGTTTTTGTTGTATTTAATAAATATCCTTGAATTGGAAATGTATCAGTTTCTGTATAATTTTCTCCACTTTCTTGTAAATATATCCCAAATTCTTTTCTTTCTACTTCTTTTTCTTCTATTTCATTATTATCCATTTTATATGAATAACTTTTATTCCATGTTAACAATACCATAGATATTGTTATTATCATTATTAACATTATTGTATTCTTTTTATTCTTCATAGATAGCTCCTCGTAAAACATATTGTTTTATTATATGTTTATTTTAAAACAATATGTTTTATATGTCAATATAACATTTTGTTTTAAAATAAAATTTTTAAGAGGTAATATTATGAATAGATTAAAGGAAATGAGAGAAGATAGAGATATTCTTCAATCTGAAATTAGTAAGGTTTTAAATGTATCACAAGTGGCATACAGTTATTATGAAATTGGCAAAAGACAATTACCAATTGATATATTAGTTAAATTAGCTAAATATTATAAAACTTCAACTGATTATTTACTGTATTTAACAGATGAAAAAAAGCCCTATCCTAAAAGTGCTATTTCTAATGATAATAAATAATTTTATATATTTCTTTTTATTTGTTTTTATTTTATAATTTTACTAGGTGATACATAATGAAAATAACTGTTGATGGCAATATGGCTTGTAGTAAGATAGCATATTTATTTAGTGAAATATGTAGTATTTATCCAATAACTCCATCTAGTCCAATGGCATCAAATATCGATTTACTTAGTCATAGTGAATTAAAAAACTTATATGGAGTTAAGCCTAAAGTAATAGAGATGGAAAGTGAAGCAGGAGCTTCTGGTACTATGCATGGTGCTTTACTTACTGGGTCACTTGCATCAACATTTACAGCTAGTCAAGGTTTACTTTTAATGATACCTAATATGTATAAAATGGCTGGTGAGTGTCTTCCTGGTGTTATTCATGTAGCTAGTAGAACAGTTGCTACGCATGCTTTATCTATTTTTGGTGATCATTCTGATGTTTATGCGACAAGAGGTACAGGTTTTTGTATGCTTTCTTCATCAAATGTTTTTGATGCTCAAAATTTAGCCGCCGTTGCTCATTTGTCCGCTATTAAAGGAAGTTTACCTTTTATTCATTTTTTTGATGGTTTTAGAACTAGTCATGAACTTAATACTATTGAAGAATTAGATTATGAAAAGTTAATCCCCTTAATTCCTTATGAAAGTATTAATGAATTTAAAAAGAGAAGTTTAAATGTTTCATCTAATAAACAATATGGTTTAGCAGAAAATGAAGATATTTATTTTCAATCAGTGGAAGCTAGAAATGAGCTTTATCTAAAAATGCCTGATATAGTTAATCATTATATGATGGAAATAAATAAAATAATGGGTACAAATTATAAACCATTTGAATATTATGGTGATAGTATGGCAACAAATGTTATTATTGCTATGGGTAGTGTTACAGATACAATTAAATTAGTAGTGGATGATTTAAATAAAAAAGGTTATCATGTAGGAGTTATTAATGTTCATTTATATCGTCCTTTTAGTAGTAAATATTTATTAAATGTTTTACCTAAAAGTGTTCTAAATATCGCTGTTTTAGATCGAGCAAAAGAAGCAGGGAGTATAGGTGAACCTTTATATTTAGATGTTGTCAGTGCCTTAAGTGGAAAGAATATTAATATTGTTGGGGGAAGATATGGACTATCTAGTAAAAATACAACTCCAACACATATTTATAGTGTTTTTAAAATGTTAGATGAAAAACCGCAAAATAACTTTACTATAGGTATTTGTGATGATGTAACTAATTTATCTTTAAAAGAAGAAGATTATCATTTGTCATTACCAGGAAGAGAAGTTAAAATATATGGTTTTGGCTCTGATGGAATGGTTAGTGCAAGTAAAGAAATTTTAAAAATAATTAGTCAAGATGATTATTATGTCGAAGGATATTTTGAATATGATTCTAAGAAAAGTGGGGGCGTAACTGTTTCTAATTTAAGATGGGATAAAGAAAAAATTAATGTGCCATTTTATGTAGAAAATCCCGAAATAGTTGTAGTTACTAAAGATGAATATTTTCATAAATTTAATATTTTAGATAATATTAAAGATAATGGTATTTTATTAATTAATACTAATAAAAAAGATGATGAATTAAATAATTATTTACCAAATAGTGTTAAAAGAATTATTAAAGATAAGAATATTTTAGTATATTATATTGATGCCTCAATTATATCTATTAATAATAATATAGCAGGTAAAATAAATAAAATAATGGAAGTTATTATTTTAAAATTATTGAATATTAAAAATGGTTATGAAAATGTTTGTGAGCTCATTAAAAAGACATTTAAGACTAAAGGAGAAGAAGTTATTAATAATAATTTAAATGCTTTAAATAGTTCTTTAAATGAATTAAAAGAATTAAAAAATATAACTATAAGTAATGATATTAAAAATAAAGAGATGAATATCTTTGATAAAATTAATGCTAGAATGGGTAATACTTTAAAGGTAAGTGAATTATTACCATTTAGAAATGGGGCTTTTCCTAACGACTTAACTAAATATGAAAAAAGAAATACAGCTTATGAAGTACCCGTTTGGGATAAAGAAAAATGTATTCAATGTGGACTTTGTAATATATTGTGTCCTCATGCTGTTATAAGGCCTTTATTATTAAAAGATGAAGTTGGTAAAAAATTAATAGGTAATCCCGAATATAATTATTTTTTAGCTATTTCAGAAAAAGATTGTACAGGTTGTGGATTATGTATTAAAAACTGTCCAACTAATGCTTTATCTTTTGGTAATGGTAATGAAGAAAATAGAAAAATTGCTTCTAAATATTTTGATGATTATGAAAACCCACAAATAATGGATAAGTTTAATATGAAGGGTGCTAGTTTAAATATTAGCAAATTTAGATTTCATGGGGCTTGTGCTGGTTGTGGGGAAACTCCTTATATTAAATTATTTACGCAGCTTTTTGGGGAAGAGTTAGTTATTGCTAATGCGACAGGTTGTTCATCAATTTATGGGGGAAGTGCACCATCTACTCCTTATAGTATTCCTTGGGCTAATTCTTTATTTGAAGACAATGCAGAATTTGCTTTAGGTATGCATTTATCCTATCAAAATGAAAGAAATCAAATTAAAAAAATAATGGAAGATAATTTAGATAAAGTAGATAGTGAAGTTAAAGATTTATTTAATAATTGGTTAAATAATATGAATGACGTTAAAATTACCACTGATGTTAAAAACAAATTAATGGATAAGAATATTCCACAAGAATTAAAAGATTTAATAGATTATCTACCTAGCAGGGTAGTACTTGCTATTGGTGGTGATGGTTGGGCTTATGATATTGGCTTTGGGGGCCTTGATCATATGTTAAGTCAAAATGAAAATATTAAATGTTTAGTTTTAGATACTGAAGTATATTCAAATACCGGAGGACAAGCTAGCAAATCAAGTAAAATGGGGGCAGTCGCTGAATTTACTGATTTAGGTAAGAAAACCCATAAAAAAGATTTATTTAGAATAGCGATGAGTTATCCAAATTGTTATGTAGCAAGTGTTTGTCTTGGAAGTAATGTAATGCAGACCATTAAAGTATTTAAAGAAGCAATGGAACATCAAGGGCCAGCATTAATAATTGCTTATTCACCTTGTGTTGAACATGGTATTAAAAATGGTTTATCTTGTAGTGTATCTGAAGAGAAACTAGCCGTGGAATCAGGATATCAATTATTAATGCGTTATAATCCAGTAGAAGAAAAATTATATTTAGATAGTAAAGAACCAGATTTTTCTAAATATGAAGAGTTCTTAAATAATGAAGTAAGATTTAATGCTTTAAAAATAAAAAATTTGGAATATGCTAAAGAACTACTAGATAGTCAAAAAGAATACGCTATTAAAAGATATAATTATTATAAAAAATTAAGTCAACAAGAAAAGGAGTAAAGATAAATGTCAAAAGAAAAGAAGAAAGATTTAAATCAAAGAAAAAATTTTAAAAATTATATTTTATTAGGTATTATATTAATTGTACCTTTATTATTCTTTTTATGGGCCGGATATATCTCTATTTCTTCAATTGGGGCAAGTTTAAATACTATTTTAGATCTTACAAGTGAAGAAGCTGGTAAAATAATTTCTATACTTAATAATACTTGGCATGTATTTAAAATAATGGCTTATGAATATATTATTTATTGTATTTTATTAATTTTAAATTATATATTTTATAAAAAGAAATATAAATTATTATTACTAATTTTCAATGTAATTGTATTAATTATCTGTATTATTGATTTTATATCAAATTTGGTTCAAAATGGAACATTTTATAATTACGATTTAATAATATTTATTTTTAATTCTTTGATTGGTTTGTATTATACTTTTAAGTTAAATAAAATAGAAGAGTGATTCTTCTATTTTTTAAGTTTTTTAATATTTTCTTTATCAAAATTATCTCTAACAATCGTTTCTATTCTATCTAATATTAATTCTGTTAAAGCAGTATCTGAATCGATATAATATTTTATATTGTAACATTCTTTATCTAACATTTCTTTAATATCAATAGTAATTTCTTTATGTAAATCTGGATAATTAAAAATAATATTTTTTAAGTTAGTTTCTAAGACATATTCATGATTAGGATCTACAACTCTAACTTTTCTAAAAAATTTATAAATAGAAGTAAGTTCTTTAATTTTATCAGGGGCTATATCACTAAATTCAAGTTCTTCTACCTTATCGAAGTTAAAGGCATTATCATCAATATTTTCAAGAGGAGAATTAAAATGTAATTTTTTATAATCTTGATCATTAAAAGCTGGCCCTAAAATATCAGTTAATCCTTCATTAAAAATAGGGTCATAAGTTTTAATATCACCAAAGACGCTACCTTTAATAACTTGAAGAGAATCAGGAAAAACAACAAACTTGTCTTTAGCATTTTCCCTAATTTTTTTTAATAA
>CANQZQ010000086.1 GCA_947628375.1 uncultured Bacilli bacterium
TTTTTTTATTTATAATTCAATTTACATATTAATTAAATCAGCGCGTGATCCAGTTACAATTAAATGTAAAATTGTTGTATCATATATTTTTTTTATAAGCTTATAAAAAAAGTAAATAAAGCAAAATACTGTAATATATTTTAATTATTTACTTTAATATTTATTAACTAACAATTTTATTTATATTTTTTAGTGTTCATTTCTTATAGTTGGGTATTTAAGTTCTTCATTAAAATCCCAATGATGCATATGAATATCATAATCTTCATCAATTAGACCTACAGATATTAGTTTTTGTTTCATTTCACTTATATCAACATTTTGAATATTGCTATTTAAAGTTTCAGCAAAACTTGCTGAACGCATAGTTGCATCAGCCATTGTTGTCCAATTATAACTCTGGTTACTCGCATCAATAAGACCATTGTGATATGTACGATTAACTACATGTGAAGTAGTAGTATTAATATAACCAATATTATATTTATATTGTCCAGTTATAGTTCCAAGATTATAAACATTATCTACTCTTAAATCAGCTTGATTAAGATGTCCAAATAAACCACCAGCATAATTGTGCTTACTTGTAACAGGTCCAGCATTATATGTGTTAATAACAAATGCTGAGTCACCAGTAGTTGTATCAAATGCTCCGATTAAACCTCCTGCTTGATAACCATTTATTACTCCTTTATTGTAAGAATTAATAATAAATATATGAATATTGTTACCATAACCTAAAATTCCTCCACTGGCTGCATTATTATTTTGATAATCCATAGCTTCCGCTAAAGTTCCTTCATTGTGAGAATCGATGACATAAGCTGTTCCTCCTGAATTAATATTACCAACTATACCACCCATACGATATTCACCTTTTATTTGACCTAAATTATGACAATTTCTAACTATAGCATTTCCTTCAATACGACCAATAATTCCACCACCATTAAAATTAAATGGAGTTTTTGATAAATGACCAACTATTTCTCCTTTATTTGTACTATCATTTATTATTGCTTTCGATCTTACTATTCCGATAATTCCTCCAACTTTTTGTTCTGTTGCGGTACTTCCATCAACAGTGATTGTTCCATTATTTTCACATCCCTCAATAGTTAACAAACCGACTTCTTTATTAACTTGATGTCCTACTATACCTCCGACGGCAGTACTTCCTTGATTATTTGAAATTGTTCCATAATTATATGAATTTGTTATTGTAGTTTCTTTTTTATCAATACCATTTCCGACAATCGCAACTATACCACCAGTATGGTTTCCATTAGAAATATTTCCATAGTTTTTACAATTAGAAATAACCATACCACCCGCATTAGCAATTATACCAGCTGTTTGGTATCTACCTATATCAATACTAACATTCGCTCTATTTGTAACATTATCTATGACAGAATCTTTTCCAAAAGCTACTACACCAGCTATAGATGCAAATGCACTTGATGTTACTTTTCCTTCTAATGTAAAATTTCTTATTGATGCTTTTTCTATATAGCCAAAGAAGCCAGTCGCATGAGTTACTACATTATTATTTATATATAAATTACTAATCGTATGTTCCTGACCATCAAATGTACCACTGAAATGATTAGTTCGATCACCATCTGTTGTTTCATCAACAAACCCAATAGGAATAAATCCACTTCCTGTTTGTAATTCTTTTATCAAAGTATCTGTTTTATCATCACCATTATAATCATCAAAATCTATTCTACTAGCATCTCTATAGCTATTATCATTTTTAAAATCTAAATCTTTATCTAAGTAAATAGTTTCTCCTATATAATTAGTTCCGTTATTAATATTATTATCAAAAACTATTAAATCTTCAATAGTTTGAATATAATTTGAACGAATTTCTAAATCATCATTAACATTTTCTACCACTAATGTATCTTTATCATATTGGTATTCTGCTGCAATATTTTTTAAAAATGGTTTTGCCCCAATTGGAAATGGCTTTTTTAATTCCATAGTAAATGTATCACCATCAATTATTTCATGAGCATAATCTTTAGTATAATTATTTACAAAATTAACATATGTTATTTTATGAAAAGGTCTAAAATCAAAATCTAAATCAACAATAAAATTTGTAACTTCTGGAAGATTTATATCATCTTTATATTTAACTATTAAATATATGTCTTTTTTAATTCCTAATTTACAATTATCTTCAACACAAATTTTATCTTTTAAATTGTAATTTTCTATTTTATAATCCAAATAATCTGGTAAACCTGTAATATTTAATATTCCCATTTCAGCATTACCAAAATTTGTTATTTGTATTTTATATTTTATTTGTGAATTTTTGTTTGGCAAACTTACATATGATTGAATGTGTTTAACATTATATTCTTCCCAATAAGATAATGCTCCATTTGTTTCAAAATTTCCATCATTAGATACACTTATACCTGTAACCCTAATATCAGCTTTTACTCTTATAATAAGTTTTGCATCATCTATAAAAAGATTTTGATTTAATACTGAAAAACCTGTAGATATCATAAATATCATTATAATTAATGCAAACTGAACAAGGAAAATTAAAATATTTTTCTTTTTTCTAAAATCAATACTTCTTTTTCTCATCGCTAGTCGTCTCCAAATCAACTGCCTTTACCCTAAATATATACACATCATCATTGTTTTTTAAGTAAAAATGACATTTTTGATGATCTGCAATATTATAAAACATAATTGGCATTTTTAAATTATCCCGAATATCTAATAATTCTTCGAATGATTTCATTTCAATAACATTATAATTGTCCAAATCAATTCCTGTTTTAGTTTCTCCGATTAATCTATCATAAGTACGTAATATTTTGTATACTAATTTATCATAAGCACTTTTAGGTTTAAATAATACAATAATTAAGTTAATAATATACCCTAATAGAAACGCTGATATTAAAAATGTAATAAATTCAAATATAAACATATAAGGTTGAAAAACCCAATCACGCTCTATTACTATCTCTCCAGTATTACTTAGATCGTTTGAATCAAATTTTATTTGAACAGAATTTTCTGATAATGGTATCTTAATGCCATTTTCAATTTTATTAGCTAAATTTAAATTATATTTTTGACCATTTTTATTAACTCTTAAATAAACTTTTAAATAACTTTCAGATTCAACACCATAACTATTTTTAAAAGAATTAGCAAGATTATTATAATAATCGTAATTTAACTCCATATTTTTATTTATTACATATTCAGTTTCATTTTCCATTGTATTTTGTTCAGATTGGAAAAGAATATATTCTTTCTCAAAATAAGGTACTTTTGTTGTAGCATTAGAAATGACTAAATCACCAATAATTTGATAATCAAAATCTATAGTAGAAGCTTTATCTATGTTAAATTTATAATTAAAATCAACAGTTATTTTATCTATTAAGTTAGCAACATACATCATATTTTTTTCTAAATATTCTTGTTCATAAAAGTTATTTTCTTTTAAATAAACCTTATAATCTATTTCTTGACTATCAATATAATTAATCTTTTCTGGGTGTTTAAATTCAAATGAATTCATAGCAAAATATAAACAAGATAAAAAAATGATTGCCAAAAAGATAAGACAAATAACTAATCTTTGAGTATAACTGAAATAAATTTTTCTTTTTATAGCTTTATTATCTTTTTCTATTTTTGGATGATTAATTTTTTTATTTTGTTTTTCTTTTCCTCTTGTATCAATATTTTTTTTACTATTTTTTTTCTTTACCACAATCATTCTCCTTTATTTACAATGCAAATGAACTAGCCACCACTAAAATTAAAGAGATGGTGTTTAAAATTGTAATAAAGTATTGTACTTTATTACTTATTAAAAATTAATAAGCAATTAATAAAAATGTTCGAATTTGACTTTTTTTATGACTTCTATTATTCTACAAGTTTTAATTTGTTGATTTGCATTAATTTTTCATTTTCTCTTACATGAACGTATAAATCTAGAGTTATTTTCACGCTAGAATGTCCAAGTATTTCACTTAATGTTTTAATATCAATTCCACATAATAAAGAACGAGTTGCAAATGTATGCCGCAATATATGGAAATTATATTTTGGTAAAGACGATGATTTAAGAAATTTCAAATAAAAAGAATAATATTGTTTTGTTGTCATAAATATATTATTTCTTGTTAAGAAAAAATGACTATTTTCACTTTTAAATTTTTTTAAATATGGCAAAATTGTTTCATTTATGGGAATATCCCTTATAGAATATTTTGTTTTGGGACTATCTAATATGATTTTTGTTTTCATAGAATTATTAGAGTCTTTATTTTTAACTCTAATTAATGTTTTATTTATATGAATTATTTTATTATTTAAATCAATATCTTGCCATGTTAAAGCACATAACTCTCCAATACGAATTCCAGTAAATAAAACCAGTAAAATTGCAAATATTTTAACATCATCAGTTTTTTTGGCAACATTTTCAACAATTGATATTTCATTTATTTTTAAAGTTTCTATTTTTTTGGATTCAACTTTAGGTAAATTAATCTTTATATTTATATTATTATCTTTTAAAAATTGTTTTAATACCAATAATATGTCCTTGATTCGTTTATTTCCCAAATTAATTTGTTGCAAATATTTAACAAATTTTAATATAAGATTTTCATCTAATTCTTTTATAGTTTTATTATTAAAAAAAGGAATAATTTTTGAGTTAATAATTGAATAATAATTAGTGTAAGTTGAATCTTTTATAGAAATTTTAAATTCTAGCCAATTTTTTATAGCACTTGATATTGTTTTATCATTAGATCTTAATTCTCTTTGCTGTTCTTTACTATAATTTTTTATTTTTTCATCTCTTTTTTTCTTTACTTCTAGATAAGTTTTTGCATAAACAAATCCATATTTTTTTATATTGCCATTCTCGTCTCGTTCTTTAACAAATCTTGCTTCATATCTGCCATCTTTTCTTTTAGTAATATTTTCTCCTTTTTTAGACATTTTTCACCTCCTCTCTCATGTCTATTTTAAGACTTAAATTATGACTTTGATAAACTTAAATAAGAAATTATTTTTGATGAATTAATAAAAAAATTTTAATAAATTTATAAAAATGCAATATTAATACCATAAATATTTTAAATTTTGTATAAAAAACATATTCAAAAGTAGTAAATTATGTTATAATTATTTCTGATAGAACAATAAAAATAAGTAATAAAGTACAATACTTTATTACTTATTTTTTTAACTATAATAGGACTTTTTATTGAATTAAAAAAAGTGTTAATATCACAACACCTTATTCATAATATTTAATTAAATTTTATAAAGTTTTACCACCATTTATATTAATCATATAATCTAGTTCTTTTAAAGCTTCTGCAAGTTCTTTAGATGGTTATTGTTTTAGTTCCGATGCATCTTTATTACCAGTTTTTAATGCATTAGCAAATTCTAATTTACTCATATCTTTTTCCATAATTATTTCCCTATCCATTTATATTCAGTAAATCT
>CANQZQ010000087.1 GCA_947628375.1 uncultured Bacilli bacterium
CTGTTAAATCAATTTCAATTAAAAATGAAATACCTGAACCAGAGTTAGTTGGGGAACATGGTAGATATACAGTTGCAGATCATAGTTTTTATATATATCCAATAGATATGGTTAAGAAAAATTGGTATATTATTAATGGTAGTTTAATGAATATGACTCCTGATATGTGGGGAATATCTCAAGATTTTACCATCTTACCAATAAATTTATTAAATAATAAGTGTATTCCTGTATCACTTGGTGGTGAAACATGTGATCCAGATGATAGATATTTTTTAAATGATAAAAATGTTAAATTGTTTATGCCTAAAATAAATGATGGAGAAAAATTATATATTGCCATTTTCTCTATAGGGGCATATCAAGAAATTATTTCCGGAATAGGTGGAGTTCATCATTGTATGATACCAGAAGGTAATGAATTAATAATATATAAAAATCATGACGATAAATTATGCTTTTATAAAGCTAACAATAAACAAACTGCTAAGGAAATGTTAACTATTCTTGATTATAATAAAGATTATTTATCTCGTATTGATTCATAAAAAATTATTTACAGGTAATTGTTAAGTTATTACTTATAATTGCTCCTTTCTAAATTGGTCAGACGTGTCTGGTCAATTTTTTATATAAGAAAACTTGCTAATGCAAGTTTAATATAAATGGAACAATTGGGGGAAAATATTTACTATTATAGTAAAATAAAATATAATAAAAATGGTGATTAATGATGAACTTTCAAACTGTTTTTGAATCTGAACATATACTATATGTTAAGTTAAATGAAAATTTAATTAATGATTATTTGATCATGATTAATGATCCTGATGTAGCTAATAAAATTAGTCATAAAATTCGAACTTATACTTATGAAGATGAATTAAGTTGGGTAAAATTAAAATTACAGGAAAAAGCAATATGTTTTTCCATGATAGAAAAAAGTACCGGAGATTTTATTGGAAATATTGAAATAATGAAGATTAATAATAATATAGGTGAATTAGGTATTATAATTACTCCTAAAAAACAAAATCAACATTATGGAACAGAATCTATTAAGGCATTATTAAAGTATGCTTATGAAAAATTAAATTTAGATGGATTAGAATTAGATGTTTATGCAACTAATTTAAAAGCAATACACTGTTACGAAAAAATTGGATTTATTATAGATGGTCAAGGAAAAACAGATGAAGATATACATATGATAAAAAAATAAAATAACTATTTGGTTTTGAAAATTATATAATTTAAAAGAAATAGAGTTAACATCTTGAACAACATACGAGAGTGAATTAAATAAAGAAAGTACTCATAATTAGTTTTTAATGTTTCTTTAACCTTTGTATTTTATACTTTGATTGTTAAAAAAGAAAGGGAGAAAAATTATGCCAAGAAAAACAAAAAATATTATATCTATTGTTATCATTTTATTACTATGTGGAAGTATCATTTTTACTGGATATTTAAGTATCAAATCATATAATACTAGTAATAGAAATAATATGCCAAATATGAGTCAAAATGGAAATATGCCGCCAGAAATGTTTAATGGTAATAATGAAGGACAACCACCTGAAAAACCTGATAGCGATAATAATATGGGAACTCCACCAGATATGCCAAATAATAATGGTGGTATGGAACAAATAGGAGGACAACCAGAAAATAATGTCAACAATAATTATGTTTATTTAATACTTTTTGGAATAGAAAGTTTATCATTATCTCTTATTGTATTTTATCTAATTATGTCGGATTTTAATAAAAAGACTTTAAAAGAAACATTTGCTAATAGTGATAAAATATTAATCTATATTTTAGGAGTAATTATTTTAACAAGTGGATTTACTTTTACAGAAAATTTAGTTGCTAACAAATTTAAAAATAATCTAAATGTTAATGATAATTTTAATCAAGGTATGGGATCAGATGATAAAGATGATGTTGTGTTAGATGAAAATAATATTTTAACTTCTAACACTATTAATTTATCTAATCAAAAAACAGATGTAACAATTACTTCATCAGGAACATATACATTTAGTGGTAATTTTTCTAATTCTATTATTGTTGATGCAAAAGATGAAGATGTAAAAATAGTTTTAGATGGTGTAAATATTACAAATGAAAGAACCGCAACTATTATTGGGTTAAATGCTAATAAAATAACAATAACATTAAACGAAGGAACAATAAATACTTTAACTGATGGTGGAAATTCTAATTATGATGGTTGTATTTATAGTGAAGCTGAGTTAGTATTTGAAGGCGAAGGAAAGTTAATTGTAAATGGTTATCAAAATGAGGGTGAAGGAATTGCTACAGAAGCTATGAATATGACTTTTAATGGTGGAACATATATTGTAACTTCTAATGATGATGGGCTTAATGCTGGAGGAGATGGAGCAACTATAACAATTAATGATGGTACGTTTTATATAAATGCTTCTGGTGATGGAATTGATTCTAATAAAGACGCTGTCATAAATGGTGGAACAATATTTGTAATTGGTAGTGATATTGGGGGTAATGCTGGAATTGATACTGATAAAGGTTATACAATTAATGGTGGAGTAGTAGTTGCTTTAGGAAGTGATATGCTAGAGACTCCTAAAGAATCGTCTAATCAAAAAGTTATTGCTTTTACATTAGATAATGCTATTTCTAAAAATACTCCAGTTACATTAATGAAAGATGATGAAGAAATAATTAGTTTTGAAGCTCCCAAAAATTTTAAAACAATTATTATTAGTACCAAAACATTAGAAAATGGAGAATATGAACTTTACACAGGAGGAAGTAATTTAGGAACTCTTGAAAATGGAATCTATCAAAATAGTAATTATTCTAAAGGAGAAAAAGTATTGCTAAATAATGAAGATACATTTAAAATAAATGAAACAATTAATTTATTTGGAAATAAAAGATAAAAGTTACTTATAAAAATAGAGGTGGTAAAATTGAGAATTTTAGTAGTTGAAGATGAAGAGACAATTGCTGATGTTATAAAAACAAAATTACAATGTGAAAAATATGAAGTTGATACAAGTTTTGATGGTGAAGATGGATTATATAATGCTATCTCAAATATATATGATTTAATCATTCTTGATATAATGTTACCTAAAATGAATGGTTTAGAAATATTAAAAAAGATAAAAGAAAATGATATAAGTGCTAAAGTTATTATGCTTACTGCTAAATCTGAATTAGAAGATAAATTGAAGGGATTTAATATTGGAGCAGATGATTATGTAACTAAACCCTTTCATATTGAAGAATTAATTGCACGTGTAAATGTTCAGTTAAGGAATAAAGAAAATAATAAAGTTAAAGATATATTAGAGTATAGTGATTTATCATTAAATATTAGAACATCTATTCTAACTTGTAAACTAACAAATGAGTCAATAAATATTCCATATAGAGAATTTCTTTTACTTGAATATTTTATGAATAATAAAGAACAGATTATATCAAAAGAACAAATCTATGATAAAGTTTGGGGAATTGATAGTGATTATGAGTCCAACAATTTAGAAGCGTATTTATCTTTTTTAAGAAAGAAAATAAAAATTATTGGATCAAAAGTAAATATTAAAGCAGTTCGTAATTTAGGTTATAAAATGGAGGAATAAAGAATATGGAAAATTTAAAGAAGAAAACATTTTTTACCATTTTTATTATTATTTCTTTATTTGCTGTATTTTTTTCTACTTTCTTTAATGTTCAAACCTATCATAAAGAATATACAGGAATATTAAATAATTTAACAAGAATGCGAAATTTGACCATTAAAAGGCCAGAACCAATTGATAAAGAAATGCGACCAATAAATGATGAAGAACTTCGTAATAGAAAAGTTATGGATTATGAAGTTTATACATTTATTTTAAATGATAATAATGATATTATTGATAAAATAAGTCATAATGATAATGATATTAGTGATGAAATTATAAATAAAGCAAAAAATATTATTGCTAGTAATAATACAAGTAAAGTAAAAATTGGTTGTTTATATTGGAATGAATATGCTTATAATTTTGAAAATAATAATTCTTTAACGATTGTAAATATAACTAACACTAGAAATATGTTACTTACGAACTTAGTAATCTCTTTATTATTAGTTTGCATTGGTGAAATTATTATTTATATTATTTCTAAAAAAATAACAGAATGGATTACTAAACCAGTTCTAGAAAGTTTTGATAGAGAGAAAGAATTTGTGGCTAATGCCTCTCATGAACTAAAAACACCACTTGCAGTTATGATGGCAAGTATTGATTGTTTAGATGTGAATAAAAAAAATGAAAAGTGGATTAATAACTTAAAAAGTGAATCTGATAGAATGAGTAATTTAATAACAAGATTACTTGATTTATCTAAAACTGAATATTTAAAATGCGAAAATTTCAGTAAAAATGATATTTCTATTATCATAAAAAAAAGAGCATTAATATTTGAAAGTTTAGCATATGAAAAAGATATAACTATTGAAACTAATATAGAAGATAATCTAAACTTTATGTGTCATAAAGAAAGTATAGATGAGTTAGTATCAATTTTAATAGATAATGCTATTAGTCATGGAAAAGAAAATAGTAAAATTAAAATTAACTTAAAGAGCGATAAATCAGAGATAAAATTAGAAATAATTAATAAGGGAGATCCTATATCACCTTCAGAATGTGAAAAAATATTTGAAAGATTTTATAGAAATGATAAAAGTCATAATCGTCAAAGTGGAAGATATGGTTTAGGTCTTGCTATTGCTAAAAATATTGTAAATGCTCATAATGGCAGTATTAAAGCTTATTCCAAAGATGGATATACTACTTTTGAAGTTAAATTTAAAATAAATGAACATTAACCAAAAAAGTTAATGTTTTTTAATGTTTCTTTAATATTTACATAATAAAATGATATTGTTTTAGAGGAGGAAATTTATGTTTATATTAAAAAATGCCTGGATTTCAATTAAAAGAAATAAAGGAAGAAACATTTTAATAGGAATAATTATTTTAATTATTGCTTGTGCATGTACCATAACACTTGCAATTAAAAACACAGCTAGTTATTTAATAGATTCCTATAAAAATGCTTATAACAAAGAAGTAACAATTAGCTTTGATAGAGCTAATATGATGAAAGATTTTGATCCATCACAAGAAGAATCAAGAGAAAATGCAAGAGAAAAATTTGATAATATTGAGAGTTTCACAATTAGTGATGTTGAGTCTTTTGCTGATAGTAAGTATATTGAAAGTTATTATTATACTTATGGTATAGGACTTAATGGAAATAATATTGAAAAAGCTGAGATTGAATCAAATAATAATATGCCAAATGAATTTGGTCGTGGAAAAGGAAATAATGTGTCATCTACTGATTTTACTTTAACAGGTTATAGTTCATTAGATGCTATGAGTGAATTTATAAATGGTACTTATACTATGAATGAAAT
>CANQZQ010000088.1 GCA_947628375.1 uncultured Bacilli bacterium
TTGCCTTTAAACCCTTCAAGGGTTTACGTGCTTAAGCACGTGGCCTGAACCTTTTTTTCGAAACGGTCAAAAAAAATGCTGAATTTTCATTCAACATTTTATCTTCCATAGAACCATTGACCAAGACCCGGATAACCTGGCGGGTTAATAATATAAGAATTAAACTTCGATAAAGCTAAATCTCCAGCACTACCAAAATGATGTCCTTCAGCAAGACCATAATGGAGATGAGCACCAGTTGTACATTTATCATATCCATATTTTAAACCACCACTTAATGCCACCACTTGATCAACAGTAACTTTTTCACCAACTTTAACTAATATTTCTTTTAAATGCATGTATACATAAGTATATTTTTTACCATTAACCACTGTCCAAATATAAAGTTTATTACCTCCACAAGATGATTTTCTAACAATTGCTCCGACAACTCCATTAGCGGTTGGATATACATTTGTACCTTCTTTAATCCCAATATCAATGCCAGTATGATTAGTACCAACTGTTGGTGTTGGGGCATCACGATAACCTACTAAACTAGTAATAACACCTTTTGATACAGGTTTTAGCCATTTAGAATTACTGCCAATACCATCAATACAAGCCATTAGATCTTCATCTTTTTTACAACCATAATTTTCATAATATTTAATTAATTCTTTCATGGTTTTAATTTCTTCTTCAATGGTAATATAGCCTTCATTCATTTTGGCATACTCATCGCCCAAAGCTTCAGCTAATTTTTCATATTCAGCTCTTTTTTTCTCTAAATCTTTTTGATGTTCATCTAATGATTTTTTTAATTTATTGTTATTTTCTGTTAATAATTCTAGTTCTTTTAACTTAGCATTATTATAATTTGTTAACATATCTATCATATCACTACGCATAATTAACTCGGTCATTGTTGAAGCTCCCGTTATATATGATAAATAAATATTTTCGGCTTCGCTTTTTTGGTTTAGAACTAATAATTCAGCACTTTCATCTTTAATCTCATCTATTTCAGCATTAGTTCTTTCAATATTTTTATTAACATTTTCAATATCGGTTTTAGCTTTAGCCATATCTTGTTCAGCTTTTTCAATATTAGCTTTATTTTTATTTATTTCCGCTTCCGTTAATTTTTTCTTATTATCTTGTTCTTTTTTCTTAGCTTCTAAATCACTTAATTGATCATATAAATCATTTAATGTTTGTCCTTTGCTAACAGCTTTCCCTAAATTAAAAGGAGCAAATAAAGAACCAAAGAAAACAGCCAAAATTAAAATACTTCTTAATATTAAATCTTCTATTTTCTTCATCATATCTTCAAATACTTTCTAACCGCCAGTAAACTACCAAACATACCTATTAAAGCTCCCATTACCATAATAATTAAAGCAATATAGAAAACAAAGTTAAATGGCGCGATTAATTTAATTAATTCCACATAAATATAACCATTTAATTTTTCATAAGCAATAATATAACCATAAATGGTTAATATAATAGGGATAATTGAACCAAGAATACCAATTACAAATCCTTCAATTACAAATGGTAATTTTATTGCGGTATTACTACTTCCCACTAAGCGCATTATTTCTATTTCATTTCTTCTTGAATATATTGTTAATTTAATAGTATTAGTTATTAAGAAAGCTGTTACAAAGATAAGGGCAATTACTATTACAATTGTAACTTTTTCAACAAAATCAAAAACAGAAATAATTGTTGTTACGGCATCTTTTCCATAACCAGCACTATCTATTTTATCTAATTTTCTAATCTCACTTGTAACACTTTCCAAACTATTAACATCTTTAACCGAAACCACTAGTGAATCTAATAAAGGATTTTCACTATAACTATCAAAAATATCACTATAGGTTGGATCATACTCACTCATTTCATTTTTCCATTCTTCTTTGCTTTTATATGTTACACTGGCTACATCTTTCATATTTTTAATTGAACTTTGAATGAATGAAGCATCTTCCTCTGTCGCATTTTTTTCTAAATAAACAACAATTGTTAATTCTTTTTCTAAATTTTTAGTAACATCTTCAACATTACCAGCAATAATTAAAGAGACCGCTACTACTAAAAGAGTAATTGTAGCACATAAAATGGAAGCCATACTTAAACTAAAATTACGAAAAACACTTTTAAAAGCATCTCTAAAACTTCTACCAACTATTCTAAGCGCTTTCATGTGACTTATAACTTCCTTTCAAATAATCGCCAGTTAAAATCCCATGTTCAATTAATAAAACTCTTTTTTTCATTCTATTAACTATTTCTTTATCATGAGTAGCCATAATAACTGTTGTTTTTAAATCTTTATTAATATTATCTATTACTTTCATTATTTCTTTTGAAGTATCTGGATCTAAGTTACCAGTTGGTTCATCACATATAAGTAATTTTGGCTCATTAACTATAGCTCTTGCTATACATACTCTTTGTTGTTCTCCCCCAGATAATTGATGAGGAAAACTTCTAACCTTTTCTTTTAAGCCAACTATTTCAATAGCTTTCATAACTTTAGGTCTAATTTCTTTAGATGATACTCCTAAACATTCTAAAGCAAAAGCTACATTTTCATAAACAGTGAGTTTAGGAAGTAATTTAAAATCTTGAAAAACAACACCAATTTTTCTTCTCAATTTATATACTCGACCATTTCTAAGCTTAGCAACATTTATTCCGCCGACTATAACACTACCACTAGTGGGTTTTTCCTCTCTATATAACATTTTAATGAATGTTGATTTACCACTTGCTGTATGGCCAATTACAAAAACGAATTCACCTTTATCAATTTCTACAGATAAATCAGCTAAAGCCGTCACTCCCGTAGAATAAGTTTTATTTACATTTTTTAATTCAATAAACTTCATAATTATACTCCTAATTAATTATATCAAAAAAGGCCCATTATATAAATGGTAAATTTGACCTTTTTACACCACCTTGGACCTCATAACAATCACTAATAACAAAAAATGCTTTAGGATCCGTTTCTAATATTCTATCTTTAAATAAATTAACATCTCTATTACTAATTATACACATAAGCATAACTCCTCTTATATGAGAATATCCACCAACTGTTGGAAATATCGTATAACCCGTATAAAATTCATCTTTAACAATTTTCTTTATTTTATTAGCTTCTTTGGTATAAATCATAAATTTTTTACTATCAGATATCCCAATAATAATTTTATCAACTAATATAGATTCAATAACCAAAATAATTATGGCATATATTGCATTATCTATTCCAAAAACGATACCACCAGCAATAATTATAAATAGGTTACATACTAATACTCCTTTACCTTCACTAATATGAAAATATTTTCTAAATATTTTGACAATAACATCACTACCACCAGTGGAATATCCATATTTATAAACAAGGCCATTACTAAAACCATATAAAAGACCCGCTAACATAATAGTTACAAGTATTTCTTTAAATTCAATATAATTAATTAAAAATTCAGCCATGGGAGCAGTAAATGTTATAAATAATGGATATAAAAATGTCCCAATAACTACTTTTTTAGTTTCTTCTTTACCCAAAAAAAGATAACAAACTATTAAAAGAATAAAACTAGCTATATAGATAAAAAGATTAGCATTAATACCACAAATTTCTTGTAAAATAATTCCTAAACCAGAAATACCTCCAACAACAAGATTTCTTGGAGCAAAAAATAAATTATAACAAAGCGCTAAAAAAAATGTGCCCAAAACAAAAGAAAAACCTGTTATAATTAATTCTTTTGTATCTTTTTCTATTTTCTTCCCCATTTTTATCTATCCTAACTATCCTAATTATAAACAATTTTCTAAAATATTGCAAATAATCTTTTAATAATACATATATTTAACTAGAGGTGATTTTTATAAACGGTAATTATTATCAAAATCCAACATTTCCTTCCAATAATACTCCAATACCACAACCATCAAGTCCACCAGGAAATATTTCATCCCAAAGTTTAATGACTATGGAACAAAGTTATATTGAAAATATTTTAAGACTTAATAAAGGAAAAAGAGTTAATGCTTATGTCTCTTATCCTGACAGTACAGAATGGCAAAATAAAATTTACTCAGGAATAATTGAAGAAGCAGGAAGAGATCACTTAATTATTAGTGATCCCGTTACAGGTAACTGGTATTTAATTAGAATGATTTATCTTGATTATGTTGAATTTATGGAAAGAATAAATTATTCTCATTCATATTCTGAAAAGAATTTTTAATTCGTGCATTTTGCACGTTTTTCTTTATAACTTAAAAAGAAAGAGATTGCTCTCTTCCCAAGGATTAAGTCTATGAAGGTTTTTACGAGTTTTCCTTCTCGGTTATTTATGCTGTGATTATAAAAGGATCTATCGATGTACCAGTTCCACTACCTATTATGATACTAGAATTAAGATAGAAGACCGGTCGAACCGAAAACTCGTAGTGCAAGTAGAACGTCTGAAAGAACCCAGTAGAATTCACGAGCCACGTATAGTAATATCCATGGCTATCCGGCAGACTGTATCGTGTCATTGTCCATTCATATTGAAAATCTTCACTCTTTCCATTTTCTCTTATATGCAACCAACTATTTCTACATCCTGCTGATGAATCATAACAATTTGTTTTCGATGAATCTGATCCATTAATTGCATATGAATAGTAAAAATCGCTTACATACATTAATCCAACTCTTGCTTGAATGTGATCACTAAACCCACTCTCTATACTATATACTCTATCAGCATCAGTATTTATATTTGTAGTATCCCCATATTTCCATTTATGGTTTTCTATTTTGTTATACCAAGTAGTATCACCAGTTGTTTTTATATATTGTACATTACTTGTTGTACTATTTACGAATAAATTGGTATCTCCGTTACGTCCTTGTGTACTTCCTGATCTTTGTCCATTTAATCTTTTATATATATCAGAATTTGGCCATGTCGTATTTGTCAGCTGAGTCCAATGCCATACGTAACAATTATTTGAGCCTTCTATTATGGCTGTATTTTTAATTAATTTCATTTGACCATCTTGTGTTATTCCTATTATTCTATACATAGTATCATCTGTTTCACTACACTTACTCGTCGTTCCAAAACATATATAGTTATTTACCGCTTCTTTTGTCCCCACAAATCGGTACATATCACCCAATAAATTTGTTGACAAGCCCTTAGGCCTTAATTGACTACTCAACAATTCCTTAGCTGTCCCATTAAATTCAGCTTTTTTTGTGGTTATCTGTGGTGC
>CANQZQ010000089.1 GCA_947628375.1 uncultured Bacilli bacterium
TTATTATCATAAACACATCTTATTGTTTTCCCTTCATATTCTTTCGTAATTGTTTCATTTTTCATATAATCCCCCTTGTTTTCAATTACTTTTTACTCTCTGATATATTCATCTTATCACGCGAATATATGTTTGTAAACGCTTTTTTAAAAAAATAATAAATTTTTCTCTATTTTTTCAAGGCTTATCCTCTGCATAAATCATATTATTATATGAAAATTGCCTTATTGCAATTAAATTTGTGATAATTTAGTGATATTGCTTGCTATATTTTGGCCTTTAATATACAATATTCATTGTGATTATTATGAAAGAAGTTATAACTTTTTTAAATAGTTTATTAAATAAAGATGATATTTTGATCGTGGCAACATCAGCTGGCCCTGATTCAATGTGTCTTTTACATGTTTTAAAAAATAATTTTTCTAATAAAATAATTTGTGCTCATGTTAATCATGGAGTAAGAAATGAGTCAAACGAAGAAGCAGAGTTTTTGAAAAAGTATTGTGAAGATAATAATATTATTTTTGAATATATGAAAATAAAAGAATATCATAATAATAAATTTAGTGAAAGTGAAGGAAGAAGGAAAAGATATCAATTTTTTAATGAACTTTTTAAAAAATATCAGGCTAAATATATTATGCTAGCCCATCATGCCAATGATTTAGAAGAAACAATATTAATGCGTTTAGTAAGGGGGAGTAACTTAAAAGGATATATTGGAATACCTAGAATTAATAATCATTTAATAAGACCTCTTTTAACATTAACTAAAAAAGAAATACTTCTATATAATAATGAAAATCAAATTAAATATTTTAATGATTATACTAATGATGATATTAATTATACAAGAAATAGATTTAGAAAAAATATTATTCCTTTATTAGAAAAAGAAAATAAAGATGTACATAAGAAATTTATAAAGTTTAGTGAAGAATTAGAAAAATATAATAATTATGTAAATAAAATAGTTAAAGAAAAGATTGATAATATATATAAGGATGGTATAATTAATATTGCTAATTTAAAGAAAGAAGATTTATTTATTCAAGAAAAGATAATTGAATATGTAATTGAGGATATTCAAAAAGATGAATTATTTGATATAAATGATAAAAATAAAAAAGATTTATTAAGTTTAGTTAATGATTCTAAAAATAAGCAAATAGATCTGGGAAATGGTTTTATTGGAAGACGTAGTTATAATAATTTACTTATTGAAAAGAATAATATTAGTGATAGTTATGATTATATATATAATGATTACATAAAAATAAACAATTATATTATTGAGACAATAAATAAAAGTAATGAGAAAAGTAATTATATCATAAGACTTAATAGTGAAGATTTATCTTTACCACTTCATATTAGATGTATGAATAGTGATGATGTTATGCAAATAAAAAATATGAAAGGTAAGAAAAAAGTTAATGATATATTTAAAAATGCTAAGATTGATCTCAATATTAGAAAGATTTATCCGGTGGTTGTAGATAGCGAAAATAGAATAATTTGGCTACCAGGAATAAAAAAATCAATATTTGATAAAGAAATTTCAGAAAAGTATGATATAATACTTAAGTACATGGAGGAAAAGAATGAATAAAAATAATAATGATAGAATGAAAAATACTTTACCTTATGCGATATTAGTTGGGGTTATTGCCGTAATTCTTTTAATATTTACATTTCAAGGTGATAAAGTTAATACTTTAAAAACTGGTGAATTATTAGAATATTTAAGAAATGAAGAAGTAGTATCTTTAACAATTACTCCAAATAGTAATGAAAATGTTTACTATGTAGAAGGTAAATTAAAAGATTATAAAGAATCTGAAAGCTTTAAAGCTAAAATCATTAGTGAAGATATAACAGCAATTACAGATTATGTTAAAGAACAAGAAATTAAAGAATATGACACTAATAGTGATCCGGGTAGTAGTACTATTCTTTATATTGTGGTTAATGTGTTACCTTTTGTCTTAATGATTGTTTTAGGTTATATTTTAATTAAAAGACTTGCTATGTCTAACAAAAATTCTGTAGACTTTGGAAGAAGTAGAGCGCGTCTTTCTTCTGATAGTGATAAAAAGAATTTTAAAGATGTAGCTGGTTTAACAGAAGAAAAAGAAGAAGTTAAAGAATTAATCGATTTCTTAAGAAATCCTAAAAAATTTCAAAAACTTGGAGCGAGAATTCCTAAAGGTGTTTTGCTTGTAGGTCCTCCAGGAACTGGTAAAACTTTGCTTGCTAAAGCTGTTGCTGGTGAAGCTAATGTACCATTCTTTTATATAAGTGGTTCTGATTTTGTAGAATTATTTGTTGGTGTTGGAGCATCACGTGTAAGAGATATGTTTAAGGAAGCTAAAAGAAGTGCTCCTTGTCTAATTTTTATTGATGAAATTGATGCAGTTGGAAGACAAAGAGGTACTGGCCTTGGCGGTGGTCATGATGAAAGAGAACAAACATTAAATCAATTACTTACTGAAATGGATGGTTTTGGTGAAAATGAAGGAATCATTATTATTGCAGCAACAAACCGTCCTGATGTCTTAGATCCTGCATTGCTTCGTCCAGGTAGATTTGATCGTCAAGTTACAATTAATTTACCAGATGCTAAAGCTAGAGAAGAAATTCTTAAAGTACATGCTAAAAATAAAATATTAGATAAATCTGTTAATTTAAGTAATTTAAGTCAAAGAACACCTGGTTTTAGTGGAGCCGATTTGGAAAACTTACTTAATGAAGCTGCTTTACTTGCGGTAAGACGTAATAAAGAAGCGATAGGTATGAATGAAATTGATGAAGCAACTGATAGGGTTCTTATGGGACCTGCTAAAACAAGTAAACAAATTACTGAAAAAGAGAAGAGACTTGTTTCATTACATGAAGCTGGACATGCTGTTATTGGTATTAAGTTAGAAGATGCTAATGAAGTCCATAAAATAACTATTATTCCAAGAGGTATGGCCGGTGGATATACAATGATGCTTCCAAAAGAAGAAAAAATGTTGGTTGCAACTAAACGCGAGTTACTTGCCCAAATAACGGGCCTTCTTGGAGGTAGAGTATCAGAAGAAATATTCTTAAATGAAATTTCAACTGGGGCTTCTGATGATTTTAAGAAAGCTACTAGAATAGCAAGAAGTATGGTTACTGAATATGGTATGAGTGATTTAGGACCTATGCAATATGAAGAACAAACTGAAAGTGTATTCTTAGGAAGAGATTATGGTAAAAACAAAAACTTTAGTGATCAAGTAGCTCTTGAAATAGATAGAGAAACAAGAAAGATTATTGAAGAATGTTATGAAAAAGCTAAAGAAATAATCAAAAATAATAAAGATTTAATAATGCTTTTATCAGAAGCTTTAATGAAATATGAAACTTTAACTAAAGAGCAAATTGAATATATAGTTAAAAATGGTAAAATAGATTTTGAAGAACAGGAAGAAGTTAGTGAGAATTTAGAAGCTTTAAGAACAAAAGCTAAAGATTTAAAAATAAAAGGTTATACTAAAATGAATGAAGAAGAATTAGAAGAAGTAATTAGAAAGGAAGAAAAGTAATGGAAGTTGTATTATTAATTATATCAGTATTATTAATTGCCATTGTTTTATTACAAAGTAATAAAGCCACTGATAGTGCTGGTATTATAACTGGGGGAAATCAAGAATTATTCCAAAACATGAAAGAAAGAGGATTTGAATTATTTATAAGTCGTTTAACTTTAGTTTTAGGAATTGCTTTCTTTGTTATTTCTCTAATATTATTCTTAATATAGAATTGACTGTTAGGATTTAAATCTTAACAGTTTTTTAAAATTAAATAAGCTTTATTTGAAGGTGATTTATGTGTATAAAAAAGATAATTTAAGAGAATATATAATGGATTCAGAATTAAGAAATTTTAGTGATAATATAAGAGTAAGATTATCTAAAGAATTGGCGAAAAAATATGATGCTAATTTATTTGATAAGGCATTATTAAATTTGCAAAAATGTTTTAATATGATTAATAATTTAAATATAAAATATCCAGCAAATTCCAAACCAATATTATATATATACATTGTACCTGATGAAAACTATGCCGATTTGTTAAATATGCCAATAAATTTTGATAATGGAAAAGGTGGAGGTAAGCCAGTAAAATGCTATGATTTAGATGGTTTTAATGATGCGTATGGCGTAAGTCAAAACTTATTAGAAAATGAAGATTTAAATATATCCCAAATCGAAAATAAAATTCATGAACTTTCACACATTGTTCATAGTCAGTTTTTTGCTAAAAATCAAATGATATGTGAAGGGTTTGCCGAGGCACTGCCATTATATATATTAGATTTTGAAGATAAATTTGAGGATCATAAAAATGCATTAATTGAGTTAGATGAAAGTGAAATATTTAGTGCTAAGCAGTTAATAGATTCTGAAAAAGATGGAACCTTTGGTATAAGTGAAATTATGTCCACTAAATCCTGTTCTTTTAGAAGTTCTTATATTTCATCTTATTTATTTGTAAGAGGATGCATAGAAACTATAGAAGAGAAATATAATTGTTCTAAAGTTGAAGCTTTACAGCGTTTTATGGAAATAGTAAAACAAAGTGCTTGTTTTGATGAATGGTTGATTTTTGATATTGCTAACGCTATGGGAATTAGTCCTGATATATTGTTAAATGGAAAAGATATGCAGTTTAAAGCTTTGTATTCTATAAAGTTATTAATTAACAGAAAAAAATAAAATTTATTTTAATTAACTTTTATAACATTTTTATATTCATAATTGTATAAAAATAAACAATATGCTAAAATATAAATAGGAAGACGCAAATAAGCGTTACCTATGTGTGCTGACTAACCCACTGGGTTAGTTATTTTTATAATTAAGATTAGCAACGCTAAAACTAACATAAAAACAATAAATAATTGTATCGTTTCACGATATTTCTTATTCATTGGCACCACCACCTTTCTATCCAAAACCCACCTGAGTTTTTTCAAAAAAGTTTAGGTAACAATCTATCTACATCTTCCTTAATTTTTTATTTAATCAATAAAAATAATTTTTGTAAATAGAAATTTTTAATAAATTTTGAAAAAATAACAATTTACATGCGAATTCTCTAGAGATTTCGCATGTATTTGTCTTTTTATTTTGTTATTTTGATGATATAATAGTTAATACTTTTCAGGGAGATATTTATGAATTTATTGG
>CANQZQ010000090.1 GCA_947628375.1 uncultured Bacilli bacterium
CAAATTAATCAACCACCTTTTCCATATTATACCAAATTGGTTGACTGCGAAAAATTTTTGCTCCTTAGAGCTGAAATGACTTGTTTTTAAGTGACTAAAGAACTATATTTTGATATAATTAAAATGATGGGTAGGTTAGGATAAAATGAATTACTTAACAGATTTAAATAAAGAACAAAAAGAAGCTGTAATGCATATAGATGGTCCTTGTTTAGTAGTAGCGGGAGCAGGGAGTGGTAAAACAAAAGTCTTAACAACAAGAATAGCTTATTTAATTGATAATGGCATTTACAGTAGTAATATCCTTGCTATAACATTTACTAATAAAGCTGCCAGGGAAATGAAAGAAAGAATTAATCAACTTGTTAGTAATAATTATGCTTTTGTGGGAACATTCCATTCTTTTGGTTTAAGAATAATTAAAGAAAACTATCAAGAGTTTGGTTTAACAAGTAATTTTACTATTATGGATTCTGATGATGTTTTAAGTATTATCAAAAAAATCATGAAAGATTTAAATTACGATATTAAAGAAATATCACCATCTTTTATTAGAAGTAAAATTAGTTTTATTAAAAATGAAATGTTAAGTGATGCCGAAGTTACTAGATATTTTGCTTCTGAAATAGAAAAAAAAGTGGTTGCAGTATATTTTAAATATCAAGATATTTTAAGAAAAAATAATGCCATTGATTTTGATGATTTATTAAAATTACCTGTTGATTTATTTATGAAAAATCAAAGTATTTTAGATAAATATCAAGAAAAATATCAATATATCTTAGTAGATGAATATCAAGATACTAATGAAGTTCAATATAAATTAATTAAATTATTAGGTAGTAAATATCATAATATTTTTGTTGTTGGTGATCAAAATCAAGCTATTTATGGTTTTAGACAAGCTAACTATAAAAATATTGTTAATTTTGAAAAAGATTATGAAGATGCTAAAGTTATAGTTTTAAATCAAAACTATCGTAGTACAACTAATATATTGAACGCTGCTAATTCTGTTATTAAAAATAATATTGAAAGAAAAGAAGTTAATTTATATAGTGAACTTGGCGAAGGCGTTAAAGTTAAATATATAAGAAGTAATGATGGGGCAAGTGAAATAAATAATATTATAAGTGAAATAAAAGACTTATTAAATCTTGGCTATCATTTAAAAGATATAGCTATCTTTTACCGGACTAATGCCCAATCAAGAGCTTATGAAGAAGCTATGCTTAAAAATAATTTTGCTTATCGGGTAGTAGGAAGCTTTTACTTCTATAAAAGAAAAGAAATTAAAGATTTAATTAGTTATTTAAGATTAATAAGTAATCATAATGATGATGTTTCTTTAAAAAGAGTTATTAATGAACCAAAAAGAGGCATTGGTACTAAAACAGTTGATAATTTAGAAGAACTTGCAAGTAAGGAAGGAACATCTATTTTTGATGTCATTAGTAAAGGAAAAGAATTAGAATTTAAAAATTTAATTATTAAATTAACAGATGAAGCAGAAAATATGTCTTTAACAGAATTAATTGATGCAGTTATAGAAGAAAGTGGTATGCAAGAAGAATTTAGTAAAGATAATTCTTTAGATGGGGAAATTAGACTAGATTATTTAAAAGAATTTCGAAGTATAACAGAAAATTATCAAAATGCTACCGGTAGTGTCAATTTACAAGATTTTTTAGAAGAAATAAGTTTAATTGCGGATGTAACTGAGCATCAAGAAGAAGATGATTCTATTACTCTTATGACTTTCCATAGTGCTAAAGGACTAGAATTTAAAGTTGTTTTTATGGTAGGAATGGAAGAAGGACTTATGCCACATCAAAATTCTTTACTTGAGGCAAGTGAATTAGAAGAAGAAAGAAGACTTTGCTATGTTGGTATAACTAGAGCTAAAGAAAGATTATATTTAACCAATGCTAAAAGAAGGATGCTTTATGGTAAAGATATGTTTAATCCTCCTTCAAGATTTATTGATGAAATAAGTAAAGAATATTTAGAAACCAATATTAAAGAAGAGCCAAAATTTAATAAAGAATTATTTTATAGTGATAATGAAAGTGATTATCAAAGTGGAGAGGTCGTTAATCATTTAACATTTGGCCGTGGGGTTGTTATTGGGGTTGATGATCGTTTCGTAAGCGTTGCTTTTAATAAAGAATTTGGAATTAGGAAATTTTTAAAAAATTATAAAGGTTTAAGAAAGGAAGATAAAAAATGAAAAAAGATTTAACATTACTCGTTTTAGCAGCAGGTATGGGTAGTAGATTTGGAGGGCTTAAGCAAATTGAACCTGTGGGACCAAATGGCGAATTTATTATCGATTATTCTATATATGATGCTATAAAAACTGGCTTTAATAAAGTTGTATTTGTTATTAAAGAAGAAAACTATGAACTTTTTAAAGAATCAATTGGTAAAAGAATAGAAGATAAAATTAAAGTAGAATATGTCTTTCAAAAAATGGAAGATATTCCTGCAAGTATAAATATTCCAAAAGAAAGAGTCAAACCTTTAGGAACAGCTCATGCTATTTACTGTGTCAGAAATGTTATCCATGAAAATTTTGCTATTATTAACGCTGATGATTTTTATGGCCGGGATGGTTATTTAAAAGCTAGTGAATTTTTAAAAAATAATCAAGGTAATGAATATGCTAATATTGCTTATGAAGTTGGTAATACTTTAACTTTAAATGGGGAAGTTAAAAGAGGTATTATTTTTACTACTAATGGTTATTTAGATAAAATTGTTGAAAGTAGCGTTAAAGAAAATAATGGCCTTGCTTTATGTAAACCATTAAATGGTGATTTAGAATTTAGTGTACCTTTAAATCAACCAGTTTCTATGAATTTATTTTGTTTTACTCCTCAAATTTTTACTTATTTAGAAAATCATATTGAAGAATTTTTTAATAATTGTAAAGATCTACTTAAAGATGAATGGCTAATTCCGAATGTTGCTTTTGAAAGTGCTAAAGAAAATAAGCAAAAAGTTCAAATAATTTGTACTAATAGTAAATATTTAGGCATGACTTATAAAGAAGATTTAGAATCCTTAAAAGAGGGTTTAAAAAATGAAATAAATAATGGTGTTTATAAAAATAATTTATGGAGTTAAATATGAATCCTAAAGAAAGAATAGAAGAATTAGTTAAAATATTAAATGACGCTAATTATAATTATTATGTTTTAGATAATCCTACTATCACTGATCAAGAATATGATAAATATTTAAGAGAATTAGAAATTTTAGAAAGAAAATATCCTGAATATATCTTGGCAAATAGTCCTACTAAAAGAGTTGGGGGAGAAGTTATTGATAAATTTGAAAAAGTAACTCATAAGATTCCTCTTTTAAGTATTAGTGATGTCTTTAATGAAGATGAAGTAAGAGATTTTGATAATAAAATTAAAAAATTAGGAGTTAATCCTGAATATGTTTGTGAGCTTAAAATTGATGGTTTAGCTGTTTCCCTTCAATATGAAAAAGGCATCCTTGTAAGGGGCGCAACTAGAGGTGATGGCGTTGTTGGTGAAGATATCACTCATAATGTTAAAACAATTAAAGTAATTCCTTTAAAATTAACTAGAGAAATTGATATTGAAGTCCGTGGTGAAATATACATGGATAAAAAAACTTTAGAAATTATTAATAAAGAAAGAGAAGAAGAAGGACTTCCTCTTTTACAAAATGTTAGAAATGCTGCTGCTGGTAGTGTAAGACAACTTGATTCCAAAATTGCTGCTAAAAGGAATTTAAATAATTTTATTTATCATTTACCTAATCCATTAGATTACGGTATTACTAAGCATAGTGATGCTCTAAAATTTATGCAAGATTTAGGTTTTAAAGTAAATCCTGCTAATAGAGTAGTTAAAAATATTAACGAAGCTCTAGATTTTATTCATGAATATACGGAAAAAAGAGCAAGCCTTCCTTATGAAATTGATGGAGTTGTTATTAAAGTAAATGATATCAATGAACAAAGAGAGCTTGGTAATACAGCTAAGTATCCAAGATGGGTTGTAGCCTATAAATTTCCTCATAATGATGTTTTAACTAAATTGCAAGATATTATTTTTACTGTCGGACGTACTGGACAAATTACGCCAAATGCTGTCTTAGATCCTGTTTTAATTATGGGGTCCACTGTGGCAAGAGCAACTTTACATAATGAGGATTTTGTTAATAATTTAGGCTTAATGATTGGTGATACAGTTGTTGTTCATAAAGCTGGTGATGTTATTCCAGAAGTAAAGGGGAGTGTAATTGAAAGAAGAACCGGAGCTGAAAAGCCATTTAAAATGATAACAGAGTGTCCAATCTGTCATACTAAATTAATTAAAAAAGAAGGTCAAGTTGATTATTATTGCCCTAATGAATTATGTCCTGCAAGAGGTATTGAAGCCTTAATTCATTTTGCTTCAAGAGATGCTATGAATATTGATGGTTTGGGTGATGAAATAATCGAAGATTTTTATAATGAAGGATTTTTAAAAAGTATTCCTGATTTTTATCATTTACAAGAACATGAAGATGAAATATTACTACTTGAAGGATTTGGACGTAAAAGCTTTGATAATATGATTAGTGCGATAGAAAATAGCAAGAAAAATAGTTTAGAAAAATTATTATTTGGTTTAGGTATCAGTGGTGTCGGTAGTAAGACAGCTAAAATACTTGCGGAATATTATGGCGATATTGATTCATTAATGCAAGCTCCCAAAGAAGAACTTCTCAACATTAAAGATATTGGTGACATACTTGCGGAAAGCATCTATAATTATTTTAGGGAAAATCGCAATTTAATAGATAAATTAAAAATGCTTGATCTTAATATGAAATATCTTGGCATAAAGAAAAAAGTTAACGAGAATATTACGGGTAAAAAATTTGTTATGACGGGAGCAATATCTTTTATGACTAGAGATGAAATTAAAAACTTAATTGAAGAGTATAGTGGAACATTCTCAGATTCAGTTAGTAAAAAAACTGATGTTGTAATTGTTGGTACTGATCCTGGAAGTAAATATGATAAAGCAAAAGAACTTGGTATTACAATTTGGAATGAAGAAACATTTAAAAATGTTGTTGATGAATTAAATGATTAGACACTACTTAACACAGTAATAAGGAGTGAAAAATAAAAATCACTCTTTTTTAATTAGGAAAAGAAAAATAAAAGAAAATAAAAAAATTT
>CANQZQ010000091.1 GCA_947628375.1 uncultured Bacilli bacterium
AGACTCTATAATTCTTCTTGCCCCGGTAGCGTGTTCCATGGCGCCATTAATATGGGCTAAACAAGCAGTCTCCAAAATTTGAGCCTCAATAAGGGGTGCTTTGACAGTCATAATTGGTTCATTGGGAAAAACAGGTGTTCCATCAGGAATAGCATAAATATCTCCAGTAAATTTAAAATTCTTTAAATAATTTATAAATTCTTTTGGATAACCATATCTTTTAAAATAATTTAAAGCACGATCGTCAAATTTTAAATTTTGAATATACGGTATAATCTTATCAAGACCAGCCATAATGGCATACCCACCACCATTAGGGATTTCTCTAAAAAATATATCAAATACAGCCTCATTATTTTGCTTATTATACACAAGGTAACCATTACCCATAGTCATTTCATATTCATCAGTCATTGTTGTATAGTTTCTTGGTAATCTTTCATATCCATTATAAATTTTCATATTACATATCTCCTATCTTCTTAAACCTAAAATTCTTTCTTTTTCTTCTAATTCTTCATAATCATCTACTACTTGAATTCCTGCTTGAGCCATAACTTTATAAGCAATATCTAACCACTCACGACGATTATGAGTTGGACTATTATAAGTATCAACGGCATTCTTTACTACAAACAATTTAACATCTTTGTTTATCTCATCTAAATATCTAGCATAAGCTCTTGCAAAATCCATAACACATAAATCAGCACAAACACCCTCAAATATTACTTCCTTTAAAAAAGTTAAGGTTTTTATATCTTTTTCTACTTCTCCAGTTAACATTCCATTAATACAATTTTTATAATAAGTATTAGTATTAATCTTATTTTGTTCAGGAAGTAATTCTGGTATTAATTCTGCTTCCTTTGTTCCTAAAATACAATGTTTAGGATAACTTTTGAATTCTAAAGAATCTTCAGTATGTCCTTCTAAAACAAAATTAACTTGGCCATTTTCTCTTCTTATCTTTTCGATCATCCTTAATTGTTCTTTAACTAAAGCATTGTATGCTTTATTAGCCATCGGTCCAAAATTGACAAAGCCATTATTCATATCAATAATATATAAGGCTTTTTGTATACCTAACCCCTCTCTTTTTCGATTTTCTAATTCTTGCATTAACATTCTCCTCCTTTGTTTTTATCTTTTTGTTAATAACAAAATTTAAATTTATAAGTGAGTTATTTCTCGCTTGTTATTAACATTTTATTAAAAACATTTAAATTTGTCAACTACTTTTTTAAATTTCTTAATTTTTTTTATAATTAATATTTTATCTTTACTAAATATAGCCCATTTGGACTTACTGTTGAAAGTCTTTTTTCTGTTTTCCTGTTAATCATCATTTGAATAGTTTCTTCATTTACTTTCCCTTTACCAACCTCTAGTATGGCTCCAACTAAATTTCTAACCATATATCTATAAAAACCATAACCATAAAATTTTAAATAAATTATTTTATTAAATTTCCATATCTTTATTTTTTTAATTGTACTAGTATAATCATCTCTAAAACCCGCTGTAAAATTACAAAAATCATGAGTACCTAAAAATAATTTACTTGCATCTTTCATTTTATTTATATCTAAATAATAATTAATGTTTAAATAGTAATTATTATTTCTCTTACCACTTAAATCTATTTTATATAAATAAACTTTTTCTTTAACATTATGGCGAGCATGAAAATCATCATTAACATATTTTACTTTTTTAACATATATATCTTTTAATTCTTGATTAAGTCTATATTTTAAACAGTTAATTTTTTTACTAGTTTCAAAATGAACTACTTGATATTTAGCATGAACACCTCGATCAGTTCTTCCAGCCCCTTTAACAAGGATATTATCATCATAAATTTTAGATAATGCTTTTTCTAGTTCTCCTTGAACACTTCTTACATCATTTTGCCTTTGAAATCCTTTAAATTTTGAACCATCATAACTAATTACCAACATTATTTTCATGATACTCTCCGGTAAATATCTTTAATAAGTTCATATATATCTGTGGTACACATTATTTCTTTATTATTTTCTTCTAAATAAAAGATAAAATCAACTATTTTAGGGCATTTAACATATTTATATAATTCATGATCAAAAAAATTATCTGTATCATATAAAATTTTTTTATTTTTCATAACGTATATTCTTTTAACTAAATTAAAAAATACTTTAATATCATTATCAATAATAACAATTTTTTTATGATAATTATTATTTAATTTTAAAAATAATTTTTTAAAATAATCTATATCTTTATTATTTAAAACTTTAGATAAATTACCAATAATAATTACTTCTTTATTAAGTTTAGTCATTAATTCTATTTTAAATTGTTCATTTAAAGTTAAATCACTAACTTTCTTATCTAAATATGAATCATCTAACAAAACCATCTTTAAAGCTTTAGAAAGATCTTTAATATCAATATCTTTTACATAGCCATTAATATTCAAATTATTTTCATAATTACTTACTATTCCAATAATTTCATTATTTTTAATTAATTCTTTTATTTCCATAAATCACCTACTAAAGATTCTTTATTTAAATAAATCTTATCTATTAAATTATAATCTTTTAAATATAAAGAAAGTTCTACAATAAATGGTAAATTTAAGCCAATTCTTTTTAATAATTTTTCATTTTTTAAAACTTCTAAAGTTGGTCCTTCAATTAAAATTTTGTCTTTATCATATATTATTAAATATTTTGTAGCTAAAACTTCTTCCATATTATTAGTAACATTTATATATAATATATGATTATCATCTAGGTACTTATATATTTCTTTTATTTTAACATCATCTAATTCATTAAACACATTAAAAAAAATTATTTTTTTATATTGTAATAATTCTTCTATTTTAAAACTTTTATCTATAACATGATAACTATTATAATTATTTAAAATATCTTTATTAATATTAGTACTAACTATTGTAACACTCGTTACTTCTTCCATAATTATTCACTTCTTTTCTTTATTTAAATAGGTTTCTTTAATTTGTTTAAGTTTTCTAAAATGATGATTAATACCTGATTTACCAACTTTATAATCAGTTTCTAGCGAAATAATATCTGCAAGTTCTTGATAAGATACATCAGGATATTTTTTGCGATAAGTTAAAACTAATTGCATCTTTTCATCTAATAATTCAATAATACCCTTATTCTCTAAAAATTCAATATCATTTATTTGATCTAAGCCTTTTTTAATTGTTTTTTCTTGATTAGCCAACTCACAATTATTAAGACGATTAACCATATTTTTATGATCACGATAAATTCTTGTATCTTCAAACTCAAATAAAGAGTTAATAGCTCTAAACATTTTAATTAAATCACTTATACTTTCACTCATCTTAATATAAGCAATATATTTATATCCCCTTTTAATAACTTTAGCATTTAATTTAAAATAATTAAGTAAATTATTTATATATTTAGCATCATCTTCTTTATTTAAAATAAATTCTAAATGATATCCACTAGTTTTGGGATTAGAAACATTGCCAATTCCCAAAAAAGCTCCTTTTAAAAAGGCTATCTTTTCTTCATCACTATCAAGAATAGGCTTATTATCTATATTAATTACTTCTTTAATATAATCTACTTTATCATTAATCTCTAAAATATATATTTGTTTTACTCTAAATCTTTTTTGAATTCTTACAGTTATTTTGGGAATAATTTCAAATGTTTCTTTTAATATTTTATAAATAAATCTAGTTACAGAAGCATTTTCTAAAGTAATAGTTATTTTATCATTAATAACTGAATTATATCTTAAATATCCTTCAATAATAGCTCTTTTCTCTAAATCATTATTTTCTAATTTACTTATTTCTTCTTTTAATCTAGTTGTAAATGTCATAATATTCACCAAACATTTCTTTATATAAAATATTTTAACACAAATACCATTACAAAGGAACTTAAACATTTTACCATAATTAATTAACAAAAAAGAAATAATTATAATTCTTTTTGAATTTTTATTATTTCTTCTTCTTTTAAGTTTGTTATTTCACTTACTTCTTTTATATCCATTCCTCTTAATAGTAACTTTTTTGCAGTATTAATTTGAGTTTCTTTAATGCCTTCTTCTTTTCCTTCTTCTCTTGCATATTCTTTCTCTTTTCTTACTATTATTCTGGCATCTCTTTCTAACTCTATTTGTCTTATAACATCTTCATCGTCATTTAATTCTAGCACTTTTTCACCAACTTCCTTTGCTAGTCTATCTAACTTCCCTAATTCTTGCATCTCTTCTTTATTTGAGGCAAGTAAAGCTAAATATAAATGCTCTTTATCCCCATTTATGATTTTATTATAATACATTCTTTTATATTTTAATAGATTTACATTTATTATTTTAAAACTTTTAAAATCTGATTCTATTTCTTTTGTTACTACACTTACTATTCTTAACTCATCTTTTAATACACTTCCTATCCTATTATAATTTAAATTTACTTGGATGATTTCTTTGACATCTTGCCATTCTTCATCATTATGGCGATAATTTTTCATCCATAATGAATAATAATACATCAAATTTCTTTCACTTACTGCTTGATTATAGTTTTTGTTGACTTCGACATTTATTTTAATATTATCTTTTGTTCTTACTAAAACATCTAATATTTGAACTTTATCTTTAATGCTAGTTACTGGTAATTGCACATAATCTAATTTATCAATTGTTATCTCGCGCTCTAAGACATCAGTTAAAACACAATTTAATAATTCATAATCATCACTTTCTAGTAAAACGGTTTTAAATATTCGGTCAACATCAAGACCATAAAATTCTTTAGTTTTCACTAATTTCACCTCCCATCTTTTTTAAGTAGGGTATTACTCCCTCTAATAATATATATTGCGCCTTTTCCTCGATTTCCTTTTAAATCGCCAAAATTTGTCAACTACCACGCACTGAAAGTACGTGGCTTATTTTAGGTACTGAAAGTACATTTAGCGAGTAAACTCG
>CANQZQ010000092.1 GCA_947628375.1 uncultured Bacilli bacterium
AATACACCTTTAAAATATTACTTTGAAGATATTGGACTTCGTAATGCTAGATTAAACTTTATAAATATAGATGAAGGCCATACAATGGAAAATATTATCTATAATGAACTTTTAGCAAGAGGCTTTAATGTTCTTGTTGGAGTAGTAGAAATATTTGGTAAGAATAATCAAAGTAAAACGGAAAGAACTATTACCGAAGTTGATTTTATTGCTAATTTAGGGAATAGAAAATATTATATTCAATCCTCTTATAATATGGATAATGATGAAAAAATAAGGCAAGAAAGTAGACCACTTTATAATATAGATGATTCATTTAAAAAAATAATTATAGTCAAAGATGATATTAAACCACGAAGAGATGACTATGGTATTACGACAATGGGAATTTATTATTTTTTACTTAATGAAAATAGTTTAGATGCCTAAACTATTTTTTGGTTTTTCTCATTTGAATATGACCCGCAATAATAAGTTGTAAACGATAGGGAATAAATCTAATGCCAAATATGGCTAATTTCATTTTTAAAGTAGGAATAATAATCATTTTACCTTTAAACATTTTATCTATGGCATATTTAGCAACATAACTACTTTTAGCACTTTTAGTAGCAAATGAACCATGAGCTACTTTATTAAATTCCGTATCTACTGGACCAGGGCATAAGCAAGATACAATAACTTTACTATGATTACATCTTAATTCTTCATTAATAGCCATTGAAAGTTTAGCAAGATAATTTTTAGTAGCGTAATAAGTATTTAAATGAGGGCCAGCCATAAAACCTGCACTAGATGCGACATTTAAAATATAGCCTTGATCTTTTTTAACCATATCTTTTAAAAATAATTTAGTTAATATATGAGGAGCTTTAACATTAACATCAATCATTTTAAGTTCCGTCTCTAAATCAGTTTCGGTAAAATCACCAAATAAACCAAAGCCAGCGTTATTGATTAAAATATCAATATTATCATCTTTTACTTGCTTATATAGTTTATAGACATTTTCTTCAACGCTTAAATCTAAAACAATAATTTTCGTATTTACATCTAATTCTTTTTTTAATTCTTCTAAACGTTTACCTCTTCTTGCTACTAATATTAAATCAATATTTAAAGTGGCTAAGTATTTAGCCATATCCTTGCCAATTCCTGATGAAGCCCCAGTTATAAGTGCTTTCATTTTTTTATATCTCCTTTAAGTTCAAATAATATATCTCTAAGTTCCATTGCTCTTTCAAAGTCTAAATTTCTCGCCGCATTTTTCATTTCTTCTTCTATTTTAATAATCATATTTTCTGTTTCTTTTTTACTTAATTTAGTCTTTTTCTTTTCTTCTTTAATATTATTAGATATAACTTCTTTAATATCTTTAACAATTGTTTTAGGAATAATGCCATGTTCTTTATTATATTCCTCTTGAATTTTTCTTCTTCTTTCTGTTTCTTTAATAGCTACATCCATGGCCTCGCTTATCATATCAGCATACATAATAACTTTACCATGTTCATTTCTTGCACATCTACCAATTGTTTGAATTAAAGAGCGGTCACTTCGTAAAAACCCTTGTTTATCAGCATCTAATATACATATTAAACTAACTTCTGGAATATCGATACCTTCTCTTAAAAGGTTAATACCAACAACAACATCATAAATACCACATCTAAGATCATGAATTATTTTAAGTCTTTCTAAAGTTTTAATTTCATTATGTAAATAAGCTACTTTAATATTCATCTCTTTTAAGTAATTAGTTAATTCTTCACTCATTCTAATTGTAAGAGTTGTTATTAATACTCTTTCATTAAGTTTAATTCTTTTATTAATTTCTCCTATTATATCATCAATTTGGCCTTCGGTTTTTCTTACTTCAATAATTGGATCTAATAGTCCTGTTGGTCTAATAATTTGTTCAACTACTTTATGATTTACTTTCTCTAGTTCATAATCACCAGGGGTTGCTGATACATAAATGGCATTTTTAATTTTACTTTCAAATTCGGGAAATTTAAGGGGTCTATTATCAAGAGCAGAAGGAAGACGAAAGCCATAATCAACTAAAGTTTGTTTCCGCATCCTATCACCATTATACATTCCTCTTACTTGCGGAAGCGTAACATGGGATTCATCAACAACAAGTAAAAAATCATCAGGCATAAAATCAATTAAACAAGTTGGAGTAACCCCTTCTTCTCTTAAAGCTAGGTGCCTTGCGTAATTTTCAACGCCATTACAATAACCAGTTTCCCTAAGCATTTCTAAATCATAATTAACTCTTTCTTTAATTCTTTGCTCCTCAATAAATTTACCCACTTCGTGAAAATATTTAATTTTTTCTTCTAATTCTTCTTCAATTCTTCTAATAGCTTCTTCCATTTTTTCAGGACTCGTTACAAAGTGAGAAGCAGGGGAGATAGCAATCGATTTTTTACTTTCTTTAACGGCACCGGTTAAAGGGTCAAAAACCGTTATGGCATCAACAACATCATCATCTAAGTCAATTCTAATACCTGATTCTTTTTCATTAACAGGAACGATATCAATAGAATTTCCTCTTACTCTAAAGGTACCCCTATGAAAATCTAAATCACTTCGCTCATAAGTCATATCGACAAGTTTATTAATAATATGGTTACGATTAACATGATCACCAAGCGTTAAAACTAACATATTTTTTTCATATTCATCTTTTTCCCCAATACCATATATACAAGAAACAGAAGCCACAACAATAACATCACGATAGTTTATTAAAGCTGATGTGGCACTATGTCTTAACTCATCAATTTCATCATTAATTGAGGCATCTTTTTCAATGTAAGTATCACTTGATGGTACATATGCTTCTGGTTGATAATAATCATAATAAGAAACAAAATATTCAACATGGTTATTGGGAAATAATTCTTTAAATTCGGAATAAAGTTGTCCTGCTAAAGTTTTATTATGAGCTAAAACTAGAGTAGGTTTATTAACTTCTTTTATTACATTAGCAATTGTAAAAGTTTTCCCTGTACCTGTTGCCCCAAGCAAAACTTGTTCTTTTTTACCATTATTAATACCTTCAACTAATTCTTGAATTGCTTCAGGTTGATCACCACTAGGTTTATATTTAGATACCAATTTGAACATAAATTTTTGCTCCTCTCATTAATTAGCAATATTTTATCACTATATTATAAACAAAACAATGAAACGATAAGTGTTTCCCTGTAATTATTTTCTCTTATTTTAAAAATTTCATGAAATAAAATTCATTCTTAAATCTTAATATTGTAATAACTTGTTCCTTTCATAAGGAAAATGTGTTATAATTCCTTATGAAAGGAACAATGAATATGAATTATGAAGAACAAGTTTTAAATATTTTAAGTGAAAAAAAAATTATAAATACCGATGAAATAAATAAATTAAATATACCAAAAGTTGTTTTAACAAGACTTATAGAAAAGAAAAAAATTGAAAGGACAAAACGAGGTGTGTATATTTTACCAAATACATTTGGCGATGAATATTATACTTTGTTACATGGAATAAATAATGCAATTTATTCTTATTTTACAGCCTTATATTTTCATGATTTATGCGAAAGAGTACCGTTAAAATATGATATTACAGTCAAAAGAAATTATGGGGGAACTTTAATAAAAAATGAAAATGTTACTTTACATTACGTAGATGAAAAAATACTTAATTTAGGAAAAATAAAAATAAAAAGTCCGCAAGGTCAAGATATAATATGTTATGATATTGAAAGATGTTTATGTGACTTAATAAAAGATAAAGATAATCTTTACTTTGAATATATTAAATATGCTTTTGTAAAATATTATCGAGAAGAAAAACATGATACTTTTAAATTGTATAAATATGCCAAGTTAATGGGAATAGAAAAACAAGTACATGAATTTATGGAGGCGTTGTTATGAATAGTGAGAGTTTAAAAGCTAAGATAAACAATCGTGCCAAGAAAAATAAAGTTATGCCGCAAGATTTAATGCAAATGTATTTTTTTGAAAGACTATTATATAGAATTTCAATCAGTAAATATAAAAATAATTTTATATTAAAAGGTGGCTTATTACTTTCAGCTTTATTTGGTGATGATAGAAGAACTACTCAAGATATGGATACAATGATAAAAGGTATTGATATAAAAGGTGAAATATTGAATCATATTTTAGAAGAAATTATTAATCTTGATGGTAATGATGGTATAGATTTTAAAATATTAAAATCAAACGACATTAGGATACAAGATAAATATGGTGGAACTAGAATATCGATATTAGGAGTAAAAGAAGAATTACAAGTTAATTTAAAAATTGATATTACAACGAAAGATCCTATTGTACCAAGTGAAATTAATTTTAAATATAAAAGTATGTTTGATGATACCTATATTAATATTATGGTATTTACAAAAGAAAGCATAATTGCTGAAAAATTTCAAACTTTGATAGAAGATACTGAAAGTGATACTAGAGCTAAAGATTTTTATGATTTATATATGTTAATGAATGAAGATATAAATAAAGAAAATTTAAAAAAGGCTATTATAAGCACTTTTAATAGGCGAGAAAAAAATTATTTATTAAAGGAAATTAATGAACGATACTATATGATTTCTAATAGTGATATATTAAAATCCTATTGGAATAATTTTATAAAAAATCATAGTTATGCTTCAGAAATTAGTTATAAGGCTATTATGGATAAAATAGAAGAAATTGTTAATGTATTTTGTGATGGCAATATTTAATCTCAAATGTTAGTTACAAATTTATTTTGTCCATCTATCTATACTAATATCTAGTAAATATTTAGAGCAATTAATTATTATTTATTTGAGTTTCCATAAAAAATAAAGAAAATAAAAAAATCAGAAAAATGTTGAAAACTTTTTCTGATTTTTTGTTT
>CANQZQ010000093.1 GCA_947628375.1 uncultured Bacilli bacterium
GAAGTTATTTATACAATATTGCATGCTGGTGGTAAATTTGAAAGTGGTAACTATAAAGTAAGTGGAGGACTTCATGGTGTTGGAGCTTCAGTTGTAAATGCTTTAAGTAGTAAGATGGATGTTTTAATTTATCGTGATGGCTGTATATCAAATATTAGATTTATTGATGGTGGTAAAGTTGAGTCCCCTTTAAAAAAGATTGGTGATACTAATAAAACGGGGACAGTAGTTACATTTATGCCCGATTATAGTATTTTTAAGAATTGTAATTTTTCTTATACAACGATATGCGAAAGAATGCAAGAGAGTGCTTTTTTAATACCAAGTGTGACTATTGAAGTAATTGATGAAGAGAGTAAAAGAGAAGTTAAGTATCATTATGAAGATGGTTTAACAGACTTTGTTGAATATATTAATGAAGGAAAAAATACTTTACATAAAGTTCTTAATTTTAGTGGTAGTAAAAATGATATTGAAGTAAATATTGCAATGCAATATACAGATACATATAATGAAAATATTGTTTCTTTTGTTAATAATGTTAAAACAGTTGATGGGGGGACTCATGAAGTTGGTTTTAAAACAGGAATTACTAAAGCTTTTAATGATTATGTTAAAAATAATAATTTAATAAAAGGAAAAGATAATACTTTTGATGGTTCTGATGTTAGAGAGGGTTTAACGGTTGTTATTAATTTAAGAATACCAGAGGCTAGTTTACAATTTGAAGGTCAAACTAAAGGGAAATTAGGAACACCAGAAGCGAGAAGTATAACAGAAAGTATTACTTATGAGAAAATTAAATTCTTTTTAGAAGAAAATAAAGAAATTGCTTTAAATATAGTAGAAAAAGCAATGAAGAGTAAAGTGGCAAGAGAAGCCGCTAGAAAAGCAAGAGAAGATGCCAGAAATGGAAAAGGTAAAAATAAGATTGAGAAGAACTTATCTGGTAAACTTGCACCAGCAACTACTAAAAACGGCAAGATTAATGAGCTTTTCTTAGTTGAAGGTGATTCAGCTGGTGGTTCAGCAAAAATGGGAAGAGATCGTAAATTTCAAGCTATTTTACCTCTTCGTGGTAAAGTTATAAATGCCGAGAAAACTAGTGTTGAAGAAATTCTTAAAAATGAAGAAATTAATACTATCATTCATACTATTGGAGCAGGATTAGGTAGTGATTTTATGGTCGAAGATAGTGCTTATGATAAAGTTATTATTATGACGGATGCTGATGTTGATGGCTCTCATATTCAAATATTATTACTTACTTTCTTTTACCGTTTTATGCGCCCTTTAATTGAGGCTGGTAAACTTTATATTGCAAAACCTCCATTATATAAAATAGATTATGGTAAAAAACATTTCTATGCTTATAGTGATGAAGAAAGATATAAAATTATTTCCGAAAATACGGGTAAACCAGATATTTCGAGAAATAAAGGTTTAGGTGAAATGAATCCCGATGAACTTTGGGATACTACAATGAATCCGGATACGAGAACCCTTATTAGAGTTAATATTTATGATGCTTCTTTAGCAGAAAAAAGAGTAGAAGTTTTAATGGGTGATAAAGTTGAACCAAGAAAAGAATGGATTGAAGAAAACATTGTTTTCACTATGGAAGATAATTATCGAGTAGAATAAGGTGTTTTATGGAAAATGTAATAAAGAAAATTGAAGATTATGCTTTAGAAGAAATAATGGGGGAAAGATTTGCATCTTATGCGAAAGAAATAATTCAAGATAGAGCGATTCCTGATGTAAGAGATGGTCTTAAACCGGTTCAAAGAAGAATTTTATATGCCATGTATGATGCTGGTAATACTTATGATAAAAAGTATGTTAAAAGTGCTGCGACCGTTGGTGATGTTTTAGGTAAATATCATCCTCATGGTGATTCTTCTGTATATGATGCCATGGTTAGAATGAGTCAATGGTGGAAACAAAGTAGTCCGTTAGTAGATATGAAAGGTAACAATGGATCAATGGATGGCGATCCCGCTGCGGCTTATCGTTATACCGAAGCAAGACTTGCTAAAATTAGTAATGAGCTTTTAGGTGACTTAGATAAAGAAACCGTTGAATGGGCTCCAAACTTTGATGATCGACTTTTAGAGCCAACAGTTCTTCCTGCTAAATTTCCTAATCTTTTAGTAAATGGTACAATGGGGATAAGTGCTGGGTATGCTACTAATATTCCTCCTCACAATTTAGGGGAAATTATTAATGCTACTATTAAAAGAATTGAGTCCCCTAATTGTCATTTAGATACCATTTTAGAAATAGTTAAAGGTCCTGACTTTCCAACTGGTGGTATAGTAGAGGGTATAAATGGAATAAAAGAAGCTTTTTCGTCTGGTAAAGGTAGAGTTATTGTTAAATCTAAATATAGTATTGTTAAAGAAAAAGGTAAAGAAAAAATAATTATTACTGAAATTCCTTTTGATGTTAATAAAGCTTTATTAGTTCAAAAAATTGATGCTTTAAGAATTGATAAAAAATTAGATGGTATTGCAGAAGTTCGCGATGAATCAGACCGGGAAGGTTTAAGAATAGCTATTGATATTAAAAATGGCGCTAGTAGTGAGTTAATTTTAAATTATTTACTTAAAAATACTGATTTACAAATATCTTATAGTTATAACATGGTAGCTATTGTAAATCGAGTACCTAAAACTTTAGGTATTTTGGAAATAATTGATGCTTATATAGAACATTTAAAAGAAGTTATAACGAGAAGATGTACTTTTGATTTAAAAGTTAAAGAAAGAAGATTAGAAATTGTTGATGGCCTTATTAAATGTTTATCAATTTTAGATGAAGTTATTAAAGTAATAAGGGCCAGTAAAAATAAAAGTGATGCTGAAAGTAATTTAGTTAAAGAATTTGCTTTTACCGTTGAACAAGCAAAAGCAATTGTTAATTTACAATTATATCGTTTAACTAATACAGATGTAGTAGCATTAGAAGAAGAACTTGCTAATTTACATAAATTAATTGATGGTCTAAAAGCCATATTAAGTGATGAAGAAGCTTTAAAATATGTAATGAAAAAGGAACTTAAATTAATTAAGAAAGAATATGAAGTACCAAGAAAGACTGAAATAAGAGATGAAATAACTGAAATTAAATTAGATATGAAAGAAATGATTCAAAAAGAAAATGTTTGGGTTGTTGTATCAAATGAAGGATATTTAAAAAGGGTATCTAGTAAGTCCGTGGCCTCTTCTGATAACGAAACTATGCTTAAACCAGGGGATTATGTATTAAATATGTTTGAAACAACAACTTTAGATAATTTAGTGATGTTTACCAATTTAGGAAATTATTTATTTATTCCAGTTTATAAAGTTTTAGAAACTAAATGGAAAGAACTTGGTAAGCATGTTAGTAATTTAGTAACTTTACAAGAAAATGAAAAAATTATTAAAGCTTTTATCTTAGAAAAAGATAAAAACTTAGTTATCTTTACTAAAGATGGTATGGCTAAACAAATTAATATGAATGATTTAATTGTTGGAAGATTTAATAAATCTTATACAGCCATTAAATTAAAAGATAATGATGAAGTAGTAAATGTTAATTATAGTTTAAATGAAACATTATTAGTTACTAAAAATGGTTATTATTTAAGATATAATACGGAAGAAATACCATTAATTGGTTTAAAAGCTAGTGGTGTAAAAAGTATGAAATTAGATAATGATGAGGTTGTATTTGGTGATTCATTTAATGATGAAGCTGAATACTTAAATGTCTTTACAAATAATTTAACTGGTAAAAGAATTAAAATTTGTGATTTAAAAACATTATCTAGAGCTAAAAAAGGAACAATGTTAATTAAGAAAAATAAAACAGTTAATTATTATATAACTAATGCTTTTGTAACTAATATGAAAGATATCATTATTATGAAAAAAGATAATGAATTAACTGAAATTAAAAATAGTGATATTCCAATTATGGATTTACTTAGTAATGGTAGTAATATTACTAAAGGATATGTTAATGAATTTAAATTAAAATATAAATGTGAAAAAATTATTAATGATGTAGTAAAAGTAAAAGAAGAAAAAAAGAAAGAAAAAGAAGAACAAATTTCTTTTGCTGATTTTACTGAAGACTTTAAATTATAATATAATCACCTAGTATTTCATAAAATATACTAGGTGATTATTTATGAGTAAAAAAGAAGAATTTAAAGAATTTATTAGAAATAAGCCTGAGTTAGTGGAGTATATTAAAAATAAAGAGATGACAATGCAACAGTTTTATGAAATATATGATGTGTATGGTGAATCAGAAGAAGCTTGGAAGCCATATGAAAGAAGTGGAGCTTCAATTAATCCTGCTAAAATCACCGAAATAATGAAAAACATTAACTTAGATGAGATTCAAAAACATATTAATACTGCTCAAAAAGCTTTAGGAGTAGTTGAAGATTTAACAACTAAAGGAACAACTAATCCAGTAAATGTTACCAAAGGACCACTTGCAAGTAGGCCACTAAATAAATTTTTTGAGGATTAATATGGAGTATTTTTTACAACAAAAATTATTAGAAGATAAAAATTTTAAAAGATATTTTAATGAGAATACAAATTATATAAAATACTTAAATAGAGATCCTGAGTATTATAAAGTTTTCATGAGAGAAATGAAAGAAAGATATAAAGAAAGAACAACAGATAAATTAAATGATGCTATAAATACAATTGATATTGTATCATCTATTATTGATACTTTAAAATAAAGCCGAGGCTTTATTTTTTTATAAAAATTTAAATAAATTGACCGTTTCGAAAAAAGGTTCAGGCCACGTGCTTAAGCACGTAAACCCTTGAAGGGTTTAAAGGCAATTTATTGCCGTTAAAAATAA
>CANQZQ010000094.1 GCA_947628375.1 uncultured Bacilli bacterium
GGAGCTAGTGTAACTGATATTGTTATTATAATTGTTGCTGCTGATGATGGGGTTATGCCTCAAACAAAAGAAGCAATTGATCATGCCAAAGTTGCTAAAGTTCCAATTATTGTGGCAGTTAATAAAATTGATAAACCAGATGCTAATCCAGAGAGAATTTTAACGGAAATGGCTGAATGTGGTATTACTCCTGAAGTTTGGGGTGGTGATGTGCCATTTATTAATATTTCTGCTAAAACAGGTGAGGGAGTTCCTCTTTTGCTTGAGACTATTGAAACTATTGCGGAAATTAATAATTATAAAGCTAATCCAAGTAGATATGCGACTGGAGTTGTAATTGAATCAAAACTTGATAAAAATATTGGTGGTATTGCCTCATTTATTATTCAAAACGGTACTTTACGGATTGGAGACCCAATAGTAGTTGGTGAATATTTTGGCAAAGTAAGAACTATGAAAAATGATCGAGGAGAGTCGATAGCGTTTGCAACACCTTCAATGCCAGTGGAAGTGACAGGTATTTCTGATAATCCTTCAGCTGGTGATAAATTTATGGCTTTTGAAACTGAAGCTAAAGCCAAAGAAATAGCTAATAAAAGGAAAAATATTGCTTCTTCAAAATATAAAGAAGATGTAGTATCTTTAGATGATTTATTTAAACAAATTGAAAAAGGTAATAAAGAAGTTAATGTTTTAATTAAAGCAGATGTTAGAGGTAGTGAAGAAGCAGTTAAAAATGCTTTACAAAAAATAACTGTTGGTGATGTTACTGTTAATGTTATTAGAAGTGGTATTGGCACTATTACAGAAAGTGATGTTGTTCTTGCTAATGCATCTAATGCTATTATTATTGGGTTTAATGTTGTACCTAGTAATATAACTAAGGAAATTGCTAAAGAATATAATGTTGATATCAGACTTTATACTATAATTTATAAATTAGTGGAAGAAATGGAGCTAGCAATGAAAGGAATGCTAGATCCAGAATTTGAAGAAAAAGTTATTGGTTCAGCAGAAATTAGAAAAATATTTAAATTTTCTAAAATTGGTAATATTGCTGGTTGTTATGTTACCGATGGCATTATAAAAAATAACGCTAGTGTTAGAGTTATTCGTGATGGCATTATTCTTTGTGAAGATAAGATTTCTTCTTTACAAAGAGGTAAAGAAAGCGTTAAAGAAATGAAAAAGGGTTTTGAATGTGGTATTACTTTGGAAGTCTTTAATGATATTAAAGAAGGCGATACTTTAGAAGCATTTGAACTTGTTGAGGTTAAACATGAATAATCATAAAACAGATCGAATTGCTAGTGATATTATCAAATATTTAAGTAATATTATTTATACAGAAACAAGAGATGATATTCTGAAAACAATTACTTTAACTGATATTAGGTTAAGTAAAGATTTAAGTTATGCTAAAGTATTTTTTACAAGTATTTTAGATATGCCTCATAAAGATATTGAAAAGGAAGTAAATGAGGCATCTCCATATTTAAGGGGATGTCTTGCCAAAGTAATTGATATTAGAAATATACCAGAATTAAAATTTGAATATGATGAGACAATTGAATATGCTAATAAAATAGAAAAAATAATAGATAACATTAATAAATAGGAGGTTTTATGGATTTTAATAATTTAAAAATGACATTAAATGATGATGGATTTTTAACACCGGAAGAAAATAATGCTTTACTTAAAGCTTATTATGAGTTATATACGAGGATGTATGGTAAAGATCTTCCAACATCACTAATTGAAGTTTTAAAATTAAAAGATAGTCAACCAATGAAATCTAAATTATTAGGCATATCAGAAAATTATAAAATGGCTAATAAGACCTTAATAGAAATTAAACCAAATCTTAAAAAGAATCATTTAAATATGCTAATGGTTTATGAAAAGAACCATTTAATCGCCGCTGCTAGAATTAGAAATTTAGGTAATGATATAGTAAGTATACCAGATGCGGTTTTTATGATACCTTCTCAATTAACTAGTGATTTATGGCTTCAAATGCTTGAATATTTAGAAAATTATTTTAGAACTTTAAATTATAAAAAAATATATATTGAAGTTCCTTTAAATGATCCTTTTCTATTAAAAGGCTGTTTTAATAGAGACTATCAAGAAGATCCAGAAGATATTGTAGTAAGTGAAGGGACAAGAACATATTTTTTAAATAAAAGTTTAGAAAGAAAAAGATAATGAATGGGGCAATAATAGTTAATAAAGAAAAAGGCTTTACAAGTAGAGATGTAATAAATAAGTTAAATAAATTATTTAATACGAAAAAAATTGGCCATACAGGCACTCTTGATCCCATGGCAACGGGAGTTTTAGTTTGTTTAATGGGAAAATATACAAAGTTAGTTCCCTTAATAACTAATGAAGACAAAGAATATATTGCAGAGATTAAATTAGGAATATTAACTGATACTTTAGATATTACAGGCCGAATTTTAAAAGAAGATAAAGTGCCTCATTTAGATGAAAAATATATTGATTCTGTTTTGCAAAGCTTTAAAGGTTATTATAAGGAAGAAGTTCCTTTGTATTCAGCTACCCATGTTAATGGTAAGAGATTATATGAATATGCAAGAGAAGGAAAGGAAGTTATATTACCCACTAAAGAAGTTTTTATTAAAGAAATAGAGTTACTTTTTTATAATGAGGATATAATTAAATTTAGAGTTGTTGTAAGTAAAGGTACTTATATTAGAAGTCTAATTCAAAGTGTATGTGAAAAATTAAATGTTGTTGGAACTATGAGTAGTTTAATAAGAACAAGACAGGGAAAATTTAAATTAGATGATGCTTATTTATTAAAAGATATTGAAGAAAATAATTTTAAAATTTTAAATATAACTGAATTATTAGATGTTAAAATAAAAAAACTAGATAATGATTTAGAAAAACTAGTTTTAAATGGTCATAAATTAGAAATGAATATCGATGGTTATGTTTTATTTATAAAAGAAAATCAAGAAAGAGCATTATATTATTTTGAAAACCAAATGGGAGTATTAAAAATCCTCTTTTAACTAGTAAAATTTTAAAATATTTGTTTACATTTGGCCTATTTTATAATATAATAAATATTGAAGTTTTGACTTAGATTAAAAAGATTTCCGATTTTTTTCTCAGTTAAAACCGATTAATAGAAAGGAAGAAAAATTATGGCTTTAAGTAAAGAAGAAAAAGCAAAAATTATTAAAGAGTTTGCAAAGAATGAAAAAGATTGTGGATCAGCTGAAGTTCAAATTGCTATTTTAACTAAAGAAATTAATGAACTAACTGAACATATGAAAGAACACATTCATGATTATCATTCAAAAAGAGGATTACTTATGAAAGTAGGAAGAAGAAAAAAACTACTTAATTATTTGAAAGATAATGATGTTGTAAGTTATAGAGAAGTAATTAAAAAATTAGATTTAAGAAAATAAGGGCACTTTGTTTTGGTGTCTTTTTTTATAGAAAGAGGTTATTATGAAAGATGTTTTTGAATTAGATTTTTATGGAAGAAAATTAATTGTTGAACATGGCGAACTTGCTAAACAAGCCCATGGAGCAGTCTTAGTTAGATTTGATGATACGGTTATTTTAAGTACTGCCGTAGTATCAAAAAATGCTAATCTTTTATCAGATTTCTTTCCACTAATGGTTTTGTATAATGAGAAATTATATTCTGTTGGTAAAATTCCTGGTGGTTTTATAAAAAGAGAAGGAAGACCAACTGATAATGCTACTTTAGCGGCCAGAATGATTGATCGCCCTATGCGACCATTATTCCCAGAAGATTTTCGTAATGAAGTACAAATTGTTAATACTGTTTTGAGCGTTGATCAAAATAATTCGCCAGAATTAACAGCTTTATTTGGATCATCACTTGCAACTTGTATTAGTAAAATTCCTTTTAATGGCCCAGTTGCGGCAGTTAAAGTAGGAAGGGTTAATGGTAAATTTATTATTGATCCAACAGTGGAAGAATTGGAAGCATCGGATATTGATTTAACTGTAGCTGGAACTAAAGACGCTATAAATATGGTTGAGGCTGGAAGTAAGGAAGTATCAGAAAATGATATGTTAGAAGCTTTGCTTTTTGGTCATGAAGCAGTTAAAAAATTAGTAGCTTTCCAAGAAGAAATTATCAAAGCCATTGGAGAAGAAAAAATGGATTACCCTCATCTTGAAATAACGGAAGAGTTAAAAGATGAAATAAGTAAACTAGCAACTAAAAGATTAGATGAAGCAATGCGTATTAAAGATAAAGCTACGATGTATGAAACAATTGATAATATTAAAAATGAAATATTAGAAAAATATAAATTAGAAAATGAAGACTTAAAAGAAGATGAACTCAATGAACTTTTAACTAAAGTAGCTAATACATTAGAAAATGTTCAATATAATGTTTTTAGAAAAATAGTGGTTGATGAGCATATTAGAATAGACGGCCGTAAAATGGATGAAATTAGGCCGATAAGTGCTTCAATAGATATTTTACCAAGAACGCATGGTTCAGCATTATTTACAAGAGGTCAAACTCAAAGTTTATCTATTACTACATTGGGGGCTTTAGGTGAAAGCCAAATGCTTGATGGTCTTTCAATTGAAGAAGAAAAAAGATTTATGCTACATTATAATTTTCCACAATTTAGTGTTGGTGAAACAGGTCGTTATGGTTCACCAGGAAGAAGAGAAATTGGTCATGGAGCATT
>CANQZQ010000095.1 GCA_947628375.1 uncultured Bacilli bacterium
ATTAAGCGAGTTTACTCGCTAAATGTACTTTCAGTACCTAAAATAAGCCACGTACTTTCAGTGCGTGGTAGTTGACACTTTTTTTATCATTAAAACGATTATACATAGTAGCAAAATCTTTAACAGTAAGCATGCTATTCATTGATAATAAATATAAAAGAGTTTGATAATCAAGGCTTGATAATTTAGAAGGGATACTATCCGCAATAGATTCCATAATGTATTCTTTTTCTAATTCTTCTTTAACTGTATCAAGCATAAATAAAATAAATTTAGTCATATCACTAGTTTGAATAGATTCTAAAATTGTTTTGTCATATTTACTTCCTTTAAAAGCAATACCGCGATTAAAGATAATATAAGCGTAAGCTTTTTTGTTAAGTAAATACCACATAGCTAGGGTTCTAGAAGTTCGGCCATTAACATTATAATAAGGATGAATGTAAACAAAATATAAGTGTAATATTTGACTTTTAATATATTCGCTAGTGGTACTTGAACCCATTTCATAATTATGTAAAAATGCAAAATATTTATCCATAAATTCATCAATTAATTTTGCATCAATTCCTTCACTAGGAGTTTTACTTAAAAGGCCACTAATTAAAATATATACTTTTTGAAGGCGATAATATTCCCCCATATTTTCTTTTTCATATTTATCTAATAAATCTTTTGCTAAAATACTATATAATTTTCTTAATGTTTCTTTATCAATATTATTTTCTTTTAATATATAATTATAACCATGATATAAATTTAATATTCTTGTTACTTGTTCTTTATTAGTATTTTTATAACGACGATTGATAATTTCTTTAACAGCGTTTAAATCATCAGTATAACCTTCAACTAAGTTATTAGCTTTTAACTCATGAGAAAACATAACATCTGTGGCAAACGTTTTGGTATTTAAATGATGCTTTTTTTGTAAAAATGCTTCTAATTCACTAGTAATATTTTTTAAACTATCTTCATGAATATGAAAACTTTTTCCATTTGTTTTATCAAGTGGTAAATTTATCATATGTTCCCCCTTTTTTAAACGGGTTTTATTATAGCAAATAAGTGGCAAATTGTAAAGAAAAACTACTTTTTTTACTTTTTTTATTATATAATTATTTTAGGTGATTACTAATGAAAATGATTATTGCTGCTGGGGGAACGGGAGGCCATATTTATCCGGCTTTAGCTATTATAAAAAAATTTCAAGAATGTGATAAAAATTTTGAAGTTTTATATATTGGAACTCATAATCGCATGGAAAATAAAATAGTACCGTCTTATAATATTCCCTATAGAGCAATTAAAATATATGGCTTATCAAAAAATGTTTTTAAAGATGTGCATAATGTTTCTCTATTAATTAAAGCTTATCATGAATGTGTAAAAATAATTAGAGACTTTAAACCTGATATTGTGGTTGGCGTTGGTGGATATGTAACATTACCGGTAATCATGGGAGCTAAAAAAGAAAAAGTAAAATGTGTTATTCACGAGCAAAATAGTATTCCGGGTAAAACTAATAAATTTTTAAGTCAGGGTGTTAATGCTGTTTTTACCTCTTTTCAAGATAGTAGTAAATATTTTGCTGAAAATGTTAAATGTATTTATACCGGCAATCCTTCCTCTTCTAATGTAAATAACTTAAAACCAATTAAAAAAGAATCTTTAGGTTTAAGTAAAGATAAAAAACTTGTTTTAGTTACGAGTGGTTCTTTAGGAAGTAGTGCTTTAAATGCTAAATTAAAAGAATTTTTAGAATTAAGTGGTAAAGAAGATTATGAAGTATTATTTATTACGGGTAATAGTAATTATGAAGAATTTAAACAAAATAAATTTGCTAAAAATATTAAAATTTTACCTTATTTAGATAATTTAGCAGCCTTATTTAAGTCTTGTGATTTAATAATCTCAAGAGCAGGAGCCGGCACTATTTTTGAGATTCTTTCTTCTAAGTGTCCTTCTATATTAATTCCTAGTCCGAATGTTGCTAATAATCATCAATATTATAATGCTAAAGATTTAAAAGACAGAAATTTAGCAATAATGATTTTAGAAAATGATTTAGATAGTCAAAAGTTATATAAAAAAGTTAAATCTTTATTAAGTAATGATCAAGAATATCAAGAGTTAGTTCACAATTTAAAAAAGGAAAAGTTAATAGATGCTAGTGAAAAAATATATGAAGAAATAAAGGAGATTGTTAATAATGTTTAATTTTGAAATTTTAGAAGATTATCCTTTAGATAAATATAATACTTATGGCATTAAAACAAAAACAAAATATTTAGCAAAACCAGAAAATTTCACAGATTTAAAAATGTTAATTCAATATTTAAAAGAAAATAATATTAAATATTATATATTAGGTAGTGGTTCAAATGTTATCTTACCAGATACGCTCTTCATGGGTTATATTATTTCTTTAGAACGTTTAAATAAAGTTCATATAGAAGGATGTGTTGCTAAAGCTGAAGCAGGTATTTTACTTGGAAGTTTAATAAAAGAAGTATTAAATCATAATTTAAGTGGTTTAGAATATTTATATGGTATTCCTGGTACTTTAGGAGGGGCTTTATATGGTAATGCTGGAGCTTACATGCATACTATCTATGATTATGTAAAAGAAGTTTTAGTTTTAAGAAATAATGAATTAGTAAGATTAAAAAAAGACGATCTTAAAATTTTATATCGTTATACGTCATTTAAAGAAAATAATGATATAATATTAGAGGCAACTTTTGAATTTTTACCTAGTAATAAAGAAATTTTAGAAAAAGTTATAGCGGATATTCGGGAAAAAAGAAAGAAATTACCTTTAGAATATAAAAATGCGGGAAGTGTTTTTAAAAACCCCGAAGGTGATTATGCAGGAAGGCTTATTGAAAGTGTTGGGTTAAAAGGATATAAAGTTGGAGATGCGAAGGTATCAGAAAAACATGCTAATTTTATTGTTAATACGGGTAATATGACAAGTAAAGATTTAAAAACACTAATTAATATCATCAAAAAGAAAGTTAATGATGAATATAAAATTGAATTAGAATTAGAACAGATAATTATAGATTGGGATTAATATGCAAAAAGAAAAAAAGAAGAAAAAGAAATTAAGATTTAAAGCGATACTAGCTATTATTTTATTAGTTTATTTATTAATATCAATAGTCTATTATTTAATAAATAAACCAGTAAAAGAAATTATAATTAATGGTAATAATTATTTAAAAGATAATTATATAATTGATTATCTTAATATAGAAAATCAAAATATTTTTAAAATAAATAAAAAGAAAATTAAAAATAAATTATTAGAATTAGAATTAATAAATGAAGTAGAAGTTAAAAAGAATTATTTAGGAAAATTAATAATTAATATTAAAGAAGATAATGTTTTATTTTATAATTTGTTAAATAAAACATTGGTTTTATCTAGTGGTAAAGAGATAAAAGAAAATAATTTTAGTGATGCTTATTTAGGAGTGCCTATTCTTACTAATATGGTCCCAAATGATATATATAAAGAGCTTATTAATAAACTGATAAGAGTTAATAAAAATGTTTTAGAAAGTGTTAGTGAAATAGCTTATGATCCTTCAAAAGTAGGAGAAAAGATAGTTGATGATAAAAGATTTAAACTATTAATGAATGATGGTAATACAGTTTATATTAATACTGTTAATATTGAAAAATTTAATGATTATTTAGAAATATATGAAGGAATTGTAAGTAAGAATGGTAATATAAAAGGGTGTCTTTATTTAGATAGTAGTAGTGAAAATAATCATTTTAATAATTGTAGTGGAAGTGGGGATAATGGATAAAATTAATTATGATAAAGTTTTAGAGAGTATTATAAGTAAACTAGATTATAAGCCAAAGTTATTGCTTCATAGTTGTTGTGGACCATGTTCATCATATGTTATTACTTATTTAGAAGATTATTTTGATATAACGATTCTTTATTATAATCCAAATATTGAACCAAAAGAAGAGTATGAAAAAAGAAAAAGTGTTCAATTAAAACTAATAAATGAACTTAATATTTCATCTTTAAATTTCTTAGATAGTGAATACGAAAATAATAAATATCATGAAAAAGTAAAGGGATTTGAAAATGATTTAGAAGGTGGTAATCGTTGTCATTTGTGTTATGAGTTAAGATTAGAAAAGTGTGCTAAATTAGCTAAAGATTTAGGATATGAATACTTTGGAACCACTTTAACTGTTAGTCCTTATAAAAATGCTCAAGTCTTAAATGCGATTGGGGAAATGCTAGCAAAAGAATATAATGTAAAATGGTTATATAGCGATTTTAAGAAAAAAGATGGTTATAAAAAATCAATTCAATTATCTAAAGAATATGATTTATATCGCCAAGATTATTGTGGTTGCTTGTTTAGTAAGAAAAATTTAAGTGATTTAGATTAGTCTGAAAAATAATTTCTTTAGTAATTAATAGTTAAGAGCAAAATATACTTGTAATGAGTATATTTTTTTGATAAAATAATTTTGGCTATTAAAGTCAAATAAACATTAATTTTTAGCCCCCGCCGAGTGCACATTTGTGTGGTAAAGGGTATTAAAAATTAAGAAGAGAAAACGAAAGGAAGAGTGATTTATTATGGCCGTAGTTTCTATGAGTTATTTATTAGAAGCTGGAGTTCATTTTGGACA
>CANQZQ010000096.1 GCA_947628375.1 uncultured Bacilli bacterium
ATCTAAATTTGACAAGAAAATCCTTATAAATAAAGGGCTGAAGCACAATGTAAAGTTTCAAAACTGATAAATTCCCGTTAAAAAGTAATTGACTAAAAGAAAATAATAAATTAAAATTTAGATAGAATAAAAAATGGAGGACATGAAATGAAAAAATTTTTAATAATTTTATTAGTAGTAATTGAATCATGTTCTTTATTTCTTTTATATAAAAGTAGTACTAGTAAAAGGAAAGTAGATGATAATTTGCCTCTTCAAGATGTTGTATATAAAGAGCAAAATACAGAGTTTGTTTATTTATTAGAACAAAATCTAAATCAAGAAGATTATTTAGAAATTAAAGAAATTGGGTGGCCTAGTGATAGGTATCAGTTTAATATTAATAAGTCTTATTGTCTAGATTTAGAAGATAAGCAAATTAAAGATGCTTTAATATATAATGCTAATGATGATATTTTAATATTAGATACTGATATTGCTAAAGTATGCTATTTATATTTTAAAATGAACTACTAACTTTCGTTAGTAGTTTTAAATTCTTGATAATATAGGGGATTAAAGTTATGAGCATTAATTTTAACTTCTCCTTCATCAGCTTTTTTAAGTTCTTCATTGTTTACTAAGAAATATTTATGATGAAGATAGTCTTTGCCATCAGATGATACGGGATCATCCCAAGTTAAATCTAAATGAAGCCATTCATCACCAATTTTAACAGCATTCCAAACATGGCCATTTGATTCATTATTAATATCTTCGCTAGTTGTACCAATTTTATAATTAGTATATCCGAGTTTAGTTAAAATAATAGCCATTAAATCAGCATAGCCATTACAAGTAGCATAACCTTCAATGGCGGGTCCATAAGCAATATATGATTTATAAGGGCTAGTGTTATTATTATTTCTTTCAATATCATATTTAGTATGATTAATTATATAATCATGAATCCTTTTAATATTATCATTATAATCATCATTTTCATTATATAATTCTTTGATTAATTTATCAGTATAGTTGTTTACAGCTTCAATATCATCTTTAGTATATATATATTCAATTTTAATAGTAATTTCGCCGGATTCAGTATGAGATGCATGAAGTGGGTTTTTAATTGTATGATAAGGATGAACATAATTATTAATATGGGTTAAAAGCTCTTCAGAACTCATAATTTTTTCATAATCATTCAAGCATTCTTTGTATTCTGTAGGACAATAAAAAGTAAATTCTTCAAAGCCTTGATTTAAAACACTATAAAAAATATTAATTAAATCTTGATAAGAGTAGGGAATATAATCTTTACTATTTTGAACAAAGAGAAAATCATCTTTTTTAGCATATATATCACCTTTTGGTATTGTTAGTACGGGTTTATTAGAAATAGTATCTGATAAAAAAGAAGTAATTGTTTTAGCATTAAAGATAATTAAAATAATAAAAAGATAACAAATTAAAGGAATAATATATTTTTTCATAAGTCACCCACTTATAAACTATTTTATCAAAAAAAAATAAAGTAGTAAACTACTTCATATTTTTAATTTTAGTATTTAATCTTTGTTTTTCACGATTAACTTTATTTTCTTTAATTAAACCTTTTTGATAAGCTTTATCAATAGCTACTTGTAATTCTTTAAATGACTTAGTAGCGCCTTCTACATTAGAAGCTGCTATTTCTTTTTCACAAGCTTTAATTAAATTTTTAACTCTAGCTTTTAGTTCATGATTTTCATCTGTTTTTTTAGCAATAACTTTAACAGCTTTCTTAGAACTTTTGATATTTGGCATATATTCCCTCCTTAAAAATTCATATTAATTTTATCAGAAAATATGTTATTGTGCAAGTAAATAACGAAAGTTTAAGAATTATTTATAAAAAAGTTAATAATATTTCACCATTCGACATAATATATTTAAAAATGTTTATATAATGTAATTGGTGATTTAAATGAAAAGATTTAAAACCCGTAAAAGAAATAATATGTTTATTATTTATGGAGGATTATTTTTAATAAGTATGGCTTTTTCTATAAAATATTTATATCATCATCATTTGATTAAAAATAATACCATAATTGATTTATTAATTAGTGATAATTTTTCATCTAATAATTTAAGCGATGTTGATTTTTTATTAAAATACGCTCTTAATATAAAAATACCTAAAGAAGAAGTAAAAGTAGAAGAAAATGTTAATAAAGTAGAGGATGATGATAAACCTTTAGAAGTTGAACCTAAAGAGTTAGAACCAATTGTCTATATTTATAATTCACATCAAGAGGAAAAGTATGAAAGTCCCTATTTAGGAGCTTATGATATTGCTACAACTGTTTTAATGGGAAGTAAAATGTTAAAAGAATATTTGGAAGATGAAGGAGTAGGAGCTTATGTAGAAGAAGAAAATATTACTAATATGATACATGCTCTAAATTTAAAATATAAAGATAGTTATGCTGTTAGTAGAATGCTTTTAGAAAGGAGAAAAAGTGAAATAAAGACGCTCAAATATTTTATCGATTTTCATAGAGATAGTAGTATTTATTCTAAAACCACTACGACAATTGATGGTAAAAGCTATGCTAAATTACTATTAGTTGTGGGATTAGAACATGAAAATTATAAAATAAATTTGGAAAAAGCTACTAAATTAAGTGAAAAAATAAAAGCTTTTAATGAAGATTTATTTAGAGGAATTACTAAAAAAAGTGGGGCAGGGGTTAATGGAATTTATAATCAAGATTTTGATCCTAATACTTTACTAATTGAAGTAGGAGGGCAATATAATAATATTAGTGAAATAAATAATACTTTAAAAGTCTTAGCTAAATTGTTAAAAGAATTTATAGAGGAGGATCAAAATGCCTAAAAAAAAGAAACTACATCCAGTTTTAAAAATCCTTTTTGCTTTGTTTATTGTTTATGTCTCTTTATATATTGCTAGTGCTAGTGGTTATTATGAAAGCAGGATTAGAAATAAAGTAACAATAACTGATAATAATATTAAAGAATTTGAAGAAAAAATTCAAAATGGGGAAGCAATTAATTTAGATTCTTATTTAGAAAATGATATAGAAGATTATAGTAATAAGATGTCAAAATTAGGCGATAATTTAACATTGGGGATTGAAAAATTTGTGACTAAAGGTTCAAAAGTCGTTACTGACATTATTAAAACACTCTTTTAAAATATAACTATTTATAGTATAATAATTTTTAGAAAGTAGGGTTTAAAAGTGAAAGTATTAGTTATTGGTAAATCTTGTGTTGAAACTACTTGTATTATTAATGAAAAATTTGAAGAAGGAAAGACCATAAGAGTTGAAAATAAAACTGAATGTAGTGGAGGGCTTGCAGGAAATATTGCTTATTTACTTGGTAAGTGGGGTATAGAGACCTATATTGCTAGTATGATAGGATCTGATGATGGAGCCACGAAAATAAAAAAAGATTTTGAAGCTATTGGAATAAAAACTGATTATATTGAAACAACTTTTGATAAAAAAACAGGTCAAATTTTATCTTTAGTTAATGAGAGTACTAGAAATAAGACGATACTAGATTTGATAAGTAATTCTTATTTGAAAAAATATTCTTTTGGTATTGATGCTGATATTATTGTATCTGATGGTAATGATTTTAATGCAACCGCAGCAGCTTTTGAAAAATATTCTAAAATTCCTACTTTTTTAGTTATAACAAGAGTTGATAATGAAATATTAGAACTATGTAAATATGGTGGTTATAATATTTTTAGTAAAGCGGCAGCTGAAAAAATTACCGGAATAAAATTTGATTTTAGTAATAGTGCAACATTAGTAAATATTTATAATAAATTAAAGCAAAAATTTGCTAAATCAGAAATAATAATTACTTTGAAAGAAAGAGGAGTTATTTACTCAATTAATGGTCAAGTTAAAATTATGCCACCAGTAAGAACAGCCATAATTGATACTAATGGGGCTAAAGATGTATTTGTTGGGGCTTTTGTTTATTGTATGGCAAGAAATTTTGGCTTAGAAAAATCATTGGCTTATGCTTCTATAGCAGCCTCAATGAGTACTACAAAACTAACTTCAAGAAATTCAATTCCTGCTTTAATTGATGTATCTAATTATTATGATGCTAAATTTGGAGCTCAAAATAATCCAAATAATCAAAATGCTCAAAATACTCAAAATACACCAAACAACAATACTTCAAATGGAGAAGCAAATAAAGAAAGCAATGGAGCAATAGATACAAAAGAACAAACGGAAGCTATGCCAAATGTTAAATAGTAAGACGCCAAAATTAGATTTGCATGGTGAAGAATTAGCTTTAGTGTATGCTTTAGTTAATGAATTTTTAAAAGATAATTATAAAATGGGAAATAAAGAAGTGATTATTATCCATGGTAAGAGTACAAATATTATTACTAAAGAAGTTCATAATATATTAAAAAATCATCAGTTAGTTTTAAAATATAATTTAAATAATTGGAATTTAGGAGAAACAATTGTTAATTTAAAATAAACGTCAAAATAAAGCGTCAAAAGATGTGAAAAAGTAATATAATAAAATGCCAATTTAGTGTTTGAAAAAAGAAATTTTAGACAGATAGTTGACCGTTTCGAAAAAAAGGTTCAGGCCACGTGCTTAAGCACGTAAACCCTTGAAGGGTTTAAAGGCAATTTA
>CANQZQ010000097.1 GCA_947628375.1 uncultured Bacilli bacterium
AATAGAATATTATTTGACATGTAAATCTTAAATTATCAAAATCGTACTTAAAATTTTAAAAATACGGAAACTTAAATTAAATTATTATTTCCAAATCATAAAAGTTGTGATAATATAAAAGTAATAGAAAAATAGAAAGAGGATAGTTATGGAAAGACAAAATATTGTTCGCTCGGGGGGGGTATTAAAAAATAAATTAAAAGTTTTATGGGCCGTAATACTCATAACCCTTTTAATTGGAAGTCTGGGAATAAGTTATGCTTATTTTAATGCAGTGGATAGTAATAAAACAACAGCAAATGTTATTTTAAAGGGTAAGACAGGATGTATAGATGTAAGCTTAACTGAAAACAAAGTAGAATTGCAATATAATTATCCAATAACAGATGAATATGCCATGGATAATGTTAATCCAATAACAATAACAATAAAAAATAATTGTAGTAACGATGATGTCGATTATAGTTTAGTAATAACAACATTATCAAATTATGAAGATGAAGATGAAGAAAATCTAAATATACCAGCCAGTAAAATAAAGACAAAGATTGATAAAAATAATGAAACGCTAATAGAAACTAACTTTTTAAATGAAATAAATAAATTAAAAGATAATACAACAACTAAGAAATTAATAGATAACAAATTAAATAGTATGGATGAGACAAAAGATTATAATTACAAAAATACATATGTAATAGATAAAGAAAAGATAACAAAAGATAGTACAATAACATATGAGATATATATGTGGATAGATTACAATGAAGGAGGAGAAAATAATTCAACCAAGGGAAAGACATTTGAAAATATAATAAGTGTAGTAGTAAATAATCCAGAGGACAGTGTAAAAGCAGGAGTTCCATCAGCAGGAGAATATGTACTTGCTCAAAAACCAAGTGGGCTAAGTGAAAAGTTATTAGGTGATATGTATCGATTTGTTGGAGGATGCAATGCCGGAGATAGCAATGGTAATGGATGTGATAACATCGTTGATAACTTTGTATGTTTTGGATATAATGATCCATCACAATGTGTAAAGAAAACTGAAACAGGTATTGATTTAGACAATGACTACATATATAGAATAATAGGAATAACAGAAGATGGCCAAATGAAACTTATAAAAAATACAGCTATCACAGAAAACGAAGGGTATGAAAATTATTACGAATGGCATAAAAGTTATGCAAAAGATATAACTTGGCCAGAATCAGATTTATTTAAGAGATTGAATGGGCAAGGGACAGGAACTACACATGGAATTTATGGTAACACCAATTTATTCATAAATAGTGAAACAAGTAATGTACAATATATAAAAACCACAGGAAATACTACTTGGTATAACAAAATAGATAGTAATCATGAGTGGTTATATGGAGGAATTTTTAATATTAATTTAGATAAATCTGCTGATGAAATATATAAAATAGAATCTGGGCAACAAGCAGTACAACAAAACTATGGTGAAGATGCCAGCTTATGGAAAGCAAAAGCGCAAGCAGCTGTGGGACTTATGTATGTAAGCGATTATTATTATTCATATGCTCCTTCCGGAACAGATTCAACGAATACAAATTGCTATTCAAATACATCTTGTAAAAATAGTTGGATGCATATAAGTAATGATGGAAAAAGTGCTGATTATCAATATGAGTGGACCATGGCTCGAAATGGACGTGAAGAAGATGATGATTACAGTGCGTGGGGTGTTAAACCAGATGGAACCATGGCCGCGATGTTACTCGGGGGTGGAACATTGTATGGCAGCAATTCAATTCGCTCAGTCTTCTATCTTAAATCTAACGTTAAAATATTTGAAGGCATTGGTACTTCAACGGAACCATTTATAATATCACAGCAATAAAATTATTCTTTTGTCTTTTTATGATATACTAGAATTATGAAAGATTTAAATAAAAGAAAAATAAATATTAAGAAATTATTAAAATATGGTTTTATTAAAAAAGATAATAGTTTCTATTATGAAGATATACTTTTAAAAAATCAATTTAAAATAATAGTTATTTATGAAAATAATATATTAGATAGTAAAGTTATTGATTTAAAAACTAATGAAGAATATTTTTTAGTTAAAATTAAAGATATAAATGGTGAATATGTTGGAAAGATAAGAGAATTATATTTAAATAAAATAGATGAAATAATTGATAATTGCTTTGATAAAGAAATATTTAAATATAAACAAACTAAAGATATTGTTGGATATATAGAAAATAATTATAATGTTAAACCAGAATTTTTATGGGATGATGATAGTAATAGTGCCATAAGATGTCCAGATAATTTAAAATGGTTTGGTATTATTATGACTGTTACTAAAGATAAGTTAGGGTTTAAAAGCCATGATTTAATTGAAATAATTGACTTAAAAATAGATGCTGATGAAATAAAAAAATTAGTTGATAATAAAATAATTTTTAAATTAATTGATAAGAGTTATAATTTAGTTAAAAAAAATTAAAAAAACATTTGCAAAAATTTTTTAAAAGTTGTATACTTTAAAGGTCTGATCCAGCCAAGGTGCGTAAAAACAAGATTGTTTTTACGCATCTTTTTTTGCTCTAAAGGATAGATAGAAAGGAATTTTATGAAAACAGAAGAAAACAAATTTTTAGGTAGCGAAAAAATATCTAAATTACTTTTTAGATTTTCTATACCATGTATTTTATCTTTATTAATTAGTTCTTTATATAATATTGTTGATCAAATATTTATTGGCAATAGTAATTTAGGTTATTTAGGAAATGCTGCCACAGGAGTAGTATATCCTATAACAATTATTGCTGTAGCTTTTGCTTGGTGTTTTGGTGATGGTGCTGCAGCATATCTTTCTTTATGTCAAGGAAGAGGTGATGCTGAAAATGCTCATCAAGCGATAGGTAATAGTATCTTAGTTACTTTTATTATTAGTCTTATATTTTTAATATTAGGATTAATTTTTGAAAATCAACTGCTTTATTTATTTGGGGCAAGTGCCAAAAGTATTGCTCTAGCTAGAGATTATTATTTAATTATTTTACTAGGTATTCCTATTTATATGGTAGGTAATAGCATGAATGCTGTTATTAGAGCTGATGGTTCACCTAAATTTTCTATGGTCGCAACATTAGTTGGGGCAATTATTAATATCATTTTAGATCCCATTTTTATTTTTACTTTTTCCCTAGGAATAAAAGGAGCAGCTTATGCCACGGTAATTGGAGAAATTGCTACTTTAATTGTCTCCATTATTTATTATACTAAAACGAAAACTTTTAAACTAACTTTAAAAAGTTTTAAAATGCATTTTAATATTTTTAAGAATGTTATTAAACTAGGTATATCAACATTTATTACACAAATGAGTATTGTTATTATTTCTCTTGTTTGTAATATCATGCTTGCAAAATATGGAGCATTAAGTAAATACGGGGCCGATATTCCCATTGCGGTTATTGGCATTACAATGAAAGTGTTTTCGATAGTTATTAATATTATTGTGGGTATAATTTTAGGAGCTCAACCAATATTAGGGTATAATTATGGGGCAAAAAATATCAAAAGAGTTAAAGAAACTTTTAAAATAGTTTTAATAACTTCCTTTATTGTTGGAGTAATATCAACTATTATCTTTGAATTATCACCAGAAACTATTATTAGTATTTTTGGCTCTAATGAAGAATTATATATGGAATTTGCTACTTTAACATTTAGATTATTTTTAATGTTAGTAACATTTACTTGCTTAATTAAAATGTCTTCTATTTTCTTTCAAGCAGTTGGTAAGCCATTTGCATCTGCCATTGTTTCATTAGCAAGAGATATTTGTTTTTTTGTTCCACTTGTTATTATTCTTCCTCGTTTCTTTGGTATAAAAGGCGTTTTAATTGCCTCTCCCATCGCCGATTTTTTAGGAATAATTGTTACAATTATTTTAATAATTAATTTCTTTAAAAAACTTGATGACATTAAAGTATTTGATGAAAAAGTTTATTTAAAGGAATCTAAACCAGGGGTAATTATTGCAATATCACGTAGTCATGGTAGTCAAGGCAAAGCTATTGGAGAACTAGTTTCTAAAAAACTAAATATTCCTTATTATTATAAAGAGGTTACCGCTCTTGCAGCTAAAGAAAGTGGTTTAGATCAAGAATTTATTTCTAGCATTAATCATAGTGAAGATTTATTACATGATTTATATCTAACAACATCTCCAGTTAAATATGCTATTATGGCTCAAGAAAAAATTATTAAGAAAATTGCTGAAAAAGGATCTTGTGTAATTGTTGGAAGAGCAGCCGATTACATTTTAAAAGATAATCCTAATTTAGTTTCGATATTTATTTCGGCTCCTCTTTCTTACCGGGTTAATAAAATAATGAGTATGTATCATGATTCTAAAGAAAAAGCCCAAAAACATATTGCTAATTCTGATAAAAATCAGGCTAGTTATTATGAAATGATTTCGGGACATGAATGGGGTCAAGCTCAAAATTATAATTTATGTATTGATTCTAGTATTGGTAAAGAAAAAACAGCTGAAATAATTTGTGATTATATTAATAAAATAAAATGGGGATGTTAGAAAATAAATAAATTATTTTCTTGACATCTTCTTTTCTTTTGGCTTTACAATAGGGAAAATTTCTTC
>CANQZQ010000098.1 GCA_947628375.1 uncultured Bacilli bacterium
AAATAGAATATTATTTGACATGTAAATCTTAAATTATCAAAATCGTACTTAAAATTTTAAAAATACGGAAACTTAAACAAATTCTTGGTTGACGATAATTAAAAAAAGTAATAAAATTAGAATATAAGTATTTTCTATAAAAAGACAAGTAATTTATTAAATGAATTTTTAAAGAGAAGACGGTTGGTGGGAAAGTCAAATAATTTAATAAATGAAGACACTTTTAGATAAATAGAAACGCACTTAGTGTGATAAATTTTAAGACCTAAAGTAAGGTGGTACCGCGGGAAGACTCGCCCTTATGAATAGGTCTTTTTATTTTTTAGAAAGGATTTGATAAAATGATAACTAAACCAAAAGGAACCATTGATATTACAGGAAGTGATTCTCTTTTATGGGAGTATGTAAACTCAGTTGTAAGTACTATGATGAGTGCTTATAATTATGAATTTATTAGAACACCAATTTTTGAGGCTAGTGAATTATTTCATCGTACAGTGGGAGAAACTTCTGATATCGTAAGAAAAGAAACTTATGATTTTAAAGATAAAGGTGATCGTAATTTAACATTAAGACCAGAAGGAACAGCGGGAGTAGTAAGAAGCTATTTAGAAAATAAATTATATGCTCAACCTGATATTAAGAAATACTATTATAATGGGACAATGTATCGTTATGAACGTCCTCAAACAGGAAGATTAAGAGAATTTACCCAATTTGGAGTAGAAGTATTAGGTAGTAATGATCCTATAATTGATGCCGAAGTAATTAGTCTACAATATAAAATATTAGAATCCCTTCATATCAGTAATTTACAAGTTAATATTAATTCTTTAGGTGATGAAGAATCAAGAATTAAATATAAAGAAGCATTAGTTAAATATTTAGAACCACATTTAGATAAATTATGTGATGATTGTAAAGAAAGATTTAAAACTAATCCACTAAGAATCCTTGATTGTAAAATAGATGAAGATAGCGATATTTTAAAAAATGCTCCTAAAACAATTGATTATTTAACAGAATCTGCTAAAAAAAGATTTGATACTGTTTTAAGATATTTAGATTTATTAGAGGTCGATTATGAAGTTAATCCTAAAATAGTAAGAGGTCTTGATTATTATGACCACACTGTTTTTGAAATAGTCTCCCTTGATAATGATGATACTAGACAAAGTGTTTTAGGTGGCGGGGGAAGATACAATAAATTAATTAAAGAATTAGGGGGACCTGATTCTTATGGAATTGGTTTTGCCTGTGGAATTGACCGAATTATTGCCATGTTAAAAGAAATTGATTTATATAAGAGCATTCAAAGAGAAATTGATTGCTATGTTATGTATGTTTCCGAAGAAGAAAAATTACATGCTATTGATATAGTACAAAGTTTAAGATTAAATGGCGTAGTTACCGAAACAAACTCTTTGAATAAAAATTTAAAAGCAGAGTTTAATGAAGCTGATCGTTTAAACGCTAAGTTATTAATTATACTAAATAATGAAGATTTAAAAATGGGTTTAGTTAATGTTAAAGATAATCATACTAAAGAAGAGGTTAAAGTAGATATTTCCGAAATAGTTGATTATATTGTAAGTAATTTGTAGGAGTTATTATGAAAAATTTAAAAAATGAAAAGAAAAATACTAAAAAGCGAATAATAATTTTTATAATTATTTTATTAATCATTTTATTAGTAGTAGGCGCTTTACTATTTATAAATAATAAAGAAAAAAATTTAAATAATAATAACAGTAATAATGATAATAATTATCAAGAAAAGCTTGAATTAATAGATAATTTAGACGTCGAAATAAATAGCGAAATTTCTTTATTATCTTTTATAAAAAATAGTAATAATTTAGAAATTATAAGTAATAACGAAAAAGTTGATACTAGTATATTAGGAAATAAAGAATTAATTATAAAATATAAAGAAAACGATGAAGAAAAAGAATACAAATTTAATATAAATATTAAAGATACAACTGTTCCTAAAATAAATTTTTCCAAGGAAATTACTACTACGGTTGGTAGTAAAATTGATCTTTTAAAAAATGTCACAGTAACTGATAATTCTTTAGAAGAAATAAAGGCAACAGTTGAAGGTGAATATGACTTTAATAAAGAAGGTAGTTATAATTTAAAATATGTTGCCGTTGATAGTAGTAATAATAAAAAAGAAGAAGAATTTATTTTAAAAGTTAATAAAAAAGAAGAAAAGAAAAATACAACCAATAAAAATAATTCAAGTTCTAAAAAGCCTTCCGCAAACCAATTACCAGATAATATTAATCCTTCTAAAGATTTAGTAGATATGGACTTTGTCGAAGAAGAAGGAGCAAAAACAGATTATAAATATGGTACTAAATTAGTTGAAGTAAATAATTATTTTATTTTAAAATATAGTGATAATACTACCGAAAAAGTTTATTCTGGATCTTCTTACAAAATTTATTTCAAAACATATAATGGCAATACTAAATCTTTATTAAGTGAAGCAACCAAAATTGTTGATAGTAATTTAAATAAGCAAAATGAAATGCTAAAGTACGTTAATTCTTATCGCGCTGAAAAAGGAATAGAACCATTAACAATTGATCGAAATTTATCAATTGCTGCAACAGTTAGAGCTTTAGAAATTGCATATGGTAGTAAATTTTCTCATACTAGACCTAATGGAAGTGAATGCTATACAGTTTTTGACGATTTAGGTATACGTGCAAGTATTAAAGGCGAGAATTTAACAGCGGGAGAAGCAACCGTTAAATCGGCAGCTGAAAATTGGAAAAATTCTAGTGTCCATTATGCTAATATGATAAATTCAAGTTTTACTAAAATAGGTATAGGTATATTTACTGAAAAAGCCAGTGAATATTATTACTATTGGGTTCAATTATTTTCAAATTAATATAATGAAGGAGAAATTATGAAAAGAGAATTAATTAATAATATAAAAGAAAATGAAAAAACAAGAATAAGTGGTTGGGCTGAGACTATAAGAGATACTAAATATATGATTTTTATTATTTTAAAAGATGCCAGTGGAAAAATTCAAGTATCAATTGATAAAGAAAAAAATAAAGATATCGTAAATGCTTTAAATGGTGTTTTACAAAATAGTATTTTAGAGTTTAAAGGACATATGCAACTAAGTGAATACGTTAAAAATGGTGGTAAAGAGTTTATTCCTGAAGAAGTCAAAGTTTTAAGTAAAGCTTTGATGTTACCAATTGATGAAACAGCTAATATTGATACCAGACTTGATTATCGTTGGATTGATCTTAGAAGTGATAAAAACAATTTGATGCTTAAAGTCCAATCAGCTTTTGTTGATGGAATGAGAAGTTTTTTAATTAAAGAAAATTTTACCGAAATTCATACACCAAAATTAATTGCTACTGCCTCAGAATCAGGTAGTGATGTCTTTGAAGTAAAATATTTTGATCGTAAAGCATATCTTGCTCAAAGTCCTCAATTTTATAAGCAAATGGCTATTGCTAGCGGCCTTGAAAAGATATTTGAAATAGCTCCAGCCTTTAGAGCCGAAAATTCTAATACCAATAGACATACTACTGAATTTACTTCATTTGATTTAGAATTTGCCTATATTGATTCATATGAAGATGTAATGGATATGGAAGAAGAATTATTAATTGCAGGACTTACTAATGTAAAAAATTTATATGGGAAAGAAATAAAAGAACTATTTAATCAAGATGTTATAATTCCAACTAGACCATTTCCTAGAATTAAATTACAAGATTTATATCAAGAATTAAATAAAAGATATAATTATGAAATACCGGCATTTGATATTGGCGATATGAATGCTGAAGCCGAAAAATTAACTAGTAAATATGCTATGGATGTTTATGGTCATGAATTTATTTTTGTAACAGATTTTGCTAAAACAAAAAGAGCATTTTACCATATGCGAAAAGATGATATTCCCCAAGGTTTTGATCTTATTTGGAAGGGAACAGAAATAACAACCGGAGCTCAAAGAGAACATAGATATGAAGAGTTAAAAAAACAAGCCGATGAGAAAGGCTTAGCTAAAGATGTTGAATTTTATTTACAATTCTTTAAATATGGTTGTCCTCCTCATGGTGGTTTTGCGATTGGAGTTGATAGACTTACCATGCTTTTACTTGGTATACCATCTTTAAAAGAAGAAATGTTCATCTTTAGAGGGCCATCTAGACTTACACCATAAAAAGAAAGGAAATGAAAAAATGGATTTAAGAGATTTATTTCAAGATAGTAAAAAATATTTAGATAAAGAAGTAACTATTTGTGGCTGGATTAGAAATCATCGTGATCAAAAGACTTTTGGTTTTATTGATTTTTCCGATGGAACGCATCAAAAACATTTACAAGTAGTTTACGATGAATCATTAACTAATTTTAGTGAAATCCAAAAATTATTAGTTGGTTGTGCTATTTCTGTAACCGGAAAAATTGTTGAGTCTAAGGGTAATCAAGATGTCGAAATGCAAGCAAGTAATATCACTCTTTTAGGTGATTGTCCTGAAGATTATCCTATTCAACCTAAAAGACACACTAGAGAGTTTTTAAGAGAGCAAGCCTATCTTCGTCCAAGAACCAACC
>CANQZQ010000099.1 GCA_947628375.1 uncultured Bacilli bacterium
GTTGATAGGCTAGAGGTGGAAGCGTAGTGATACGTTGAGCTGACTAGTACTAATAATTCGACGATTTAACTTTTAATTTATTTAATTGTTTGATGACGCATTATCAAGTTTTTAAAGGACAAAATCCTTTATTGGTGACAATAGCTTAGTGGATACACCTCTTCCCATCCCGAACAGAGAAGTTAAGCACTAATACGCCGAAGATAGTGAAAGCAAAAATAGGTAGTCGCCAGTTTTTTTTTGCCTAAAAATATGCTAATATATATATCTGTTAGGAGGTTTTGATTTTATGAAAAAGAATAATTATGGATTTTTTCTTGAAAAAGAAGTAATCCCCCCTTTAGGCTATGATTATTGTTATTCAATTAATCAAAACCTTACTTCTTTATCTTTATATTTAAAAGGAATATTTTATAACAATGCTACGCTTTTATATTTTATTTCTATTTTTAACCTTTTTCAAGATTTAGAAGAATATACATCTGAAAATAATATTTGCTATGATAGTTTTAGTCAAGCTTTAACTACTTATTTTTTAAAGTATTGTGATAGATTAGGTATAGTTAAAATAATTAGTTGCGAGCAAGATGGAGAAATTTCATTTGCTCCTTATTACAGGGAATTAAATAATAAACCAAAAAAATGCTTTCATAAAGTATATAATGTAACCTTTATCAAAATTCGTTCATTTACACAAGATGATATTAATCAAATTAAATCAATTATAAGATTTTTAAAGATTGATGAAGATAACTTAATATTTAAAATAAATAATGGTAAAATTAGACTTAACATTAAAACTAAAATCATTATAAATAATATTATGTCAAGCGAATTTAAAAGTAGGGTTAAAGAATCTTTGACTAATTATTTTTATATTGTAAATCAAGATATTGAGGATAATTTATCACGTATAAAAAAAATATAAATGTTTAATTGTGTTAAATAATAATAATTATCTTGTTTAAACAGGACTTTTTATTTATAATTAAATAGGTGAGATTATGGATTTTAAATATGTGTCAAAAGATTTAGATGATACGCTAAATCTAGCAGAAAATATTGAAAGTGAAAAATTTCCTAATATGGTGATTTGTCTTGATGGTGAACTAGGTAGTGGTAAAACAGTTTTTGTTAAAGGTTTTGCTAAAGCTTTAGGTATAGAAGATAATATCACAAGTCCAACCTTCAATATTATTAAAGAATATTTAAATGGTGAAATGCCTCTATACCATATGGATGTTTATCGTTTAGATGAAGTATCAGAAGATCTGGGTATTAAAGATTATTATAATAAAGGTGGCATAACCATTATTGAATGGTCTGAACTAATTAAAAATGATTTACCTGAAGAAAGATTAGAAATAGTCTTTAAAATTGTTGATGAAAACACGAGGGTTTTATTATTTAAACCATATGGACGAATTTACGAAGAATTATGTGAATCAGTTTTATAGGTGATTAATATGGATTTATTTATCGATACACATTTAAATGATATAGTAGTAATTTTGTATCAAGATGGAAAGATTATTAAAAAAGAAATAGTAGAAAATGAAAAAGAACATAGTCGAGTATTAATGCCAATTATAAAAAAAATAGTTGATAAAAAAGAAATAAATTCAATAATTGTTGTTAATGGCCCTGGATCATTTACTGGTGTTAGACTTGGAGTAACTGTAGCAAAAACACTTGCTTATACTTTAAATATTCCAATTAGAACTATATCTTCTTTAGAATGCTTAGCTCTAAGTACAGATGAAAGCGAAAAGATTGTTGGCTTTAGTGATAAAAATGGTTATTATATAGGCATTTTTGATCATACTATTAATTTAATTGGCGATTATGTCTATCTAAATAATAAAGAATTTGAAGAGTATTCTAATAAATATCATGTTATAACTGATATTAAATTTAATTATGATAAAATACTTGCTTATACTTTAACAAAGGATTCTTTAAATCCTCATGAAGTCAATCCAATCTATGTTAAAAAAATTGCTGTGGAAAAATGATAAGAAACGCTAGGATTGAAGATATAGAAATTATTAATGATTTAGGTAATTTAGTTTCAAACACTTTTTCTAAATCTTATAATGTTGCTAGTTATCTTGAAAATAATAAATATATAATTTTAGTTTATCTTGAAGAAAACATAGTTAAAGGATTTATTTTAGTTTATAAAAATATTGATTATTATGAATTAGAAATGATTGTTGTTGATATAAATAGTCGAAGTAGAGGAATTGGTACTAAATTACTTAAATATTTTGAAGATAATTATTTACAAAAAAATGATGTAATATATTTAGAAGTAGCTGTAAATAATGAAAAAGCTTTAAAATTATATAAAAAATTTGGTTATGAAATTATTAACATTAGAAAAAAATATTATCAAGGCATTGATGCCAATATAATGAAGAAGGTGATAAAGTGAAAGATGTTTATATTTTAAGTATTGAAACGTCTTGTGATGAAACTAGTATAGCTATAGTTAAAAATGGTAGTGAAGTAGTGGCCTTAACTATTTTAACGCAAATGGATACTCATGCTAATTTTGGTGGTGTAGTTCCGGAGATAGCATCAAGAATGCATACCGAAAATATTACAATGGTTTTAGAAGAAACACTAAATAAAGCTCATATGAAAGTTAGTGATTGCGATGCCATTGCGGTAACTTATTCTCCAGGTCTTTTAGGCTCTCTTTTAGTGGGAGTAGAATTTGCTAAAGTATTATCATATGTTTATGATTTACCATTAATAAAAGTAAATCACTTAATTGGGCATATATATGCTAATAAAATCGATGATAAGTTAAAATTTCCTTCATTAGCTTTAGTTATAAGTGGTGGCCATACTGAGCTTATTAAAATGAAAGATGATTATAAATTTGAACTTCTTGGCGAAACTCAAGACGATGCCATTGGAGAAGCATTTGATAAAGTAGCAAGGGTAATCGGTTTAAAATATCCCGGTGGCCCAAATATTGAAAAATTGGCTAGAGAAGGAGAAAATACTTATAAACTTCCTAAAATGGCAAATGATGATACTTATAACTTCAGTTATAGTGGTCTTAAAAGTAGTGTGATAAATTTAGTAAATAATGAACGCCAAAGAGGTAATGAAATAAATAAAGCTGATTTAGCATGTTCATTTCAAACAGCTGCAGTTGAAGAACTTACTAGAAAGTTAGAAAAAGCTTTAAAAGAAACTAAAATAAAAAATGTTATTATTGCTGGGGGAGTATCCGCTAATAAATATTTAAGGGGAGAAATTCAAAAAGTTTGTGATAAATATAAAGCCAAACTTAATTTACCAGAATTTATTTATTGTACCGATAATGCCGCGATGATTGGAGCTGCAGCTTATCCTCTATATTTAAAAAAAGAATTTGCAGATTTAGATTTAAATGCTTCATCTACATCAAGTATTTGTTAATGTTGAAAACTTAATAGTTTTCAACATTTTTCTAATATATGGCATTTTACAAACGAACAAAAATATGCTATAATTTACTTACGGGGTAGTTTGGTTTCGACATGTAAAAACTAGAAATGATTGCAAGTGGTAGGCATACCTTAAATGCAAAAAAAAATAAATAACGAAAGTTATGCTTTCGCTCCAACATACGCTTAAAATTAACGCGTAGGAGCACTTTATATAATCTTTGCTTGTAGAGAATATATAAGGTTCATTTATACAAGATATATTATTTTATTTGATTAATGTAAAATAATGAATTAATAATTAATCTTGTTATATAGAAAATGTGTTGGAGTTGTCTATATAATAAAATAAATTCCAGCTAAACTTGTAGATATCATTTTATAGATTATATTGGACAGGAGTTCGACTCTCCTCTACTCCACCAGATTGATAGGAAACTCGGACTTTTCGAGTAACAATATAAAATGACTTGTCAAAAAGTCGTTTTTATGTTATTATGAATATGTCAAGGAAACTTGCATAAAATAAAAAAGGGAACATTCAGTTTTTGCGAGTTGAATGTCTACCCAATTAATATTGTTTAGACATTTAATTCAGTGAAGAATTAAGTGTCATTTTTTTATATAATAGGAAAGTCATACAACAAAAATATAGATTAAAATAAGCGAACATATGTCGAAGCAAGAAAGAT
>CANQZQ010000100.1 GCA_947628375.1 uncultured Bacilli bacterium
AAATTTTTTTATTTTCTTTTATTTTTCTTTTCCTAATTAAAAAAGAGTGATTTTTATTTTTCACTCCTTATTACTGTAATTAAATTAAAAAATCTCTTTAGAGAGACTTTTTAAAAACAACATTTTCTATCGTAAACATTGGATACAACATTTTCTTCACATGTTGTATAGCATGGGGTATATGTATGTCTATAAATATGATGATTTATTATTCTAGTATTACATGGCATAATATGAGGAACTTCATAACACATATATCTATGACAAACTCTTTCTTGTGGGCACTCTTGAATTGGTTGACACATCATTGCTTGTTGTCCCATGTAATTCATATCACAACATCCCATTCCTTGATTCATATCCATTCCCATATTTGTTGTTCCTTCATAGCTGGTATCTTGGTTAAATTCAAATTTCTTTTGTTCCATAAATAAATTCCTTTCTAATTTATATTATGATACAAAATAATTATTGATTGGGTTTATTTAATTAGCAATTTTAAAATGAGCAATTGGCGTGTTTTCATCTATTTTTTTAAATTCATAACCTTGTTTTAATGCATATTCTATTATTTCTGGAAGAGCTTCTAAAGAAGATTTTTTTAAATCATGCATTAGGATAATGTAATTACCATTACCTTTTAAATAACTTTTTACTGTTTTAACTATTTCTGTTTTGGTATTTTTTCCCTTAACTGTATCACCACTGTCAAAAGTCCAGTCAAAATAAGTATAACCTTCTTCTGTCATAATTTTTGATAAATCAGTCATAATGTTTTGGCAATATCTCCTACTTATTGTATTTGAAGATCCACCCGGAAATCGAAAATATTGAGGGTGATAATTCGTTTTTTCATAAATAACTTTTTCAATTTTTTGAAAATCTTCTAAATAAGTATCAATACTTTCATAAATATTCCATTTGTGAGAATAAGTATGTATTCCTATTGTATGCCCTTCTTCATACTCTCTTGTGATTAAGTCAAAATATTTAGGAAATTGGCCAGTGACAAAAAAAGTGGCTTTTATATCGTATTTGGCAAGTAAATCTAGATAAGAAGCTGTATATTGACCTGGGCCATCATCAAATGTTAGATAGATATTGCCATTTGTTACTTTACTTGTTTTAGTAGAACTTACTATTATTTTTCTGGTTATGGTTTCATCGTTTCCAAAAGAATCCTTAACTTGATATTTTATAAAATATGTTCCTTCTTTGGTATTATCAACTTTACCACTTATTTTTATGTTTTTTGATATATCACCATCGCATGAATCTACGGCTGTAGCGCCATATTCTACATAAGATTCATTTAAAGTTAGGTATATTGTTGCACTACCATTTAAGCTTATTTCTGGTTTTTCACTATCAATATATATTAATTTACTTTCAGTTTTCTTTTCATTGTGAGATGAATCACTTACATTTAAATAAATTATATCATCAACTACATGATATTTAATTTCATTAGTTAAATCGCCATCGTACTTATCTTCTGCTTGGGCATTTATATTAAAAGTTTTATTATTTTTACAAGCTTTTATTTCAGCAGGGATATTTATTTCTGGTGGCGTTGTATCAACTACTTTTATATTTCTAGTCTCTTTTTTTATCATTCCTTTGGCTTTAGCAATATAGGTAATTTTATACTTTCCTAATTTAGTTGAATCAACATCATTGATAGTCGTGACAGAAATTTCTTTTTTACCAAAAATATTTTCAATATATGCTTTAGCTCCTGAATCATTGTACTCTGTGCCAACCTCTATAGTTAAACTAGGATTGCCAATTATATCAAATTTAATTTGAGGCACAAAAATACCTACTATTAATAAAATTAAAATTAATATTAAGCAAATTCCAATAATAATAATTTTTTTCTTTTTTAAATTACTACTCATAAACAACCTACCAATTATAATGTTATTATATCACGTTTAATCATAAAAATAATAAAAAATAAAAAAGCTTTTTTAGCTTTTTTCGGCAGTTGATAATAAGTAAGGCTTTGTATTGTAAAAATATTGACAGCCACTTATAACAGATAGAATAGTTGCAATTAATATTAAAATCATATCTAACGGAATACTTACAAATGCAAATGGAATATTACCAAATAATAGCAATGTTACTCCAACCATCATACAAATTGTTTTTAATTTACCAAGTTTACTGGCTGCAACTACTTTTCCTTTAGAACCAGATAGCATTTTACAAGAGTCAACAATTATGTCTCTAGTTATTATTACAACAGGAATTAATACAGGAATTAATCGATCGTAAGCAAGAATAATTAATAGACCATTTACTAATATTTTATCTGCAATAGCATCGGCTACCTTGCCAAAATCTGTAACTATATTTCTACTTCTTGCAATGTATCCATCTATAAAATCTGAAATAGATCCTATTAAGAAAATTACTCCTGTAATAATATATTTTAAATTTACAGTGACTCCGTTTATATAAAATGTGGTAAATTTAATACCTAAATCGTACCAAGGTATTAATAAAATTATTATCATTATAATGGCTAAAATAATTCTTATAATAGTAATTTTATTTGGTAAATTCATTTTCATTTTATTCACTACTTTCTATAATTAAAAACATAGGCATTAGTCTTTTCAACAGTAATTTGATTAACAGACCAAAAAATTGCTAAAAGGACTAAAAGAAATATAAGAATATAAAATAAGATATATACGCCCTTTTTACTTTTAGGTTTTTCTAATGTATAAGGCGAAACAATTTTTCCTTCGGTAATCTCTTCTTTGGTATTAAGTTCAATTGTCTTTTCTAATTCTTTGACTGGAATTTTAGATGTATATTCAAATAAATATTCATTAAATTCATCAATTATTTTATTTGATTCTAATCCTAAATATTTTGCATAATTTGAAATATAATTTTTTAAAGTAAATACATCTTTAAAAGAACCAATTTTACCTTCTTCAATATTTTGCAACATAACTTCATTTATGTCTAAATCTTTACTAACCTCAGAAAGTTCTATGCCAGCCTCTTTTCTTGTTTCTCTTAAAAGTTCGGCTATTTCTTCCAAAATTTTCACTCCTTAAATTTAAATAAATTAATATTAATAAGCCATGTTCTGTACTTCATAAGAAGTGACAAATATTTATCTATGCTATAAGCATTTATAAAAAAGTTTGATTTCTTTTTTATAACTCCCCTACCATAATTTGGGTTTCTCGCTTGTGGGGTTTACCGCGTTTCATTTATTTGTTACCAAATAACTACGTTTCTGTGGCACTTTATATTTACTTATATCTTTCAAAGATATGTTCAACGCCGTTAGTATCAACTACCTTAGGTTATTTTTTCCCTAAGCACAAACACTACAATCATCACAGATTGTGCGAGCATGGACTTTCCTCTACATTACTAATTAATGCAGCATTTGTCTGAATATTAATTTTCTTTACCAAAAACCACTTTTTCTAATTGACTTATTCTTTTTAATAAATCAACATTATTAATGGTTTGATTTTTATTTTCTAGTGATTTACTTACATCTAGTTGCTCTTTTAATAAAAGTATATCATGTTTTAATTTATTATTATCGTCAGTAATATCTTTTATTTCTTTTTCTAATCTTTTTATTATAGAATTAAATTCTGTATAATCACGAATAACCATATCAAGAAATTTGTCAACTTCTTGAGGGCGATATCCCCTTGCATCAATTTTAAATTCTTTTTCTAAAATTTCCTGAGGAGTTAAATAGATTCGATCATTATACATTGAACCACCTTCTAACAAAGAAAATTATAAACGATTTAGGCTTTTCTTGTCAAGTTCTTTAAGGTTTATTGTTTCAATCCATAAGCTGGAATATTGAGTTTTTTTTAAAAGCTCATTTAATATTATATCTATTTTCAGGATTTTCACCTCTTTTTCTTTTTAAGTTTTGGAAACGCGCGGTTTAAAAATAAAAAGTACATAAAAATTTCTATGTACTTCTATTTCTAACCTATAACGGTTCTCATTCAATTTGGTCGAGAAGACAGGATTCGAACCTGCGACCTCATGGTCCCAAACCACGCGCACTACCAAGCTGTGCTACTTCTC
>CANQZQ010000101.1 GCA_947628375.1 uncultured Bacilli bacterium
GCTATTAAAAACTCAAAAGAACAAATAAATTATCATAAAAAATTAAAGAGAAATTTATTTTCAATAGAAGCAAATCCCAGCACAATGGTTTATATCATTGTTGAAGATTTAATTAAAAGAAATAAAAAATAATAAGATATTATATTGAAGTTGCAAGATAAAAGTGTACACAAAAAAGTGTATTCTTTTATTTTTGATATAATAACATATAAATACAATTAAAAATACTGATATATTGTCTCAGTATTTTTTGCACTAGAATGAAGTGAATTCTAGTATTTTTTTTAATTTAAAATTTATAGTATGAGTAATATTTATAGTATATGAGATATTTTGATATTGAAAGCCAAAAAATATCGAGTATAAAACCTCGATATTTTTTAATATTATAATTATTGTTCTACATATGGAACAACAATTAAATTAAATTTTACAGTTCCTTTACCTGGAACAATTAATGTATATTCTTGTTCATAAGCATCTGTAGCTGTAGCAGGTTGACCATACGCTAATGTGTAAGCTCCATAAGTATGATTATCTTCCATGGCTGTAATACCCATATTACCATTAGCAGCTAAACTATACATATAATTTTCTTTTCCTTTTAACAAAGTACTATCATAATAGACATCAATTAAAATAGCATTTTTACCATTATTAGTTGTATGGGTAATGGTATAAGGATCAGTTTCTGTATTTAAAACAGCTTTATTCTTTTCATCACTATCTTCTCCTGAAGTAGTTACTGATTTAATTACAAGATCTTTAATTTCTTTTTCATCAATTCCAGTAGTTACTGTATAAGTAACACCATCACATATGATTGTAACCTCAGCTTTATTTAATGCCATTAAATGTGTAGTTGAAACATAAAGTTCATCATCCATTATAACAAATCTAGGTGCTACAATAAATGCATTATTATCAATACTTATAGAAACATTTTTATTATTATATTCTACACCATTAACAGTGATAGAATTTACATTTGTATTTTCTACTTTACCAATTTTAGTATAAACTTGATCAACAACAAAATCGCTAGAACCAAATGTTATACTTTTACCAGCTTCACCACCATTAAATTTACCATAATATTTAGTAGTGAATGAAGATGCTTGATTTGGTAAAGTATTTCCTTCAGTTAATTCTACAGGAACTTGGTCAATTTTTTCAAATTCACTTAAAGTAAAATTCATAATTATTGATTCAACAACGTATTTATTTGTAGCTGTTTCATATTTATTTATTGTACTAATTACATCAGAAGTTAATGTATTAACAGTTTTAACTGCAACAATATGATTTTCTTTATCTATTTCAACTATAAATTTTAATTGATTGTAGAAGAATCCATCTTTAGAAGTATCATTACGAGTACCAGTAAATCCGATTTCTTTAATTAAATCATTTACTGGACTTGGTTTTATAGCTAATGTTAGTGTTGAGTTTCCATCTTGTTTAAATTCATCAATTCTTACACCATTAAGATTAGAAACAGCTAGTATATCTAATATTACTTTATTAAATAATTCAGTTTCTTGATGTAATGCTGTATTTTCTTCATCACTTCCATATTTTATTGCTGTTTGTTCATTTATAACATGTTTAGTATTTTCAGTAGTATTATATGCTACTTCATATAAACCTTCAGCACCAAGTTTTACATCAGATGTATCAACAGTAATTACTTGATCAGTTAACCCACTATAAATAGTATTTGATTCATATTTAACTTCAATAGTAAATGTATCAGTTGATCTAGTTTTATCATCTTGAGCTATTAATCTTAAAGCATTAAGTATGCCTGTTTCTTTAACATCAGTTAAATCTTCACCAGTAAGTGTTTTTTCTTTGTTATCTGAAGCATTTTTAATAGTTATTGAATCTATCTTACTTGCATGACTAATTTGAATACTTAATGGTAAATAATATCCATTATCTTTACCAGTACCAAATGTATTATCATTTAATTTAACAGGTAGAGCAAAACCATGAGCATAAACAGTTGGATTACCATTTACACCAATACTACTATTTAAAGTAATTCTTCCTGCTTCAGAAACTTTATAACCATAATCAGTTTCTAATTCTTTAGCAGCAGCATCTCCAGCTTTAACTTCATTAACAGTTAAGCTTGTTTGAGCTTTTAATGTTAATTTTGAATAATCGATAAGATAATTCTTTTCTGTAAATACATCTTTATCGCTATCAAAGTCAACTGTAATTAAAACTTCTTTCTTTGTAGAATCAGGATTAATATGAGTTAACATTGTTAAACTTAAATTTCCATCTTCGTCAATTGTTAAATCATCAATTCCAAATGTTTTAGTTTTATCATTTGCAGTATTTTTAATACTTATTGCAAGATCTTTTAAATCATCTTTAGTTAATTTACCATTAAGTTCAGTATTAAGATTTAATAATAAGTTATATGCAAAGTAATAACCAGTTGATTCAGTTTTATCAAATGCAGTTACATTTGGTTGTTCAGTAACTGAACCTTTTGCTTCATATTTCCAACTTCCATCTACTGCTGTTAATGTTACATCACTATTTACTTCATATCCCCATTCATCTCTCATGAATGTACTATCAGTTTGAGGAATATTAGTTGAAATCTTATTTAATTTAGAAACTTCGCTAAATTTAACATCTGACCAATCAAGTGTATATGTAGTTTCACTATAGTCATTGCCTTCACCATCTTTATCAACTACAATAGTGATTTTTCTATTTTCTTTTGGAGTATTTTTAGGATCTAACATCCATAGAACAAAAGCATCACTTTCATTATTGAAATCAGTTTTAGTAATTGTAGTTGTTTGTTTTCCTGTAGCTTTTATTACAACAGTAGATTCTTTCATGTTTTCATTGCTTGCAGTTTTAACTGGAATTCTGAATCCTAAGAAATATTCTGCACCTTCAGCAAATCCAGCTTCATCTTTTAATTTTTCACTATATGGAGCTAAAGTACCACTTACTTTAACTGTATTAGTATCTTTATCAGCAGTGAATGTTAAGTAATTTTCTGGTTTTACCCAACCATATAATTCTTTAAGATATGTTTCACTACCAACATCAAAATTATCAAGATTTAATTCACTAACTTTTCCTAATTGAACTTTAGTATAATCTACATAATAAGTAGTAGCACCATAAAGTTCTCCTTCACCATCATAGTCAACTGTAATAGTTACTTTACCGTTAGTTGTATAATCTTCAGGATTAATTGAATTTAATACTGTTAAAGTACCATTACCTTGTTTACCATATGTTTTAGTTCCAAGAGGACTTGTAACAGTTATAACTAAATTATCAGTATTACCTTCTTCTGGAATATGAATAGTATATGCTAGATAATATCCAGTACGTCCAGCTTCATCAGGGAATGCAGTTTCCTTAACATCAGGCATATGTGCTACATTACCTGTAAATATTAATGTTTTTGTATTTGCATCATAATTTGATTTTAATTGATCATTTGCATCAAAGACATAACCCCAATTTTCTTCTATATAAGTTTTATCTTCAGTTTCAGCAACTGTATCAATTGTAATTTCAGAGTCTTCTTTTTGAACTCTTGCAGCTTCCATTGCTTTTACAGCTTCGATTAATTTATCATTAATTTCATCCATTGTATCAACTTCAGCAGCATTTATTTCATCTGTGTATTTAGTTAAAACTTTTTCTAATTCAGCTTTATCATATTTAGTTTCATCTAAAGTAGCTTCATATCTATTTAAAGCTTCGATAGCTTCAGCTTTAGCAGCTTTTAATGCAGCAGCAGTTTTGGCTTCATCTGTCATTAATAATGCTTTTGTATCATTATAATCTTGAATAGCACCATCCATTGCTGTTTCATCTTCAGCAGCTTTAATAGCTTCTGTAGCGGCTTCATATGCTTTATCTAAAGCAACTTTATCAGCATCACTATAATTAGCTTTATCAGCTTCATATAATGCATCTAATTCTGCTTTTTTAGCTGTTTGTTGAGCCTCTAATGTTTTTGCATCGTTCCATAATCCAACAATTCCATCTACAATTTCATTGTAAGAAGAAACTATTTCATCAAC
>CANQZQ010000102.1 GCA_947628375.1 uncultured Bacilli bacterium
ACAAAAATTAAATACGGCTGTAGGTGATGAAGGTGGTTTTGCTCCTAATTTAGAATATAACACTTTAGCTTTAGATTTAATCATGCAAGCGATTAAAAAATCGGGCTATACTCCTGGTAAAGAAGTATTTATTGCTCTAGATGTTGCCGCATCAGAACTTTATAAAGAAGATACAAATAAATATAAAATAGATAATAATTATTTAACTAGTGATGAATTAATAAAATATTATGTTGCTTTAGTTAATAAATATCCGATTATAAGTATTGAAGACCCTTTTAATGAAAATGATTTTGAATCACTTAGTGTTTTAACTAAATTAATTGGTGAAAAAGTTATGCTTGTAGGTGATGATTATTTTGTAACTAATCTAAAATATTTAGAAGAGGGTGTAAAACAAGGAGCCGGGAATGCTATTTTACTTAAAGCTAATCAAATAGGTACTATAACTGAGATGATTAAAACCGTTATTTATGCTAAAAGACATAATTATAAAATGATAATTTCTCACCGAAGTGGTGAAACCTTAGATACATTTATCGCCGACATGGGAGTTGGGTTAAGTATACCATTTATTAAAACTGGTTCCATGTCAAGAGGTGAGCGTATTGCCAAATACAATCGTCTAATGGAAATTGAAGAAAAATTAACAGAAAGAAGTTGATATTATGTTTATAACTGAAAATCCTATTCATATTAAAGCTAATGCTGATATAGCCCCATTAGTAATTATGCCTGGTGACCCTTTAAGAGCCAAATATATCGCCGAGAATTTTTTAGAAAATGCTAAACTAGTAACCGATATTCGTAATATGTATGGTTATACTGGTTTTTATCAAGGAACTAAAGTAACAGTCATGGCTCATGGTATGGGTATGCCTAGTGCTAGTATTTATGTTTTTGAACTTATTCATTATTTTCATGTTCAAAAAATAATTAGAATTGGTACCTGTGGAGCCGTAAGTCCTAAATTAAATATTGGGGATATTGTTTTAGCAAAATCTATTTATTCTGAATCTAATTTTGCTTATACTTATAATGGTTACATCGGTAATGTAATAGATACAAGTATGGAACTAAATAATAATATTTTACAAGTAGCAAAAGATAATAACCAAAATATCTTTTATGGTATGACCATGACTACCGATGTATTTGGTCCATATGTTGATATTGATGCTATTTTAAATAGAATACCTAATAGTTATGAAATATTAAGTGAAGAAATGGAAGCTTATGGTGTAAGTCATTTAGCTAATTCTTATAACATTTTAGCAACAACTTTAATGACTGTAGTAGACTCCAAATATTCAAAAATTGTATTAACACCTAAAGACCGAGAAACAAAATTAAACGACATGATTAAACTAGCTTTAGACAGTATTATTCTATAATTTGAAAACTGTATATTAAAATTTCTGAAAAGTGTATAGCAAAAGTTCTGAAAACTGTATACTAAAACTTCTGAAAACTGTATACCAAGGGGGAATAAAAATGACTTTAACTAAAGAAAATTATCAAGAAAGATTAATAGATAAAAAAATTTCTCGATATTTAGGAGTTTTTGGAGCAATAAGCTTAAATGGCCCTAAATATTGTGGTAAAACCTGGACTTCATTAAATCATGTTGCCAGTGTTGCTTATATAACTGATGTTGAAACTAAAGAAATTGCCCAAATAAATCCTAAATATATATTTAAAGAAGAACAACCTCAACTTATAGATGAATGGCAAATAGTGCCGGAGATTTGGGATGCAGTTAGACATGAATGTGATATGGATACTAATAAAGGCAAATTTATTTTAACTGGTTCCACGACATTAAGTAAAGAAGAGCAGAAAAAAGTTTATCATTCTGGGGCCGGTCGCATAGCTAAAATAGAAATGTACCCTATGAGTTTATATGAATCTAATGAATCTACTGGTGATGTTTCTTTAACTGATTTGTTAAATAATACTGTTAAATGTGGTTATGTAAAAAAAGTTGAATTAAGAGAATTAGCTAAATATATTGTAAGAGGAGGCTGGCCGGCGAATATTAATACTAAAGAAGAAGATATAGACTTAATACCTAAAAGTTATATTGAATCAATTTTAGATAAAGATATAAATGAAGATGGTAAACAAAGAGAAAGAAATAAAATGCTATTAATAATGCGTTCTTTAGCTCGTAATGAAAGTACTTTAGTAAGAATTAGTACTTTATTAAAAGATATTGCAGAAAATGAAACTAATGATGAATTAGTTAAAAATAGAGCAACTGTTACTGATTATATTGATGCTTTAGATAGATTACATTTATTAGCTAATCAAGATGGTTTTAGCATTAATTATCGTTCCTCATCAAGAGTGGGTAAAACATCAAAAAGACATTTTGTTGACCCATCTATAACTTGTGCTTGCCTTAATTTAACTATTGATAAATTACTTAGTGACCTTAATACTTTTGGTTTATTATTTGAAGCTTTAGTAGAAAGAGATTTAAGAATATATATTGATTATTTAGATGGCAACTTATACCATTTTCGGGATAATACCAGTGGTGATGAAGTAGACGCTATTATTGAATTTAAAGATGGCAGTTATGGGGCTATCGAAATAAAATTATCTTCTAAAGGAATAGAAGAAGCTAAAAAAAGTTTAACAACTTTTTATAAACATGTAAAAGTAAAACCCAAATTCATGGCTATTATTATTGGTTATTATGAAGCTATAATAAAAGATCCTGAAACTAATATTTATATTTTACCTATAACATCTCTAAAACCTTAATTTAATTGTAAATTATAATTTTCTAATATATTACCAATTAAATAATCACTACTACAATTAAATTTTAAACATATTTCTTTTAAATCTGCTGTAGATATCATCATTTTACCTATTTCATAATAACTTATATTACTTCTTTTAGTATGTATTTTTAAAGCAAATTCTTCTTGAGATAATCTTGCTTTTTTTCTTATTTCTTTTATTTTTATTCCTAAATATTTTTTATCTAATTTATCGATATATTTATATTCATAATCTTTATTATTTTTAACATTACTTAAACCTAATATATAATCTAAAGATACTTGATATATAGAACAAAACTTAATTATTTGTCTTAAAGATATATTAGCATCTCCTCTTTCCCACATTGATATTAAGCTATTAGAAACATTCATTAATTTAGCAACATCACCTTGATTATAATTAACTTCTATTCTTAAATCAATTATTCTTTCTTCAATAATAGTTATATTTTTATTCATATCATTAACTCCAATAAATAATATTCTTTCATAAATTATAAATTTGTATAGTTCTTTTAGAAAAATAATCACCAAATAACAAAAATAATCACATTTATCTTGTATTTTATTATAATTTATTGTAATATTAATAATAGAATAGAGGTAATATATGAAATTTGAGAAATTAAAATCTTTCAATAAAACCAAATTAATAATATATGGAACAATAATATCATGTATAATAATAGTAATAACTATATTTGTAAGTCATTCAAAATATGTATATAAAGATAGTATAACCATAATGAATGGAACAATAAATTATAAACCATATGATTTTAAAATATTAGAAATATATCTAAATGGAGAAAATGGATATACAGAAACAAATACAATGCCAAGTGAAGGATATGTAGTAAATCAAGATGAAACATATTGTTTTGTCGATTATGATGATGATGAACACAAAATAAAAGGACATATATATACAAATGATAAAGGAGAACATATAATAAAAGAATTACCTAAAAGAAGTAAATGTGTAATATATTTTGA
>CANQZQ010000103.1 GCA_947628375.1 uncultured Bacilli bacterium
ACTGTTTTTAAAATTTTGAGTGTTTTCTCTTTTATTTTAGAAAAAATTTATTTTCCCACATCTAGTTTACTACATCAAGAAGATAGAAATTCTTGACTTTTAATAGAAATACGTTAGAATATTATCATGATTAAAGCGAGGAATTATAATGGTACAATTTGATCAAGCGCTAGTTTATAAATCTACTTTAGACAAAGTAAACCAAAAGATTGATAATTTTAAAAGTATCAATTTAGATATGTCTGAATTTGAAAAAGCTAGAGATAATATTATCAGTTCTTTAGAGACTGAAAATGTAAGTATTTATCAATATTCTCAAAATGGCAGTGGCTTAAAGCAAAGAGATTTTTTTAGTCAAACCTATTTAAAAACCATTAGTAGGTTAGAAGGGTTATATAACAATTTAGAAAGCTATGATGTTTATTATAAAGCATCTTCTATATTTAAATTAATAAGATTATTTGTAAATAATGGTAATAAAAAAGCTGAAGAGTTTGAGAAAATAAGAAGTATTTTAGTAACTACTTTAAAAAGCCTACTTTTTTCTGATTCTCTTGATTATAAAGTAGAAGGGCCAATTATTGAAGACCTTTGTGATATGACTTATCTATTTATTAAAGAAGAAATAACCTATTTTGGTAAAAGTGAAACATTAGAAAAAATAAAAGACTTAGATTATTATAATAATTTTTTAAGTACTAGAGTAGCTAAAGAAATAGCTACTTTGGATGCAAATAATCCTAAATACGCCAAAGTTTTCAAAATTAAAAATGAATTAGATGCAAATGGTATAATTAATTATGCCAATAGTGATTTAATTAGTGCTATTACTACATCATATATTACGTTGGATAAAAAGTTTGATATTTTAAGTAATTTAACTCAAAAAATAGAAGAGTATAATGGAAAATTAACAGAATTACAAGATAATTGGAAAGAAAAAACCACTAAATTAGACGACTTTAATGCTTCATGTGATGAGACTAAAGAATCTTTACTTAAAAAAGTCCGTTCAGTTGTAACTTCAATTGCTTTAGCCACTACACTTCTCATAAGTGCTAATATTTTAGCTAAAAAATTTTCTAAGACTACAACTTATGCCAATACGACAACTTTATATAATCCCAATGCAGAAGAAGAATATACTTTTTCCAAGGATTACACCACAAATACTGAAAATAAAGTTATTTTGCATGAATATACTCCTTATAGATTTATACTAGAAGGTAATGATTTTGTGTATATTCGTTCTGATAAACAATATGATTTAACTAATATAGACGAAGATTTAACTTTTGAAGAATACTTAAATTTAGACTTAAAGACTTTAGGAATAAAAAGTGATAATAAATTTGAAGAAAAAGTTTATTTAGACGATAAAGACAAATATGAAGAAGTTTACAAGACTATTGAAAAGACAGTTGTCGATTTAAATGATTTAAAAATAGAAGATGAACATACCGCGATATGGTATTATCTTTTGGCGGGGATTTTATATGCAATATATAAATCAATAACTTGTTATGTCAATAATGATGAGACTTATGGCAAAATATTTGGGAAAATCTTAAAAAATGATGGCGAAAATGTTAAAGAAATTATTGAAATATTAACAAAAATTAGATGGCAAAAAATGTCTAGAAAAGAATATGAAGATAAGATTAAAGAATTAACAGAAGAAATGCGTGAAGTTTGTGATAAGTGTAGTGATGATATTCAAAAATATGAAGAACTATTTGACTATCGTGATATGCTTAAAGATGACAGATTTGATGAATTAAATATTAGTAGTTTCCTATATGATGTTAAAGACAAAATAGAGTTAGTAAGGGGCTTAAATAAACAAAAATAAAAATATTTTGATTAAAGAAAGGATTAATTATGGTACAATTCGATCAAGCAATAGTATTTAAAAGCTCATTAAATAAAATAAATGAAAAAATTGAAAACTTAAAAAGCAGTAATTTAGATATGACCGAGTTTGAAAAAGCTCGAGATGCTATTATAAGTTCTTTAGAATCTGCGAATGTTAAAACGTATGAGTATTCCCAAAGAGGAGCCGGATTAAAACAACAAGATTTTTTAATACTAAATTATCAAGCTGCTTTAAAAAATTTAGAAAGTTTATATTTTGATTTATCAAAGTATGATATTTATTATCAAGCAACATCTATTTTTAAACTAATTAAAATATTTTTAAGCACCAAAGAAAAACAAGAAGAGGAATTTACTAAGATCAGAACTATTTTAATAACTACATTAAAAAATTTACTTTACTCTGATTCTCTTGATTATAAAGTTGAAGGACCAGTTATTGAAGATATTTTTGATATGACTTATCTATTTATTAAAGAGGAAATAGCGTATTTTGATCACAGTGAAACATTAGATAGTCTAATTAACTTAGAATATTGTTGTAACTATATAAGTCCAAGAGTAAAAAAAGAATTAATGACTTTTGATTTAGATAATCCTAAATATTTAGAGTTAGCTAAAATAAAAAATGAAATGGATTCTAAAGGAAACTTTAATTATACTAATCCATCTTTAATTAAAGCCATTGTTAATGCCTCAACGACATTAGAAAAAAGATTACAATCAGTTAAAGAATTAGAGAAAAAAATTAATAAATATAATCATGAACTAACTGATTTAAAAAAGCAAGTTAATGATGCGGATAAAAAAATTTTTGATACTAATTGTCATCTTAGAGATCAAAAGGAATCTTTTTTTAAAAATATAGGTAAAATGTTTATAAATATTGGATTAGCTATAACTCTTTTAATAAGTGCCAATTGGTTATCTAAAACAATTACTAAAAGTGATCAATATGGGCAAACGACAACTATTTACAATTCCGAAACAGAAGAAGAATATTTATTGCCAAAAGAATATGTTGAAAGTAAAGATGATAAAGTTACTTTATATAATTACACTCCTTACGAAGAATATATAGAAAATGATAATTATCATCAAGAGTCTTATGTACGTTCTGTTAAAACATATGATTTAACCTCCGCTGGTGATATGACTTTTGAAGAGTATCTAGCCTTAGATTTAAAAACTTTAGGTATTGAACCCAAAGAAAATAATGAATATAAAAATGCACTAGATATAAATGATTTATATACAGAAGCTTATAATATAATTGAAAAAATTACGGTTGATCAAAATGATAAAGTAACCACTTATGATGAATTGAGACCCCTTCTTTTATTAGTTCTCCTTATTTTAGCAGTTCTAATTTATATGTTGTATGACTGTATAATTACTCCAAAGTATAATAAATCTAAAAGTATTGAAAACTTTGAATATGTAATTGAAGATTTAAAAAACATTAAAAAAGAAAGAATGACTAAAAAAGCCTATAAAAAACAATTAAAAAAATTAACTAATCAATTAAATGATTTTTGTAAACAAAATATAAAAGCTATTAGTGAATTAGAAAAATTAATTCCTTATTTAGAGCAAGAGAATTATGATAAAGATAAAATAGAAAAATTAAATAATAGTATAAAATTAGCAAGAAAACTAATAAAAGAGAATAGGGCATAAAATGCTTGACAATTCATATATTATAGTGTTAAGATATTGATGTTGTTAAAAAGGAAAGCGATTTATATCCACCCGATTACCATAGTAATGGGTAAAAAGCCGATAAAAATAATTATTTATTTAATATGGTTTTATAGTGGGTATAGATTATACTCACTTTTTAATTATTGGAGGTGCTTTATATAGCAAAAAC
>CANQZQ010000104.1 GCA_947628375.1 uncultured Bacilli bacterium
TCCTTACCACTTTCATCAATGAAACCCCATTTGCCATTAATACATACTCTAGCAAACCCATTTTCAAAATCAAAAGTCTCATCATATTTAATAGAAGTAATTTCCTTACCACTTTCATCAATGAAACCCCATTTGCCATTAATACATACTCTAGCAAACCCATTTTCAAAATCAAAAGTATCATCATATTTAATAGAAGTAATTTCCTTACCACTTTCATCAATAAAGCCACATTTACCATTAAGTTCGACTTGAGCAAATCCATTTTCAAAATAGTAAACGTAATCATATTTAATATCCGTTACTTCTTTACCACTTTCATTAATGAAACCAAATTTGTCATTGAGCTTGACTTTTGCAAACCCATTTCCAAACCCGTAAAAAACATCATATTTTTTTTCGCACATTCTTTGTACATCCTCATTTACAAAGCCTTTTTCGGTCATAAGTTAGTCCTCCCTTAAAATTATTTAATGGTTATAAAAATTAATTTACTAGATTATATCATACGAATTTTTGCAAGTCAATATTATGACAATAATTAGCGTTTACTTAATATAAGTACTTTATAAATGAAAAAGGATAATAGGTAAGTACACCTACTATCCTTTTTTAATAGAAGAAATTTTATTTAAGATTTATTAATTTAGTTATTAAAAGGTAAATAAATTCCTTTAATATTGGTTGTACCAGTATATGTTACTTTTGCATACCCATTTTCAAAATCTTCTACACTATTTAATATAATTTCATTACCACTTTTAGTTACAAATCCCCATTTTTTATCAATACGTACTATACCAAATCCATTTGCAAAATTCCAAGCATCATCATATTTGATTTCAGTTATTTCCTTACCACTTTCATCAATGAAACCAAATTTGTTATTAAGTTTGACTTTTGCAAATCCATTTTCAAAATCAAAAGCCTCATCATATTTAATACAAGTAATTTCCTTACCACTAGTATTAATGAAGCCAAATTTGCGATTAAGCTTAACTTGAGCAAAGTTATTCACAAAATTAAAAGCATAATCATATTTAACAGGAGTAATTTCATTACCACTAGTATTAATGAACCCCCATTTGCCATTAAGCTTAACTTGAGCAAAACCATTTTCAAAAGCACGAACATCATCATATATAATAGAAGTGACTTTATTACCACTTTTATCAATGAAGCCCCATTTGTCATCAATACATACACTAGCAAACCCGTTTTTAAAAGCATGAACATCATCATATTTCAGTTTAGCTATTTTTTTGCCAGTAGTATCAATAAAGCCACATTTGCAATCAATAATTACTCTAGCAAATCCATTTACAAAATTATAAGCATCATCATATTTGATTTCAGTTATTTCCTTACCATTTTTATCAATGAAACCCCATTTTTTGTTAATACATACTCCAGCAAAACCATTTATAAAATCATAAGCATAATCATATTTAATAGGAGTAATTTCATTACCACTAGTATTAATGAACCCCCATTTGCCATTAAGCTTAACTTGAGCAAAACCATTTTGAAAATAGTATACTCTATCATATTTAATTTCGGTTATCTCTTTTCCAAAAGTATCAATGAAGCCCCATTTGTCATCAATACATACACCAGCAAACCCGTTTTTAAAAGCCTGAACATCATTATATTTTAGTTTTGTTATTTTTTTGCCATTAGTATCAATGAAACCCCATTTATCATTAATACATACTCTAGCAAACCCATTTACAAAATTATAAACCTTATCATATTTAAAGCCAGTAAGCTCCTTGCCATTAGAATTGATAAAATCTGATTTACATCCAATATCAACTATAGCAAATCCATTTCCAAAATCGTAAACAGCATCATATTTTATGGGGGTTATTTCTTTGCCATTAGTATCAATAAAGCCCCATTTACAATCAATAATTACTTTAGCAAATCCATTTTTAAAACAATAAATAGTATCATATTTTTCCTCACACATTCTTTCTACATCTTCGTTTATAAAGCCTTTTCTAGTCATTTTAATTTTCCTCCTTTAAAATTATTTAATGGTTACAAAAATTAATTTGCAAGAATTATATCATACGAATTTTTATAAGTCAATAGTTATAACTAAATTATGTTTACGTAATAAATGTTTCGTAAATAAAAAAGGATAATAGGTAAGTACACCTACTATCCTTTCTTAATATAAGCGATTTTATTTAAGATTTATTAATTTAGTTATTAAGAGGTATGAAATTCCATTTTATATCGTTTTTACTAGTATATGTTACTTTTGCAATTCCACTTGCAAGAGTCTTTATATTATGCAATATAATCTCATCACCATTTTCAGTTACAATGCCCCATTTTTTATCGATAAGTACTATAGCAAAGCCATTTTCAAAATTATAAGCATCATCATATTTGATATCCGTTATTTCTTTACCATTTTCATTAATGAACCCCCATTTGCCGTTAATAAGTACCGCAGCAAAGCCATTTTCAAAATTACAAATCATATCATATATAATAGGAGTAATTTCATTGCCACTTTCATTAATGAAGCCACATTTGTCATTAAGCTTGACCTCTGCAAACCCATTTTCAAAATCTTCAATATCATCATATTTGATTTTAGTTATTTCATGACCGTTTTCATCAATGAACCCCCATTTGTCATCAATACATACTCTAGCAAATCCATTTGTAAAATCGTAAACATAATCATATATAATATTAGTTATTTCATGACCGCTCTCATTAATGAAACTCCATTTGCCATTAAGCGCAACTTGAGCAAAACCATTTACAAAATCATAAATATAATCATATTTAATATCAGTTATTTCTTTACCACGCTCATTAATGAAACTCCTTTTGCCATTAAGCTCAACTTGAGCAAAACCATTTACAAAATCATAAATAACATCATATTTTTTTTCGCACATTCTTTGTACATCTTCATTTACAAAGCCTTTTTCAGTCATCAGTTAGTCCTCCTTTAAAATTATTTAATGGTTATAAAAATTAATTTGTCAGAATTATATCATAAAAAACTTTGAAAGTCAATATGACTATAAGAATTATGTTGACGTAATAAATACTTTGCAAATAAGAAAAGGATAATAGGTAAGTACACATACTATCCTTTCTTAATAGAAAAAATTTAATTTAAGATTTATTAACTGAAGTATTAAGAGGCATGAAATTTTCTTCAATATCGATTGTACTAGTATATGTTAAGTTTGCAATTCCATTTGAGAAGGTCTTTACATTATGTAATATAATTTCATCACCATTTTCAGTTATAAAGCCCCACTTTTTATCAATACGTACCAAAGCGAAGCCATTTTCAAAATTATGACAGCCATCATATTTAATTTCGGTTATCTCTTTTCCAGAAGTATCAATGAAGCCCCATTTGTTGTTAATACATACCGCAGCAAACCCATTTTCAAAAGCACCAACAAAATCATATTTTTTTTCACACATTTTTTGAACATCGTGGTTTACAAAGCCTTTTTCAGTCATCAATTAGTCCTCCTTTAAAATTATTTAATGGTTACAAAAATTAATTTGTCAGAATTATATCATAAAAAACTTTGAAAGTCAACATGATTATAAGAATTGCGTTTACGTATATGATTAATTTATGATAATGTCTTAAGTAATAACTTTTAAAAATGTCCCAAAAAGGAAATAATAAGTCACAGAGGT
>CANQZQ010000105.1 GCA_947628375.1 uncultured Bacilli bacterium
TAAATTGCCTTTAAACCCTTCAAGGGTTTACGTGCTTAAGCACGTGGCCTGAACCTTTTTTTCGAAACGGTCAATATTAAGGGACTAAATCTATTCCCCCCTTACTAAAAGGATTACATTTTAAAATTCTTTTAATAGTTAAGTAACTACCTTTTATGCTTCCATATTTAGTAATAGCTTCTTTAGCATAATTAGAACATGTTGGATAGTATTTACAATTACTATGACTTGAGATAGGCATACTTTGATAAATATCAATTAATTTTAATAATAATTTCTTCATAATTAAAGTATAATATTTTATTTTAAATTTAACAATCATTTTTACCAAAAAAAGGTACTTGAATTAGAATGCTGATTATTATATACTTTATTTGTAAACAAATGTTTGCTATAGGTGGTGAAAAAATGGAGCATAATTTTAAAAGAAGTATTTTATGTATTGATTTAAAAAGCTTTTTTGCTTCTTGTGAATGCGTTGAAAGAGGACTTAATCCTTTTACTTATCCTTTAGTGGTAGCCAATAAAAAACAAGGACAAGGGGCAATAACTTTGGCAGTTACTCCCTATCTAAAGGAACAAGGAGTTAAATCAAGAGGAAGATTATATGAAATACCTAAAAATATTAAATATGATATAGTCAATCCGCAAATGAGTTTATATGTTACTAAAAGTAAAGAAGTAATTAGTATTTATTTAGATTTTGTTAGTGAAGAAGACTTATTAGTCTACTCGATTGATGAATGCTTTTTGGATGTTACTCATTATTTAAAAATGTATAAAAAAACCGATTATGAACTGGCTTTAGAAATACTTAAAACTATTTATGAAAAAACTGGACTTACTGCAACTTGTGGAATTGGTTCTAATATGCTTTTAGCTAAAGTAGGAATGGATATCGAAGCTAAACATAATAAAGATAATATTGCTAAATGGGAAGATAATGACATTAAAGAAAAATTATGGGCCATCACTCCTCTTTCTAAAATGTGGGGAATTGGTAAACAAATGGAACAAAATTTAAATAAGATGGGGATTTATAAAATTGGCGATTTAGCTAATTATAATCCTTTAGAATTAAAAGATAAATTTGGAATAATGGGAATAGAATTATGGAATCACGCTAATGGAATTGATACAAGTATTATCAAAGATTATAAAAAAATTGCCAAATCAGAATCATATAGTCATTCCCAAGTTTTATTTAAAGATTATAATGAAAATAACATTAAAATTATTATTAGTGAAATGGTTGATGTAATTACGGCAAGAATGAGAGAACATAAAAAAAGAGCGAGATGTATTGGTCTAGGAATAGGCTATTCTAAAGATATTAATGATGGTTTTTATCATCAAATTAAGCTTGATATTTCTACTAATTCAGCAATAGAAATTTTAAAATATTGTTTAATTATTTTTGATAAATTTTATGAATATTTACCTATTAGAAAGGTTACAGTTACTTGTGCTGAATTAGAAAAAATAGAAAATACACAACTTAATTTATTTGCAGAAGACGATACTTCTTTACAAGAAGGAATGGTTAATGAAGTAATCGATAAAATAAAAACTAAATTTGGAAAAAATAGTTTAATAAAAGCAACAAGTCTTTTAAATGATTCAACAGCAATAGAAAGGAATAAAAAGATTGGAGGTCATTTTGAATGATAGATAGAGGTATTATTAAATGGCAACCTTTTAATTCATGTTTCAATACATTAGAAGTTATGGAAGAAGTAAATGATAAAAAAGCAAGAAAGCAAGAAATGATTCCAAAACTTTCTGAAGATCAATTAATTAATTTAGATAGTAAAATAAGAGAGGCTTATAACTTAAAACTACTAATAAACATTGAATATTACTATGATGGGGAAATTAAAAATTTAATTGGCAAAATTACCAGTTTTGATTATTTAAATAAAAAAATATATATAAATAAATGCAAAATCTATTTTAATCAGATTTTAAAAATAAAGGAGATTTAACTTTTTATATTTCTCCTTTATTTAATAAATTATTAATATCATCTTGTAGATCATTTTTAAATATATATAACATTTTATTCAGATATGATTCTGTAGTATGATAGTTTTTTTCTGTATCAAATGATAATTTATCATTGATTTCATAAGCAATTTCAATTATTTCTTCTTTTAAAGTAGCATCATTCCAAGATATTAAAGGAAGTGGAATATTATTACCAAGATTATCTTTTGACGGTAATTCGATTTTCTTTTCATTTAATATAGAAATTATTTTATAAAAAATGTCCTCATATTTTTTGCCAAATTTAAAATTAACATCTACCAAATCAGGTGAGATAGATTTAGAGTTTAGTAATTTAGTGGTAATTTTGTCTAAAGCATTTTCACAAATCATTTCATTACTAGCAAATATTGCAGTATGTAATATTGTGATGCCATTTTCTGATAAAATTTCATATAATTTTAAAACCGTTTCTTGGAATTTAGATATATTGGCAATATCCATATTATATTGAAGACTAATTTGAGAAAACAATATGTTGGTTCTTTCTTTTTTATTCATAAAAGTTAAAAGTGGTTGATGAAAATTAATTGGTTTTTCAGAAATTATTTTATACTCTTCAAATTCATTTGGTAGTTGAGTTTGAATAAGCTCAATAAATTTAGAATGATCTTCAAAAATATTAAACCAAAAAGTAGCGCTTAAATAATTCGTTTTCATAAAAATTGCTCCTTGCCTATTTAAAAAATAACTAAATTAATTAGTTATTTCAAAAGAATTTAACATATAATTAATTCTTGCTTTTATTTTTTCTTGATAGTTGTTGCTTCCAGGAGTCTTAACCGTAATTTTGAATGTTTTATCATTTTCAGTTATATAGTATTCTTTTGTATAATCATCTTTAGTTATCATACAACTATTATAAACTTCTTCACCTGGAGTAGTGCAATTTGTTGGTACTGTACCTTTTTCGACAATTACAATAATTTTTTCAGCTTCAAGATATTTAAACATATCTTGATTTTTATATTTAAACACTTTAAATGTACTTATATCATAACGCATTGTATATCCTAAATCACTAACATATTTTTGTGTGACAATGGAAGTATTTTCTCCGTTTACTTGAATTGTATCCACTTTTTTATCTGTAGAAATATTAATCTTAATGTAGCTTTTTTGAACAAAAAAATAATTCATTAAATATACACATGTGGCTAAGGATACTACTACTCCCAAAAAGGTTAATAATTTCATGCCAAAAGTTTTTTCAATTTCCTCATTGTTATCTTTTTTAGAATTAGTTTTCTTTTTTTGCACTTTTTTATTAATATTATTAGCCATTTATCATCACTACCTTTAATTTTATAATACTACGCATTAAGAATTTCAGCAATAAGAATTATTCTCAAAGCTGTCAATTTAATATAAACATATTAATATTATGGATTTATTAAAATATTTATATGTATTTAAACATCCAGAGGGGCGCATTTTGGTAAAATAAAAAACCCTCAATTTGGGTTTTAATGTCTATTTTGGTGGAGGATGTGGGATTCGAACCCGCGACCCTCTGCGTGCAGGGCAGATGCTCTAGCCAGCTGAGCTAATCCCCCAAAAGACAAGATTAT
>CANQZQ010000106.1 GCA_947628375.1 uncultured Bacilli bacterium
CTTAATTTTTGCATTCATTTTTAAATAACCTAGTCGAATTATTTTCTTTAAAGCATCGACATAGGCGTTTCGATATCTCTTGTAAATTTTAAACACCATAATTAACTTTTATCTTCTAATACTACTTGTTCTTCATATTTTTGAATAGTTATTTTATCCCCAGATTTAGTTTTACGTTCTATAATAGATTCCATACTATATTCATATGTACTATCTTATAATATCATAATAATTATTATTAGTATTTAAAAAACAATTAATCTTTTAATGTTTTTAAAGTTCTTATATTCTCTTTATTTTTTAAAAAATTATCTAACTTATTGCATAGTTGAAAATCTCGATTATCAATAAGTACTTGTTTTAATGCTTTTATATTAGCGCCTTCTATATTTTTGGCAAAGTCATAACACCAATAAGATTTTTTACTTTCTATTATTACTTGTTCTAAGGCTTCAATATTAGCTCCTTTAACATCTCTGGCAAAGAAATAACATCTGTCATAAAAACTATTATCATATGAAGTTACTTGTTTAAATAATGATTTATCCATTACTATTTGTTGTAAAGATTCAATATCGGCTCCTTTTATATCTCTGGCAAATTTATAACACCATTCTTGCTCTTTACTTTTAATTACCACTTGTTCTAATGCCTTAATATTTGCTCCTTCAATATGTGCAAAATAATAACACCATTCAGGGGCATTATTATCAATTACGACTTGTTCTAAAGATGCAATATCAGTTCCTTTTATATTTCTTGCAAATAAATAACACCAGTTATTCTTTCTACTTTTTATTACTTCTTGTTCTAAAGTTCTAATATTAGCTCTTTCTACCTCTTTAGCAAATTTATACCACCATTCAAAATCTTTACTATCAATTATAACTTGTTCCAAATCTTCAACAGAAGAATTTTTTATAAATTTAGCAAATAAGAAACACCAAGTAAGTGATTTAGTTTTTATTGGAACTTGTTCCAATTTTTTAATGTTAGCTCCTTCAATAGTTTTAGCAAATTTATAACACCATTCACAATTTCTACTATCGACAAATACTTGCTCTAAAGATTCAATATTAGTCCCCTTTACATCTCTTACAAATTTAAAACACCATCTTAAATCTTTACTATCAATTATAACTTGTTCTAATTCTTGAACTGAAGAATCATTTATATATTTAGCAAATAGAAAACACCAATTTAATGATTTATTTTTTATTGCTACTTGCTCTAATTTTTTTACACTTGCTCCATCAATATCTCTAGCAAATAAGTAACATAATTCTGGATTTTGAGAATTTAATACTTGTTCTTCATATTTTTCGATAGTTAATTTATCTCCATATTTATTTTTATAATCTATAATATCTTCCCATTTTATGCTCATAAATCCTCCTGTAATTAGTATTATAACATCATAATATTTATTAGTAAATTAAAAAGATAACTTAATTTTTTATAAAGTTATCTAATATTTTTTCCTTTGTAATAATCTTTGTCTTCTTCTTTCGGCTTCTTCCTTTATTTCTTTTTTTGCATTAATTATTGCATTATCTAATGCACTAATATCTGCTCCTCTAACATTACTAAACTGTATCATCGCATCTATAATTTTACTATTCATTACTGCTTTTTGCAATGCACTTATATTAGCTCCTTTTACATCTCTAGCAAATTTATAACAAACATATGGAAAATTATCTTTTATTATTCTTTGCTCTAAAGCTTTGATATTAGCTCCTTTTATATTCATAGCAAATTCATAACAATAACTAGCACAATAATCATCTTTACTTTCGATTAATCCTTGTTGTAATGCTTCGACGTTAATATTATAATCACGATCCCATTGATGCTTGTTTGCAAATTTATAACATAAAATTGCATCATTACTTTCAATTACTATAGGTTCTAATATTTTAGTATCAATCTTGCTTATTGTCTCTGAAAATTTACAACAATATTCTGCATTTCTACTCTCTATTATTGCTTTTTTTAAAGCCTTTTTATTAGCTCCTTTTATAAAAGCAAATTCATAACAATGTTCTGCATCTTTACTATCAATTACTACTTTTTCTAAAGCTTTAATATCAGCTCCTTTAACAAGTCTTGCAAAATTATAACATCCATAAGGATCTTTACTTTCGATTACTCCTTGTTCTAATATTTTTATATTAGCATCTTTTACTTTTGTTGCAAATTTATAACATAAATCCTCATTTTTGCTATCTGCCACTATTTGTGCTAAAGCTTCTTTATCTGCTCCTTCGACATCTCTAGCAAATAAATAACACCATCTTGCATCTTTACTTTCAATTACTATTTGTTGTAAAACTTCTTTATTAGCTCCTTTAACATCTCTGGCAAACTCAAAACAAAAATCTGGATCTTTACTATCAATTACCACTTGTTCTAATGCTTCAATATTAGCTCCTTCGACATCTTTTGCAAACCAATAACACAATTCTGCATCATTATTTTCAATTACTATTTGTTGTAATGTTTCAATATCTGCTCCTTCTATAAACATAGCAAAATCACAACTAGCACCTGGATCTTTACTATCTATTATCACTTGCTGTAAAGCTTCTTTATTAGCTCCTTCTATAGAATAAGCAAAGTAATAACAATAATGAGGATTCTTACTATCTAGTATAATTTGTTCTAATGCTTTTTTATCTGCTCCTTCAATATCTCTAGCAAAGTAATAACAAATTTCTGGGTCTTTACTATCCAGTATAACTTGTTCTAAATCTTTTATATCAACCATATCTAAATTACTAACATATTTAGCATATAAATAACAAAATGCGGCATTATTAGAATTTATAATCGCTTGTTTATATTTAGCTCTTTGATTGTTTGCTTTCCTACTAGCCTCATCTATCATTCTATTCATTTCATCATTATTCATATAGTACCACCTGTAATTTGTATTATAACATCATAATATTTATTAGTAAATTAAAAACTAAAGATAATTAAGAACAAATTAAAGATATTTTGATAAAAGAATGTATTTTTATTTTAATACTTAATTTTATGTTAAAAAGAATATTTGTGAGTAGAATTATAATTAGTATTATGAAAAAAATATATGGACATTTATATAGACATTTGATGCAATTAAAGAATTAGTGACTAACGTTTTAGTTTATAATGATTGGTGTAATGGGTATTCGTTTTGAATTCTATCCTAATCATATAAGAGTTACGATTATTTTTGAATTAAATAAATTTGAAAAAGAAAGTGATGTTATTATTCCTAATGAATTAAATGAAATTCAATCATCGATTATAAAATTGGTTATAGATAACCCTAATATAACTCAATCTCAGTTAAGTGTATTACTTGGTGTAACAGTAAAAACAATATCTAGAAATTTTCGATTTTTAATAGATAATAATTATATAAAAAGAGTTGGTGCTAATAAAAATGGTTATTGGATTATAGTTAAATAATATTTTTAAATTTTGGAACAAAAGAAAACAATTAATTTATATAAAAAATAAGACAATACTTTATTGAATTTAGTATTGTCTTATTTTTTTATTTATCTCTTAATACAGCATTAAATTTACTTTCAACTTGTTTAATTATATTA
>CANQZQ010000107.1 GCA_947628375.1 uncultured Bacilli bacterium
TATTTCCAAAGTTGATATATCTAATCAAAATATAAAAGAGGCCACTCAAACAGTTTATGATTATTTAAAGAAAAATAATTTGATTAAATAATTATTATGTTAAAAAATAAATAAAATTAAAAATACTACACATTGACTATCGCCAGGTGGTGATGGTGCTGAAATAATCTACTCCCTTCGTAATAGCGATGCTTTATCTAAAAGAATCGCTTCTGAAATAGAGAAGACTGGTCAAAATGTTAGAAAGTATTATCAAAGAAGACTCCCTAGTAATCCAGCTAAAGATTATTATTATATTTTAAGAGATACCCCAAATAATGAATCAATTATTGTTGAATATGGATTTCTTGATTCAACTGGTGATGATGTAAGTCAAATTAAAAATAACTGGGAAGAGATGGCTGAGGCTGTTGTTAAAGCAATTGCTGAATATATTGGTGTACCTTATGAACCAGAAAGTATGGAAGGATATTATAAAGTTCAAAGTGGTGATACATTATGGGGAATAGCGAGAAAATTTGGTATTACTGTCGATGAATTAAAAAGTGCTAATAATTTAAAAGATAACTCACTCTCTGTTGGCCAACTATTATATATTCCAACTAAAGATCAAGATGAAACTGAAGAAGGAGAAATCTATATTGTAAAAAGCGGCGATACTTTATATGGCATAGCTAAAAAATTTAATTTAACAGTTGATGAACTTAAAAAAATGAATAATTTAACAAGCGATACTTTAAGCATTGGAAAATCTTTAATTGTATCAATGCCATCAGGTAAAACAACAACATATACAGTTTCTAAAGGTGATACTTTATATGGTATTGCTAATAAATTTGGAGTATCTGTTGATAGTATTAAATCTCTTAATAATTTAACTAATAATACTTTATCTATCGGTCAAGTTTTAAAAATACCTTCAACTATAGAAGATAATAAATTAACTTATACTGTTAAAAAGGGAGATAGCTTATATAGTATTGCAAGAACTTATAATACAACAGTTGATGAAATAAAAAGATTAAATAATTTAACAAGTAACACTTTATCAATAGGTCAAACCTTAATCTTGCCAAACTAAAATAATTGATATTAAAAAATCATCTCAAAATAAAAAGATGATTTTTTTGTTTTTTATATCCATTATTGGCAACTTATATTCTTTTTGATATAATTTTAATGGGTAGTAATTATGATAGTATTTAAATTATTTTTATTTTATATGTTTTATTCTTTTTTAGGATGGATAGTTGAAGTAATAGATTTATATGTTATAGAAGGAAAATTTGTTAACCGTGGTTTTTTAATTGGTCCATATTGCCCTATATACGGTAAATCAATTTTGCTTATTACATTATTATTAAAAAGATATGAAGATAATATCATTTTATTATTTATAATGTCGATGATAATTTGTACCATAGTAGAGTATATTGGTAGTTTTCTTTTAGAAAAAGTATTTAAAACAAGGTGGTGGGATTATTCACATAAAAAATTTAACATTAATGGACGAGTTTGCCTAGAAAATACTATATTATTTGGCTTTGGATCAGTAATTGTTATATATGCTCTAAATCCTTTCATAAATAATCTTATTAACCTTCTACCAGATTGTCTCTTAATAACTATTAGTATTATTTTATTTATAATTTATTTTATCGATAATATCATTTCATTAAATATCATTTTACATTTTTCTTCATCATTTAAAAATTGCCATATCGATGAAACCGAAAATGTAACTGAATTAGTAAAAAAAGAGCTAATTAAACAAAATAAAAAATTATATAATCGTTTAATTAAATCTTTTCCTAAATTAAAAATATTAAAAAGAAAGAAGAATAAAAATGTTAAAAACAATTAATATTGATTTATTAAATAAAGATGATTTCCTAGAAAAATATAATCATGATGAAGTATCTCATGGATTGATTGAATATTTAATTCAAGAAGGAAAGAATATTTCTAAAAAAGATAAACTGATTTTAAATATACATGTTAATTTTCAAAATGATTTAAATATTAAAGATATGTTAATCAAAGCTTTAAATAAAGAATATATAAATACGATTAATGATCATTATTTTAATAATTTATTTCAAATATTATTATTTTTATTAGGTATTATTTTTTTATCCCTTTCAACTTTATTTAAAGAAGGAGTTATTTGGAAAGAAATTTTACTTATTGGGGGATGGGTTCCTATTTGGGAAATGATTGAATTAGAATTATTTAATGATGTAAGAGGTAGAAAAAAGAAAAAAATAATTAAAAATTTAATTCATAGTCAAATTAATATTCAATAATAAAAGAATGCCCACAAAGCATTCTCTTTATATATTATTTTTAAAAATTTCTTTTATTTTAGGAGTAAGTACTCCTTCTCTTAAAAATTCAATTTTTTCAGCATTTACTTTTATTAAAGTGGAAGGAATAGAACTTATTTTATCTCCATAACATACATAACTAACATTTTTTAATAATTCTTTATCAATATTGGAAACATCTATTATCACATCTTCACCAGAAATATTAGCACTAGTAGCCACAATTGGACTACCAAATCTTTTAATAACTTCTTGCAATTTTTTATCATTAGGAATTCTTATTCCAACAAATGGTGAAGAAGCTGTAACCATATCACTTACTAAACTATTTTTTAAAAGTAATATAGTTAAAGGACCCGGCCAAAAATTATTTATAATTTCCTTTTCTAAATCTGATATTTTTTTGGTATATTTATTAACCATATTAATATCACTAGCTAAAACAATAAATGGTTTGTTAAAATCTCTTTTTTTAGTTATAAAGGCTTTTCTAACCGCTTCATCATTTGTAGCGTCACATACTATTCCGTAAGTTGTATCAGTTGGAATAATAGCGAGTTCGCCCTTTTTTAAAATATTTACTAATTTATCAATATTCATTAAATCACCCATTACTAAAATTATATCATATTTTAGTAATTTAAAGTTTTAAAAAGCTTAACCAAAATATGTAATAACTAAAGTTACAACAGGATTAGTAAAGTAAGAATCGGAATAAGTATTTTCTAAAAGAGGGGAGTTTAGATAAATATTTTTTTTAGATAAATTAACTAATTCAAATTCATCAATTTCTGGATAGCCCACTACAAATAGCCCTTGACTTACAATTCTTACTGTAGGTCCATCTTTATACCAAGCACTACCTCCAGCATAAACAATCGGGGAACCTACTTTTTTAAAGCCAATAGCAATAATATCTTGTGTAGGGTCAAAGATAGTTGTGGCATCAACTTTTAAAGATACCATAAAATCAATTTTATAAGTTCCGGCTTTTTTAAATTTTAAAGTATTTTGATTTGTTAATTCGGCAATTTTAGTATTATCAATGTCTATTCGATCTAAAGGTATTCTAGCATTATAAGGTACTTCAAAACCATTTGGATTATTATCATTAAATCTAACAATATAAGCACTTTCTATTTCTACTATACCAGGAACTCCCGTGGGTCCAGTTGGCCCTATTTCTCCTTG
>CANQZQ010000108.1 GCA_947628375.1 uncultured Bacilli bacterium
ATTTTTTTATTTTCTTTTATTTTTCTTTTCCTAATTAAAAAAGAGTGATTTTTATTTTTCACTCCTTATTACTGAACTTTGATGACTACTCAAAGTTATTTATAATTAACAATCCTACTAGTTTTGCTTTTTATATATTTTAAACTAATATTATTACTAGGACTAATCAAATCTTTAGTTAAAACTGAATTTATAATAAAATAAACTAAAATTATTTCTAAGATTATCAAAAAAATATTTATAAATATTAATCCTTTTTTAGTTATATACATAATCTACCTACTTACCTTAAAATAAAGAGAACACACATCTTTTTCCCGCAAGGTCGTTCTAGTTATTTTTTCACTATCTGTATATAATAAATTAGAATTATTAAGACAAGAATACCCATTATATGTATAACCAATTGTTGGTATTTCTTTATTTAATTTATAAATTCCTTCATCTTCATTAGACTCTACAAAAATTAATAAAGTATAATCATAATCATCTATATACATTCTTCCCACAGTAGCATCAATAAGCGTATACCCTTCACTTTCATCATAGTAATATGCAAAAGATGAAAAAATGTTAGCAGCTAGAATTGTTATTACTAAAAGTATTGAAGCCCCTATTACAAATTTATTTCTTATTTTAGGATCATTTAAATCATTTTCATACTTTTCTCTTAATAAATTTCCAACTTCTTTAGCATCTTCGACATAATCATCAACAATCTCTACAAATTTATCTTTCCATTTATTCAAAATATCATCCCACTTATTCAATAATATTTTGAATAAATTTCTTTATTTTTATACAATCTTATTTAAAAATATAATAAAAACCTAAAATTATTAGTAATATTATTCCTAAATAATTACCATATTCACCTAATTTAGAAGAAGAGTATTTACCGATTATTAATCCTAAATAAGTAAAAGAAGCTGCACATAAACTAAAAATAACGCCTGATAAAATAATATTATTTGTAATAGCTAGTAATCCAAGCCCAGTTGAAAAACTATCTAAACTAACAGATAAACCAATTAGTATCATATTAAGAAAATTAAAATTTAAATTTTTTTCTTCTTTTTTAATTAATTCTAAAATCATTTCAATCGCAATAAAAAGTAGTATAATACCCAGTAAAAGATTAGCATTTATACTTAGTATACTTACTATTCCCTTACCAAGCATAGTCCCAAATATAGGCATAAAAAAGTGCATAATTCCTACTAAAATAGGAAATATTATCATATTTTTTTTACTTATATTAAATGAACCAATACTTAAACAAACAGAAAAAGTGTCCATTGACAAAGAAATACCAATTAAAAATAAGGAAACTAAAATGGACACAATATCACCCTAATAAAATATATTTAAATTATTTAATTTTATTAATTAATTTTTTAGCATATAATTCATATTCAACATCATCAAGATTTTCTTCTTCATCAAGTAGACATAAAGGAGGAAATAAAACACACCACCAATTATGACCTGTACCATTACCTAAAGTAATAACTAAACTTTCATAATTACCAGCATCATATTCTATTCCTTTATACTCTTTAACTGGAAAATAATTATCGCCATAATTTATATCATAATCAACATTATAATCTCTTAATATATCATCAACTTTATCTAAATTATTTTTAATTCTCATTCGAGCTACACCAATATCATTAGTATTCCCAATAATATTATATAATTCATTTTCTACTTTATCTTTAATTTCTAATTTTAATTTTTGATCTTCTTCACTATCACTATTAGCAATAATTCTAAATCTAATTGCATTATCTGGTATTAATAATTGTTCTTTTTCATTAAGAAATACCCCTATTACCATTAGTATAAACAATATAATTATAATTTTTTTCATCATTCCACCTAATTTATATTGTTTACTTATTTAATAATTTATTCAAAAAAGAAAGAGATTGCTCTCTTTCCAAGGATTAAGTCTATGAAGGTTTTAACGTCTTTTCCTTGACGATTTTTTAAGCCGCAACTACAAACGGATCTATGGAAGTGCCGGTGCCACCACTTATTTTTACATTAGAATTAAGGTAGAAGACAGGGCGAATCGAAAGGACAGACGTTAAGTAATAACCGCTCATCTCCGACTGCCACGTATACCATCCATAATAAATATCATCGTGATGGATGCCGAAGCGAACCATCGTCCAGTCACCACTCGGCTCGCCATCTCTACCATTATTATATATATGCATCCAACTGTTCACACATCCCGAAGACGCGGGATAACAATTCGTATACCTCGAATCTGTACCCGAAGTAGTATATGAATAATAATAATCACTTACGTACATTAAACCTACTTTCGCCTGAATACTATCTTTAAATCCTTTTTCAATATTATACATCTCATCAGCACTATAACTTACTGTCATGGTATCCCCATAGGTCCATGTATGGTCTTCTATTTTGTTATACCAATTGTTTCCTTTTGTTAAATACTGTACACTACTCGCTTTGCTATCTATAAATAAGTTGGTATCTCCAAGCGCACCAGGAGTTTCTCCATTCGATAGTCCATTCAAACGCCTATATATATCCGACTCCGGCCACTTTACGTCGATATGAGTATTATGGTTAAAACTGTAACCCCTTATACCGCTGCCCTCTAAAATGGCTGCATTCTTAATTAGTTTCATTTGGCCATTTTCTGTTATACCAATTATTCGATACATAGTCTCATCATTTTCTGCACACCTAGCCCCCGATCCAAAACATATATAGTTATTCACCGCTTCTTTTGTGCCAACAAACCGATACATATCTCCTAGTAAATTTTCACTTATTCCTCCAGGCACTACTCCTAACACTTCTTTAGCTTTCTTTTGGCCTGCTGTTAAAGACTTAATTGTAATAAAGTCTACTGCACTTGTCCCCTTTCTTCCCGATCCATCGGTCGCTTCTGCAGTTACTCTGTATAGAGTTCCATCTTTTAAACCAGTAAATGTACACACCTTAGCAGCACTACTATATGTTCCAGTTTTTGTTTCATCATTTCCTACTGCCGTACACGTTACACCAGCTATTCCATTAGAATCACTTGCATTTACTGTTACTGTTATACTTGTTTCTGTTGCTATTCCATTACTCAATGTTATTGTTGGATTTTGTGTGTCTAATGTTATCGATTGAGTTTTACTTCCTATATTTCCTGCTTTATCTTTCATACTTATTGTTATTGAATGATTTCCTTGTGTTGCTCCTATTGCTACTGTGCTAGTTACTGTTGCTGCCGGAATTAGAGTATAACTACTACAACTATTACCATCTGCTATACAATATTTATACATATTTGTTTCTGTTATAGTTGATGTGTAATTAACCGTTGTTGTATGTGTATATCCATTTGTTGCTACAAATGGACTTGCATTAGTTCCTGTTAATGTTAATGTTTTTAT
>CANQZQ010000109.1 GCA_947628375.1 uncultured Bacilli bacterium
AGAATTAAAACCTTGAAGTTCAACTTATGAGCGAACTTCAAGGCTATTTTTTGTTTTTTAAACTGAAAAAGTCGGGTATAAATAATACGCTCTAAAAAAGGATAGTAGGTATATTTACTTATTATCCTTTTTAACTTTTACAATTTAATTTTATGTAAATATTTTGTGCGTTTATAACATTAGTTGACACATGAAAATCTTTGTGATATAATGTAGCAAATTAAATTTTATAACCATTAAATAATTTTAAGGGAGGAAAATAAATATGACTGAATTTGGATTTGCAAACAAAATGGTAGAAAAAATGTGTAGAAAAAAATATGATGTTATTGATATTTTTTCCGGAGGGTTTGCTGCAGTAATACTTAATGACAAAGTTGGTTTTATTGATACGTATGGTAATGAAGTAACCGAAATAAAATATGATGATGCTGGTACGACTTTTGCTAATGGATTTGCTAGGGTATGCATTAATGACAAATGGGGATTTATCGATGTTACTGGAAAAGAGATAACTGAAATAAAATATGATGATGTTTGGAATTTTGAAAACGGATTTGCTAAGGTACTCCTTAATGGCAAATGGGGATTTGTTGATACTTTGGGCAATGAGATAACAGAAATAAAATATGATAAGGTTTGGAATTTTGAAAATGGTTATGCCGTAGTACGCCTTAATAAAAAACGGGGCATTGTTGATATTAATGGCAATGAAGTAGTCGAAACAAAATATGATGATGCTTATAATTTTAAAAATGGATTTGCTAGAGTATGCATTAATAACAAATGGGGATTTGTTGACACTACTGGTAAGAAGATAACAGAGATTAAGTACGATAATGTTTGGGATTTTAAAAATGGTTTTGCTTTAGTATACCTTAATAACAAATGGGGTATTGTTGATATTAATGGTAATGAAGTAATCGAAATAAAATATGATGATGCTTGGGATTTTGAAAACGGGTTTGCTCAAGTTAAACTTAATGGCAAATGGGGCTTTATTGATACTAACGGTAAAGAGATAACTGAAATTAAATACGATAATGTTTGGGATTTTGTAAATGGATTTGCTAAAGTAAAACTTGGTAATAAATATGGGTTTATTAATACTAAAGGAGAAGAAATTATTCCAATTATATTTGAAAAAGCAGATGATTTTGAACATGAATATGCTACAGTAACACTTAAAATTACAGTTGATGAAACAGGAAAAATTAAACCGTTTTCTAAAAATTAGAAAATACATATAAATAATATATTTTAAAAAAGGATAGTGAGTATATTTACTTATTATCCTTTTTAACTTTTATAATTTATATTTATGTAAGTAATTTATACCTTTATAATAGTAGTTGACACATGAAATCCTTTATGATATAATGTAGCAAATTAAATTTTATAACCATTAAATAATTTTAAGGGAGGAAAATAAATATGACTAGACTTGGTTTTATAAACGAAGATGCAGAAAAAATGTGTAAGGAAATGTGTGAAGAAATGAGTAAAAAAATGTGTAGAAGAGGAGATCTTTATCACATTGATACTTTTTTTGAAGGTCTTGCTAGTGTAAATATATGTTTTAAATGGGGATTCGTTGATACTACTGGGAAAAAGATAACTGAAATTAAATACGATGATGTTAGACATTTTAAAAATGGCCGTGCCCGTGTAGAGATTTATTATGATAAATATGGAGTTATTGATACTAAAGGTAATGAGATAATTGAATTTAACAAGTATGATTATATATCTGATTATTTTATAAATGGTTATGCTAGAGTAAAACTTAATGGTAAATGGGGATTTGTTGATACTAATGGAAAGGAAATAACTGAAATTAAGTATGATAGGGTCTGGGATTTTGAAAATGGTTTTGCTGGAGTATGTATTAACAACAAATGGGGTTTCATTGATGAGAGTGGAAAAGAAATAATAGAATTAAAATATGATAATGTTTGGGATTTTGAAAATGGTCTTGCTATAGTACGTATTAATTACAAAAGGGGATTTATTGATACTAATGGTAATGAAGTAATCGAAATAAAATATGATTATGTTACTGATTTTATAAATGGTTATGCTAGAGTAAAACTTAATGGTAAATGGGGATTTATTGATACTAATGGTAAAGAGATAACAGAAATTAAATATGATAATGTTTGGGATTTTGAAGATGGATTTGCTCGAGTTGAGATTAATGACAAATGGGGCATTATTGATGAAAGTGGTAAAGAGATAACTGAAATTAAATATGATTATGTTTGGAATTTTGTAAATGGTCGTGCTCGTGTACGGATTAAAATCAAATATGGAGTTATTGATACTAGTGGCAATGAGATAATAGAATTAAAAAAGTATGATTATATATCTGATTATTTTAGAAATGAATTTGCTAAAGTTAAGTTTAATAACAAATGGGGATTTGTCGACACTACTGGTAAGGAGATAACAGATGTTAAATACGATGATGTTTTGGGTTTTGTAAATGGTTTTTCTATAGTATTGCTTAACAACAAATGGGGATTTGTTGATATTACTGGAAAAGAGATAACAGAAATTAAGTATGATAATGTTTGGGATTTTGAAGATGGATTTGCTCGAGTTGAGATTAATGACAAATGGGGCATTATTGATGAAAGTGGTAAAGAGATAACAGAAATTAAGTATGATGATGTGTGGGATTTTGTAAATGGACTTGCTAAAGTAAAATCAGGAGATAAATATGGTTTTATTAATACTAAAGGAGAAGAAGTTATTCCAGTTATATTTGAAGAAGCAGATGGTTTGGAAAATGAAAATACTATATTAACACTTAAATTTGCTAGGGATAAATCTGGAAAATTAATGCTGTTACCTTAAAAATAATAATATATACATATAGATAATACACTCTTAGAAAAGGATAGTAGGTATATTTACTTATTATCCTTTTTAACTTTTATAATTTAATTTTATGTAAATATTTTATGCCTTTATAATAGTAGTTGACATATGAAATGATTTATGATATAATTTAGCAAATTAAATTTTATAACCATTAAATAATTTTAAGGGAGGAAAATAAATATGACTGAACTTGGCTTTATAAATGAAGATGTAGAGAAAATGTGTGAAGAAAAATATGTTTTTATTGATGCTTTTTGCGAAGGGCGTGCCTGTGTCAGACGTGACAACAAATGGGGCTTTATCGATATTTTTGGCAATGAAATAATCGAAATAAAATATGATAAAGCTTGGAGTTTTACAAATGGATTTGCTAAAGTATGTATTAACAACAAATGGGGCTTTGTTGATATTTTTGGCAATGAAATAATCGAAATAAAATATGATTATGTTTACGATTTTGTAAATGGACTTGCTAGGGTAATCCTTAATAATAAATGGGGCTTTATCAATACTACTGGTAAAGAAATAGCAC
>CANQZQ010000110.1 GCA_947628375.1 uncultured Bacilli bacterium
GTTGTAACTAAAGCTACTGATGCTAAGACGGAAACAGATAAAGCAGAAGCTAGAGAGGAATTAGAACAAGCTATTGGGGCAGCTCAAGCAGAATTTTCTCAAATATGGATGAATAATGTAACTTCAAAATTTCTTGAGGTTTTAGGTGATGAAAATCTTAAGTTAAAAGCGGGTGGTGATTATACTATAAATTACACTAAAGGTACAAAGAAAGGAACAATACAGAAAGGAACAAATGGTACTACGTATGGATTTGAATTGGAAGCCAAAGATGGTAGTACTATGGGTGCTAGTATAAAGACTTTTCAAGTAGGTGCCATCAATTAATATATTAGTAATTAAGTTTAATATTAATGATATATGAGGGGGTGGACTTACCATATAGGAATATTATTTAAAAAAACTGTTGGCTTTTGATTTTTTTAAATATATTTATTTAAAAATTCAGATACAGAAAAATTTTAATAGTAAAATTAAAGGGGGAAATTTAAGATGAAACAAAAAAAAGGTGTTACACTTATAGCGTTAGTAATAACAATTATCGTTTTATTAATACTAGCAGGTGTGTCAATTTCTTTAGTAGTAGGAGATTCTGGAGTATTTACTCAAGCAGATCAGGCTACAAGTCAAACAGATCTTTCAGCAAATAGAGAAGCTCTAGAAAGAGCATTAGTAGGAAAACAAGGAGAATTTACAACTCAGTGGGATGGCGATAATTCAGTAACATATTATGATTGGTTAGTAGAAGCAGTAAACACAGCAGTAACGAAAACGACTGCTGAACAAGATAAAGACGAAAATGCAATAAAAAAAGTACTTGTAGAAGATGGTTATGTAATAACATTAGGTCTTAAAACTACTCTTGATAAAGATTCTGATCATTATAAAGATGGTATAATAGGTACGATACAAAAAGCTACAAAAGGAAGTACGATTGATGCTATGGATGGTGCTACAAAATATGTTTTTGAATTAGGTAATGAAAATAATGAGTTTCTAGGAATTGATATATATGGAGTTGATACGGAAGATGATAATACTTTCTACGGTTCAGGAAAACCAGGTGGAGATGTTACAGGAACTGATGTAGAAGAATTAGCTAATGAGGTAGTAGACTGGTAAAAAAATTAAGTTAAGGAAAATTTTTAAGGAGGTAAAGTAATAATATGGAATCTAATAAGGGTGTTACACTTATTGCGTTAGTGATAACAATAATTGTATTGCTAATTTTAGCTGGTGTTTCTATATCATTGGTTGTAGGTGATAGTGGAGTTTTCACTAGAGGAAGAGATGCAACAACAAAAACACAAATAGCTGGTTTGGAAGAGGCTGTAAATAGGGCCGTTGCTTCGGCTCAAGGAGAATACACGGGAACTACTGATTTTACAAGTAAGAGAAAGACTTTTTTTGAATGGTTGAGTTCTAACACAAATAAATTGAAGGAAAGTGGTTACCAAATAAGTTTAGAAAGTAAAGACAATAAGCTAAAAGGTTTCATTTACGAAGGTAAGAAAGAAAAATCTGATGCAAAAGGATTAAATTTTGAAATAACAGATGGTAAGAGTGCGGATGCTGGAGATGATTCAAATAATAGATTAAAATTTGAAATTAAATTTATAAATGAAGATAATGTGAAGTTAAAGGAAAGTTAACTAGAAAAGTTGTATATTACTTAAATTTAATTTAATTATAGGCATGTAGAAGTGACTAAGTACGTGCGTGCCTTATTTAGTGAAAATGTTGGCTATTAATTTTAAAAAATATATTTATTTAAAAATACAGATACAGAAAAATTTTAATAGTAAAATTAAAGGAGGAAATTTAGAATGAAACAAAAAAAAGGTGTTACACTTATAGCGTTAGTAATAACAATTATAGTTTTATTAATACTAGCAGGTGTTTCAATTTCTTTAGTGGTAGGAGACTCTGGGGTATTTACTCAAGCAGATCAAGCTACAAGTCAAACAGATCTTTCAGCAAATAGAGAAGCTCTAGAAAGAGCATTAGTTGGAAAACAAGGAGAATTTACAACTCAGTGGGATGGCGATAATTCAGTAACATATTATGATTGGTTAGTAGAAGCAGTAAATGCAGCAGTAACGAAGACAACTGCAGCAGAAAATCAAGATGCAAATGCGATAAAGAAAGTACTTGTAGAAGATGGTTATGTAATAACATTAGGTGTTAAAGCTACTCTTGATAACGAGTCTGGTCATTATAAAGATGGTATAATAGGTACGATACAAAAAGCTACAAAAGGGAGTACGGTTAATGCTATGGATGGCGCTACAAAATATATTTTTGAATTAGGTAATGAAAATAATGAGTTTCTAGGAATTGATATATATGGAGTTGAAGCGTCAAAAGCCACTAATTTCTTCGGTGACGGCAAACCAGGTGGAAATGTTACAGGAACCGATGTAGAAGAACTAGATAATGAAGTAGTAGACTGGTAAAAAATTAAGTTAAGGAAAATTTTTAAGGAGGTAAAGTAATAATATGAAATCTAATAAGGGTGTTACGCTTATAGCGTTAGTAATAACAATAATTGTATTGTTAATCTTAGCTGGTGTTTCAATATCATTAGTTGTAGGTGATAGTGGGGTTTTTACTAGAGGAAGAGATGCGACTACAAAAACACAAATAGCTGGTTTGGAAGAAGCTGTAAATAGGGCTGTTGCTTCAGCTCAAGGGGAATACACAGGAACTACTGATTTTACTAGTAAGAGGAAGACTTTTTTTGAATGGTTAACTGCTAACACAGATAAATTGAAGGAGAATGGTTACCAAATAAGTTTAACTAGTAGTAGTGATGAGTTAAAAGGTTTCATTTACGAAGGTAAGGAACCAAAATCTAATGCAAAAGGATTAAATTTTAAAATAACAGATGGTAAGGATGTAGCTGCTGAAGATAATACAAATAATAGATTAAAATTTGAAATTACATTTATAAATGAAGATAATGTAGCGGTAAAGAGTAATTAAAAAGAAGAAATTGCATATTACTTAAATTTGATTTAATTATAGGCATGAACAGATGGCTAAAAACGTTCATGCCTTATTTAGTAAAAAGGACGAATAAATGGAAATAATATTTATTATAATGCTTTTTTGTATGGGAGCTGTTTTTGGAAGTTTCTTTACTTTAGCGGT
>CANQZQ010000111.1 GCA_947628375.1 uncultured Bacilli bacterium
TTTATTCCGTTGAATTGCAATAAAACTTTAGCAGAAATGTCAGATGAAGAAAGAAATAATAGACCTGATAATAGAACGAGTGCCACAGACGAATTTATTAATTGGTATAAACTAAATTATAAAAATGAAAAGAATTTAGTTAGATCTAATAAATAAAATTATTAACTTAATTTAATTTCGTCTTTCATCATGTTAAAAATGTTTTGTTTTTTTAATTTATTTAATGACCATTTCCAAAAGTTATAGTCAAAATGCTTATCTTTATATTTTTTATTAAAAATTATAAAAAATGTATAATTTTTTTGCTTATTTTAACTGAAATAAATATATATTTTTGCAAATATATGTTATAATTGATATGTTAATAAATACATTTTATAAAGCTTTTGGAGGTGTTAACTTGATTTTAAATATACATTTTCCTTTTGGAAATCAAATAACTTCTTTTTTACTATGGATTGATTCAATGTTGTTAAAAGTCTTTTCAATATTTTATAAAACTTTTTTAAAGTTAGCTCAACAAGAAATATTTAAAGACAATGCTTTTGACTTTTTATATAAAAATATTTATTTATTAGTAGGAATTGTTGCATTATTTTTAATGTCCTATATGCTTTTAAAAATGATGGTTAATCCTACTGAAGAAAAAAGTGGCAAGCAAATAAAAGATATGGTAGTTAGATTTGTTGTAGCAATGGGATTAACCATTTTGTTGCCAACTATTTTTGGCTTTTTAAAGGATTTTCAAAACGCATTATTAGAATATAGCGTTGTTCCAAAAATTTTATTAGATTCTAGAATTGAAGCTCAACATGTAGATGAAAATGGAAATGCTGTAGGGCAGAGTGAATTAGTAGATTTAACTGATGTAAACATGACAACAGTAGTTATGGAAGCCAAAGCTAATGAATTAGTTGCTGCATTAATTCAAGGACTAATGTATCCTTTAAACGAAGAAGGAGAAATGGCTGATAAAGTATTGGGCGATGATAATGCTTATCACTTTTATTTATTAGAAACAGATGCTTCTGGAAATCCTAAAGAATGGACTACAAATGTGTCTGATTGGTGGGATGGTAAAGGTAAGGCCATTGCTTCTGGTGTTGGCTGTGCTGCCGGAGCCATCGGTGGTGGCTTATTATTACTTATTCCTGGTATTGGAGCTCTTGTAGGTGGATATACTCTTGGAGGAGCGTTAGCCGCATGTATTGTTGGTGGCGTAGTATCTTATGGTGGGACTGCCGTTGTTGCTGCAATTGATGCTGATGAATATACTTGGACTAATGCATTGCAAGCTATAACTATTAGAAACAATTATTCTGAAATATCTTTATTTTCTCAAGCAATTGTAGATGGTGATTTCCACTATACCCCAATATTATCCACAATTGTTATTGGAATTATTGTTTATATGATGATTGGTTTTTGCATTGATGTTGTTGTAAGGCAAGCAAAACTAATTTTTTATCAGTTATTAGCACCAATTTGCTTTTTAATGAGTGTGAATCCAAAAAGTAAAGACTTGTTAGGAAAATGGTTTAAATTGGTTTTAACTTGTTGGCTAGAGGTTTTTGTTAGAATAGCTCTAGTGTGTGGAATAGTATTATTAGTTGGTCAATTAGACTTAGATAGATTAACTAGTATTGCTCATCCAATTATTTCAACATTTGTTATTCTTGGAATTGTAATATTTGCAAAACAAATTCCTAAAATTTTAAAAGATCTTACAGGAATTGATTCAGGTAATATGAAACTTAACTTAAGAGAAAAACTTGCTGAAGGTGGAGCATTTGCTGCTGGTGCAGTAATTGGTGCTGGAGCTAAAACTTTTGCAAGAGGAGCAGTTAGTGCAGGAAAAAATAGTGTTAACAAATTTAAAAAAATTAAAGGTACAACTGGAACCGATAAAGCAAAAGCAATTGGAGCTGCGGTAGGATCTATTTTTGGTGGCATTGGAACAACAGCTCTGGGAACTATGAGATCACAAATAACTGGCGGAATTAATGCTAAGGGTGCAAAAAGTATTAAAGACATGAATGCTGCTTTGGATAAAACCGTTAAGGGAACAGAAAATGCTCAAGCTAAAACCCATAAGTATATAGCGAGTCATGGTGGCACAGTTAAAGGTGTTGGTAAAGGGTTACTATTGGATGCTGGCCAAGGTATTAAAGACTATGTTGGAGCTAAAGATGAAATTCTTGCTAAAGTTAAAGCGGAAGATACATATATTTCTACCTTTGATGACTATGAAGCATTATATGGTGATAGCGCCTATAAAACTTTAGATAATTATAAAGATCAATTAGAGGCTGCAGCAGCTTCTGGACAATCATATAATGGTATGAATCCTGCTCAAGTTCAAGCGGCTTTAAATCAAGTAAAAGACCAATTAACAATGAAAAGGCTGGAAGCTATTGCTACAAATAAAAGTGGTGCTGGTTATGTAGCATATAACTTGGCAAGACAAGTTGCTGAAGATCCAGAAATGGCTGAAAAAATTGGAGCTTCAAAAGATTTGATAAGACTTGCTAAAGACCAAGACTTTGTATTAAAGAAAGATAAAACAACTGGAGAAACAATGCTTTATCATAAAGATGGAAAAACGCAATGGTCTACTAATGAGTTAACAGAATTATTTGAAAATCAAGTTGCTAATTATAAAATTGATCCGCGAAATGGTAAGGCTACTATTGTAGCCGGTACAGTGGGTAGTGGAACTGGTACAATAATAACTGCTAAAGACCAAGAATTATATCAATCTAAGAAAGATGTTAAACAAAAGAGAAATAATGATAAGAATAGTGTATCTTACAAGGAAGCTATTAAAGCAGAACAAGCTAAAGAAAAGAAAAGTTAATGAAAAATAAAAGTTTTAATTTTAAAGGGAGTTTTATTAAATGTTATTTGTTCACTTTGTTTTTTCTTCTATTATTTATAACTAATTTAAATATTATGACATCTATTTTCTTAATTATAAGCTTGTTTATAACATCAGTTATAGGTTACAAATATTATAAAAGCAAATAAAAGGGGATGTTAGAAAATAAATAAATTATTTTCTTGACATCTTCTTTTCTTTTGGCTTTACAATAGGGAAAATTT
>CANQZQ010000112.1 GCA_947628375.1 uncultured Bacilli bacterium
GTGATAAAGGAGTAAATGGTAAGGGCTCTAATAAATATGGTTCTAATGCCGATGATGTTATTATTTATGTACCTCTTGGCACAACAATAAGTGATTTAGATACAAATTTAGTTATTAAAGATTTAATTAATCCGGGTGATGAAGTAGTGGTAGCTTATGGAGGAAGAGGAGGTAAAGGCAATAAAGCTTTTGCTACTCATGATAATCCTGCTCCAAAATTTAGCGAAAAAGGAGAACCTGGGGAAATTAAACTTATTAAGTGCGAACTAAAAATGCTTGCTGATGTTGGTTTAGTTGGCCTTCCTTCAGTTGGTAAAAGTACTTTAATTAGTATGATAAGTGCTGCAAGACCTAAAATAGCATCATATCATTTTACTACATTATCGCCAAATTTAGGGGTAGTAAAACTTAAAGATAATTCTTCTTTTGTAATGGCAGATTTACCTGGTCTTATTGAAGGGGCTAGTGAAGGTGTTGGCTTAGGAGATAAATTTTTAAGACATGCAATGCGAACTAAAATATTATGTCATGTTATTGATATGGGAGCAAGTGAAGGTAGAAATCCTATTGATGATTATGAAATAATTAGAAAAGAAATTATTAATTATAGTGATAAATTAAGTCGCAAAAAAGAGGTAATTGTAGCCAATAAAATGGATTTAGAAAATGCCTCAAATAATTTAGAGTTATTTAAGAAAAAATATCCAGATAAAGTAATTTTTCCAATTAGCGCGATTTTAAATACTGGCCTATCAGAACTTATTAATTATTTAGGTGAAGAAATTAAAAAACTAGATAACGATAATTTATATCAAGATGAAGAAATGGAAAGCCACTTAATCTTTACTTTTAAAGAAGAAAAACCATATACTATTAAAAAAGATGGGAATATATGGGTTATTGAAGGCAAGGAAATTGAAAGATTATTTAATATGACTAAATTTAATGAAGATGAAGCTGTATTAAGATTTGCAAGAAAATTAAAAGGTATGGGCGTTGAAGATGAACTAGAAAAACTAGGAGCTAAAAGGGGAGACGAAGTTCAAATTCTTGATTATATTTTTGAATTTAAGGAATAATGCTAATGTCATTATTCTTTTTTAAAACAAAAATATGTCAATAAAATTAATAATTTTTATTTATAATTGATAATTTTTCATATTTAAGTTATAATAAATTATATAAGATATGGGTGATATAAATGGAAGAAAATAAACCAAATAAAGGAATTAAGTCATATATATATTATATTGTAATATTAGTAGTTGTATTAATAATTACAATAGTTACATTTAGTTATGCCTATTTTGACGCTGTTGATAAAGAAAATGATAGTGCAACAGTAAATATTGGTGGTAAGACTGCTTGTATAAGCGTTACATTAAATGGTGAACCAGTTAAAAGCCTTACTTATAATTATCCTATTACTGATGACTTTGCTGTAGGAGAAACACCTAATGTTACACCAATTGAAGTTACTATTAAAAATACATGTACTGATGGTGAAGCAATAGATTATAGCGTTATTTTAACAGCTTTGTCTAATGGAGATAATAACTATATATCACCTGAGAATATTAAAATTAAAGTTAGTAAAGAAAATAGTTCTGAAAATAATGATTTTATAAATACACAATTATTAAATGGTGTAAGTAAATTAAACGAAAATTCTACTACAAAAAATTTGCTTGAAAAAAAACTAAATGAATTTGATGGTGGAACTTACGAAACATATACTAAAAATTTCTATGTTATTGATACTGGCAAAATTGAAGCTAATGCAACTATAACATATAAAACTTATTTATGGATATCCTATGAAGCAACAACAGATATTCAGGCAAAAAAATTTGATAGTATTGTAAGTGTAGTAGTAAATAATCCTGAAGATAATCTTAAAGCTACTAATTAATAAAAAAATAAATATTAAGAGAGTTATAAATAAAATTATAGCTCTTTTATTTTGGAAAAATTAAAATTGAATATAAAAGATTATGGACAATTAATAGGGATTTTAGTAAAATTAAATTGGTGGTAAGATATGTATAGTTATTTTAATGGTATAATAGATAATACTACAAGTAATAGTGTAGTAATTGATGTAAATGGGATTGGTTATAATATATTTGTACCTAATCCTTTTAGTTATGAAATAGGGAAAACCTATAAAATATATGTTTATAATCATATAAGAGAAGATGAATCTTCTTTATATGGTTTTAAAAGTATGGAAGAAAAAGAATTATTTTTAAAATTAATTAATGTTAAAGGGATGGGGCCTAAGGTTGCAAGTGGTATATTTGCAACAGGATCAATTAGTGGAATAGTTGATGCAATTAATAAAGAAAATGTCTTATACTTAACTAAATTTCCTAAAGTTGGTGATAAACTTGCTAAACAAATTATTTTAGATTTAAAAGGAAAAGTTGATACTACTATTGAAATAGAAGATGATAATAATAACATTGAAGAATTAATAAGTGTCTTAGAAAACTTAGGTTATAAAACTTCAGAAATAAAGAAAATTATTCCCATGGTTGACAATAGCAAAAGTTTAGAAGAGCAAGTAAAAGAAGCATTGAAATTATTATTAAAATAAACAATTGTTTGTAAAAATAACTTGTTTATTTTTATTTTATATGATATATTTAAATTGTTAGTTAGAAGGTGAAAAGATGGATAATAGAATAGTTAGTAGTGAAGAAAAAGAAGATGAAGATATCTTTGAAAAAAGCATAAGACCAGAGTATTTAGATGAATATGTCGGTCAAGAAGAAATAAAAGAAAATTTAAGAGTTTTTATTAAAGCTGCGAAAATGCGTAATGAACCATTAGATCATGTTTTGTTATATGGTCCGCCAGGACTTGGTAAAACAACTCTTGCCCATATTATTGCTAATGAACTTGGCTCGAATTTGCGAACTGCTAGTGGGCCATCGATTGAAAAAAGTGGTGATTTAGCCGCAATTTTATCTAATTTAGAGCCAGGTGATGTTTTATTTATTGATGAAATCCATCGAATGCCTTCTTATATAGAAGAAATATTATATCCAGCGATGGAAGATT
>CANQZQ010000113.1 GCA_947628375.1 uncultured Bacilli bacterium
CATAGTACGCACTTTTTTTGTGGCTTAAGCCCTTATAAAATCTGCATTTGTATTTAAAAACTGATAAATTCAGGATTTCATGTCCTCCATTTTTTATTCTATCTAAATTTTAATTTATTATTTTCTTTTAGTCAATTACTTTTTAAATAATTAATAATATTATTATATGTTTCTTCAAAATTATTAAAATTAGTATTAAACCATTTAACAGGCATTTGATTATTAAACCAAGTATATTGTCTTTTAGCATAATGTCTCGTATTTTTTTTAATTAATTCTTGACATTCTTCTAAACTAATTTTCCCTTTTAAATACTCAATAACTTCTTTATATCCAATAGCTCTTTTTAAAATATTAACTTCCCCATATTTTTTTAAAAGATCATCTACTTCTTGAACTAATCCTTCCTTAAACATCTTATCTACTCTTTTATTAATTATCTCATATAAATTATCTCTTTCCGTAGTAAGACCAATAAACTTAACATCATATAATAAAATAGGTTTTTGAGTATTTTTATCAATCCTGTTTAAATAGTTTTCTAATCTTCGGCGATTATTTTGATCAATTTGTAAATTTTTATCTCTTTTTAGACATTTTTTATATAATTCTTCATTAGAATACTTACTATAATCTTTTTTTCTAATGGCACTAAAACGATAATCAAATAAACCCGCTTTTATATAAAGACCAGTACCCCCAACTAAAATAATATTTCTATCTTGGTATTTATTTAAAATATCTCGTAAATCTTTTTGATAATCAGCTACACTATATTCTTCACTTGCATCTTTAATATCAAAAAGTAAATGTTCTACTCCATCTTTTTCTTCCTCTTTAACTTTTGCACTTCCAATATTAAGTTCTCGATATATTTGGCATGCATCAGCATTAACTACTACTCCATTATAATATTTAGCAAGCATAACACTTAATAAAGTTTTTCCAACACCAGTTGGTCCAACAATACATATAATCATAACTTCACCTATTTCTTCTTGTATTATATCTAAATGTTTTTTAAAGGGCAAGATTATTTATTTGCAAATTAAAAAAATTATGATATATTTTAAATGTGATTTTTATGCATATTGTAGGTATTATTTGTGAATATAACCCTTTTCATAATGGGCATTTATATCATCTTCAAAAAATAAAAGAAAAATTTCCTGATTCCTTAATCATTTTAGTTTTAAATGGTTATTTTTTAGAACGTGGAGAAATTTCTTTAATAACTAAAGAAGATAAAGCTAAACTTGCTCTTACTTATGGCGTTGATTTAGTAGTAGAACTGCCTTTCATTTTTGGAACTCAAAGTGCAGATACTTTTGCAAGTATTAGCATGAAGATTTTAGCTGCTTTAAAATGTGAATATGTAGTTTTTGGTAGTGAATCAAATGATTTAGAAACTCTAAATAAAATTAGTGACTATACTTTTAAGGAAAATAAAGAATATCAAGAAAAAATTAAATATTATTTAAATGAAGGTTTAAATTACCCAACAGCTTTAGCCAAAGCTTTAGATATTAATTTTTCATTTTTACCAAATGATTTACTTGGTATATCATATCTTAAAGCTATTAAACAAAATAATTATCAAATTAAGCCTATTTTAATTAAAAGAACTAACTCTTACCATGACGCACAAGAAGATGATAGTAATATAGTTAGTGCCTCAAATATTAGGCTTAAACTTATGAGTGGTAAAGATATTTCTCGTTATGTACCTAAAAAAGTTATAAATTGCCTTATAAAAATTGATTATTCTAAATTATTTTCTTACTTAAAATATAAAATTATGACCGAGAAAGATTTAAGTATTTATTTAGATGTTTCGGAAGGTATTGATAATAGATTAAAAAAAGTTATTAATACTTGTAATAATTTAGATGACTTAATTAACCAAACAAAATCTAAAAGATATACTTATAATCGTTTAAAAAGAATGCTTATTCATATATTAGTAGGGTTAACTAAAGAAGATAATAAAATAGTTAATCTTGATTATATAAAAGTAATTGGCTTTAATAAAAAAGGCCAAGAATATTTAAATAGTATTAAAAAAGATACTACTATTTCATTTACCATTAATAAAGAGTCACTTCTTTATAAATATGAGCTTCTAAGTTCCCAAGTATATGACTTAATTACAGGAAGTAATACTTTTGAGTTTGAAATAAGCACTAAGCCACTATTTTATAAAGAATAATAAGATTATTTACCCTTTCAAACTAAAATAATCAAGTTGCGCTGTCAATAATTTAGGAAAATGTCTCAAAATTTTTAAAACATTAACGGGAAAAATATTCTCGTTTTTGTTTGAAATTTTATAACTTATTCAATTTAAGTCAATGACAAGTTCGTAAAACTCATGCAAAGCATCATTGACTTAAATTTTCATAAGATAATGTTAGTCACTAACAAACAAGAATATAACTATCAAGCATATTGATGTTTATAGTGAAACTTTTGTAATTGTTTTTTAAAAGAAGCAAGTTTCCAAGGATGAGTCATCGGAGGAATATATTTTTTCTTTTCTTTTACATGAACAACTTCATCAAATTCTATAGATGTGGAAGAATTTCTTTGTAATTTTCTTAATTCATAAACTTTATCATCAATTGTAACAAGGAGATCACCATTAAAGGCTTTAATAACTAAACATTCAGTTTTAGGTAAAAAACATTTTAATTCATTGTCCAAATATGGTTGATAATATTCTTTGTTAAATTTAATGGCATTACCATTATCAATTTTTCTAGGAGTTAAAATAGCAAGTGTATAGTTAATTTTTTCTAAAGATAGTGATGATTCAAATACAGTAGGAAATTTCTTATAATCTAAAGCAAATTTTTTATTAAAATTTGGAACAAATATTTCAATAAGATATTTATTGGCTTCATCAATAGTATTAATATTATTAAGTCTTAACTCTTGAACTAATCGGCTTTGGAAAGTACCATTCGTTCTTTCAATTAAACCTTTAGCTTGAGAAACAGAAGAAGTTTCTAAAGCAATACCTAAT
>CANQZQ010000114.1 GCA_947628375.1 uncultured Bacilli bacterium
CACCTGTATAAACATCAGTAATTTCTTTTCTTTGGTTAGCATGCATTTGTAAAATACGGCCAACTCTTTCTTTAACATTTTTAGTACTATTTAAAATATATGAACCACTAGTTAAATGTCCTGAATAAACACGGAAGAAAGCTAGTCTTCCAACATAAGGGTCAGTCATAATTTTAAAGGCCATAGCTGTAAATGGTTCAGAATCACTAGGATGTCTTTTTACAATATTTCCTTTTTCATCAGTACATTCAATAGCTTCAACATCAGTTGGAGCAGGCATGTAATCAATTACAGCATCTAAAGCTAATTTTACACCGGTATTTGATAATGCACTACCACAAAGTACAGGGAAGAATTCGGCAGCTAAAACACCTTTTCTGATTGCTCCTTTAATTTCAGGAACAGTAAGTTCTTCACCATTTAAATATTTTTCCATTAAAGCATCATCAAACTCAACAGCTTTTTCGATTAATTCTAATCTTTTTTCTGCTACTAAGTCTTTCATATCTTCAGGAATTGGTATTTCTTTATAATTTTCATGTTGATCTTCACGATCAAAAGTATAAGCTTTTTGTTCAACTAAATCGACAATACCATGAAATTCATTTTCAGCTCCAATTGGCCATTGAATAGGGGCATAATTAACACCTAATCTTTTACCAATTGTATCAAGTGAAAATTTAAAATCAGCACCAAGTTTATCCATTTTATTAACAAAAATCATTCTTGGAACTTTATATTCAGTTGCTTGACGCCATACTGTTTCAGATTGTGGTTCAACACCAGCATTACCATCTAGTAAACAAATAGAACCATCAAGAACTCTTAAACTTCTTTGAACCTCGATAGTAAAGTCTACGTGTCCTGGGGTATCAATAATATTTAAACGATATCCTTTCCAATGCGCCGTTGTTGCAGCACTTGTAATAGTAATACCACGTTCTTTTTCTTGTTCCATCCAGTCCATTTGTGATTCACCATCGTGAGTCTCACCTATTTTATGTGTAATACCAGTATGGAATAAAACCCTTTCAGTAAAAGTAGTTTTACCGGCATCAATGTGAGCCATTATACCAATATTACGAACTTTATCAATTGTAACGTCTCTTGCCATATTACTTACCATCTATAATGAGCAAATGCTTTATTAGCTTCAGCCATCTTATGGGTATCTTCACGCTTTTTAACAGCTCCACCTACACCATTACTAGCATCAATAATTTCATTTGCTAAATTTATAGCCATGCCCTTTCCATTTCTTAATTTTGCATAATTTACTAACCAACGAAGTGCTAAAGTTTGTGCTCTTTCGTCGCTAACTTCCATTGGCACTTGATAGTTTGATCCACCAACACGGCGAGATTTAACTTCTAGTGCTGGACTAATATTTTTTAAAGCTTCTTTATAAACTTCCATTGGATCTTTACCAGTTTGTTTTTTAACAATATCGAAAGCTTCATATAATATTTTTTGAGCTGTACCTTTTTTACCATCGATCATTATTGTATTAATAAGTTTAGTAACAACTTTAGAATTATATATAGGATCTGGTAAAACATCTCTTTTTATTGCTCTTCTTTTACGCATAATATAAATCCTCCTTCTTTTTTATTTTTTATTATTTATTATTTACCTTTTTTTGTACCATATCTACTTCTTGCTTGCTTACGATTTTCAACACCGTGAGTATCAAGTGTACCACGAACAATGTGATAACGTACACCGATTAAGTCTTTAACACGACCGCCACGAACAAGTACTACACTGTGTTCTTGTAAGTTATGTCCTTCACCAGGAATATAAGCATCGATTTCTTTACCATTAGAAAGTCTTACACGAGCATATTTACGTAATGCTGAATTTGGTTTCTTTGGTGTTTTAGTTCCGACACGAGTACAAACTCCTCTTTTTTGTGGACTTTTTACATCAGTAGTTTTTCTTTCTAATGTATTAAATCCAACATTAAGTACAGGACTCTTACTTTTCTTTGTTTTCTTACTACGATTTTTCTTAACTAATTGATTAATTGTTGGCATATTTTTCTCTCCTCCCTATTAACACGAATCCAAGTGTGTCAAAAATTCCTTTAAATTAAGTTCCACCCAAGGTAGAACCTAAATAAAATGCGTTATTAATATATCATTTTATTATATGCTTTGTCAACATTTTTTAAGCATTTTCATCTATAATTTAAAAATAATATTATTTAATAATCTTTAGAAGTATAATTATTACATGTTATATAACCATGATAGTACTTTTTATTATTTAACTTAGTAATTAACGCATAACCATTGCAAGAATTATTATCAGCATCTTTAAGCTCACCAATATAGCCATTTTCTCTTAATAATTCATAACTTATTCGATAATTATCTACAACTTCAATATTATAATCTCGTACATATTTTCTGCTGGCATCAGCAAGTTTAATTTCTAAATCATTGTATATTTTGTTACTATTTGAATTATCAAATGATCCATATAATCTCGATATAAAGAAAATGGAAACAATCAACGCTAATAATAAAATAATACTTATCATTATCATTTCAGTCGTTCCCCAGCCATTTTTATTTAACTTCATATGATTCTCCTTTAAATTTCATCTTTGACTTTAATAAATAAATGGCCAAATTGCTTACCATATATGCTTCTTCTTTCATAACTAATAGATTTATAACCTAAACCATAGTAAATATAAACATGACCATCATCATAATTTTTAATCTCTTCTTTTAATACTATTAACATTGGTTCATTTCTCTGATAGCGAAAATATTCAGTAAATAAAAGGCCAATATAAGCTACTACTAAACATACTAAAAAAATTTTTAAAATAATCCCCAATGTTTTTTTCATAGTATCACCAATTTTAATTATAAAATACCAATTAAAAAAAAGCAATGTTGGAAAACATTATTCAGCTCTAAGGAGCAAAAATTTTTCGCAGTCAACCAATTTGGTATAATATGGAAAAGGTGGTTGATTAATTTGAT
>CANQZQ010000115.1 GCA_947628375.1 uncultured Bacilli bacterium
TTCCAATTTCATCCCATTTGTTTTCTAGCATTAATTTTCTTATTTCTTCAAAATTAACATTATAAATCAAAAGTTTAGCACAAGTGAGTCCCCCAGCAATTTGATTTACTTGGTCATTTATTCTCTCATAATAATGCAAGCTAGATTCGTAACTCATTCCCCCAATTATACCTATCATTTTCATTAGTAAAAACCTCTCTTTTCAATATTATACCAGATATTTTATATAATAAATAAAAAATATTAAAAGATGATTTCAAGAATTAACTCAAATCATCTTTTAATTTAGATATAAAGAAGAGTAGGTATTAATTTTATTTAAAAATTATATGATAGGGATATCCTTTTTTATCGATATTATTTAAATTTAAATCAAGTTTTTGGGCTAATTTTAATAAATTATAATATTCTTTTATAACATCATCATCATATTTTTTTACTTCGATTTCTATGAAATAGCCTAAATCTTTCACAGAATCTAAAGCTACTTCATATTTATCTAAATATAAATAAGTAGTTCTTACTTTATCAACGATAGCAATTTCTTCTAACCCTAGTGCTTTAAGTATTTTAATAAGATTAATTTCATCATCAATTTCTACTTCATATTCATCGCAATACATATTATTATACCAATTTTTATAGTTTAAAATTTTCTTATTTCCTCTTATACCAATTCTTAACCATTCATTTATATTCTTATCATCATTTATAAATTTTCTATAAGTAGGTTGATAATATTTATCAATTTGCCTATTTGTATTAATAAACTTAGCGTTTGTTTGCATAAATTGTTTTAACTTTTCATATTTATCTTGTGTTATTTTAATTTTTATTTCCGTTTCAATATCATTTTTCTTAATTTCACCATATATAAGATACACAACACTGCAATCAAATATTTCACTTAATTTGACAATTATTTCTAAACTGGGTTCAGTTCTATTTGTTTCCCAACTAGAAATAGTTTTACTTGAAACAAAAAGCTTTTTGGCAAGTTCTTCTTGGGATAATTTTTTTGACAATCTTAATTTTGAAATTCTATCACCTATCTGCATACATATCACCAAAACAATTATAACATTATATTTTAAAAAAATATCTCTACAATTTGTGGATTATTTTTGATAATTTATTAAGACGTAAAATAACTTTAAATATTAATATTTAATCCAACCCCGACTTCTTTTATATCTAATTTCTTAGCCATTTCTATTTTGGCTTTTAATGAAATACAATGAGAAGGGTATAATAATTGAATATTATTTGCTAGTAAATAATTGATTGTTTTTTCTAATCTTTCATCTATATCGAATAAATGAAATCCCCCAATAACACCATAAATTCTATTATCATTGCAAACTTTTTTAGCATATTCAAGAATATTACAAATTCCACTATGAGAACAACCAGTAATAATAAATAATCCTTTTTCACTTTGATAAACTATTGCAGAATCATCAATAACTGTATCTTCAAGTTTGGTATTATTAATCATTTTCTTGCCAATAAAAGATCTCATTTCAAAATCGTTTAGAGAGGGTATTTCTCCTAAATAGGTTATATGTTTACTTATTTTAATTGACTTTTTTGATAAATTTAATTTACACACTTTAGAAAGTTCATCTTTAGATAGTGGGCTACCTATATATAAACCTGTCTCATCTTCTTTATAATCAAAACAATTAGGATGAGCTATTAGTTCAATATTTTTTTCTTTTTCAAAAAATTTCTTTAAACCACCAGTATGATCATTATGTCCATGAGATATAACTAATTTATTAATCTTATTTAAATCAATATTCAATAATTCAGCATTTTTCATAAAAATACCTGAATAACCTGTATCAAATAATATTTTATCATCTCCATCTTCAATATAATAACTAACTGCTGGTTCTCCAAAATAATACATATCTATAAATGTGTTATTGTCTTCTAATACTTTTAATTCCATAATAAATTCTTCCTTTCATTTATATTTTTACTAACTAATCAAGATCCTTTTATTTTACGTTGTCCTCTATAAAATTATAATATTTTAAAAATTCATATAAATAAGGAGATAGCACTTTTAAATCTGTATTTGTATTTTGAATCATCCATAGTAAAATGTCCATACAACAATATGAATTATTGTGTTTTAATAACGTAATTTTAGAAGGAGAAACAATTTTATTACTAAACGTATGCATATTCCAATAATCCATTTTTTTACTACTCATTTTATGTTGTTTGGCATAGACATTTTTTAATAGTTTTCTATCAAATTTTTGCGCTTTTACTTCATCGATATCTTTATAAGAAAAATCGATACCATCTTCTAAATCTAATTTTAATAAGCAACTATTATCAAGTATTTCTTTCATTATTTTGAAAGACTTTACTTTAAAAGGCTTTAATTTAAATTCGAGCCATACTATTAAATTTACCACAATTGCCACTAGATAATGAATTATTGGTAAACGCATTATAAAAGTACAAAAACGATAAAAAGGAATATCAGCTTTTTTACCAGGTAAATCAGTTATTCTTTTGGCAATTAACCATCTAATCCACGAGTCAAAAATAGAAAAAACCCCATTAGAACCAACTGTAAAAAAAATTTTTTCAGATTTTTCTATTCCTGTAGCACTATCACCAATTTTAGGAAGAAGTCCATTTATGTCAATACTTTCAATATTGTCTTTATTTGTATAATGAAAAAAAGAAAATTGAGTATCAATATCTTGTATATCTTTAATTTTAATATTTTTTAAAATCATTTTTACTCCTAATAATTTAATCTATAAATATCTTAACATAATTTAAAATATTTAGAAACCCCAACTCAAAAGATATGACAACTGTCAATAGTTTTGGAAAATGTCTTAAAATTATTTGAACATAAGCGGGAAAATTTATTCCAATTTTCCTTCTTGACA
>CANQZQ010000116.1 GCA_947628375.1 uncultured Bacilli bacterium
ACCGAACGGTACGTACGGTGGTGTGAGAGGGTATCATATCAATAAATAAAGTTATTGAAAATTTACTCTACTCGATTTAATTTTCTTCACTTAAATCTAATTCAATTTCATTAATTGTATAGTCTGAATCACAATCATTTATTATTAAATTATTAATAAATAATGTTGCTTTGAAATCTTTAATAGATTTATTGATTGCATCTTTAAGTTCACTATTTAAACTTAAATCTAAATTTTTAATTGGTGTTTTTAAAGATAAATTATTATTTGATTTTTCTCCTCTTGCTTGACTAATAATATCAACCATTAAATCACCATTTTTAATTTCTGATTCAAAACTATATTCTAATGGTTTAATTTCAGTTATATGAATTGATTTATTGTCATGATATAACTCTTGATAAATTTCTTCAGTTATATATGGGAAGTAAATGCTAAAGTCTTGTAATAATTTATATAGAATTGTATAAACTGTTTTTTGTCCTGAGTATCTTGGAGTATCTCCAAATTCTTCAGGTCTATATAATCTATGTTTAACAATTTCAATATAATTATCACAGAAGTTCCAGAAGAATTTTTCAAGTAAGTTTAATGCTAATCCTACTTCATAATCATCTAAGTATTTGATGAATTGTTTTTCCATTTCTTGATACTTACCTAAAATCCATTTATCAATATATTCGAAATCAGTAAACTCTTTATCTTCATAATCTTGTAAATGCATTTCAATAAATTTAGAAACATTCCAAATCTTATTAACTAACTTCTTACCTCTTAATAATGTTTCATCACTAAATACTATATCTGTACCAAGTCTACCAGTTCCAGCCCAATATCTTAATACATCAGCTGAATATTCATTAATAAGATCTATAGGTTCTACTTTAGAGTTACCTTTTGACTTACTGATTTTTTCTCCTTTGTTAGCCATAACGAATCCTGAAATCATTACATTATCCCAAGGTCTAGTTCCAAAGTGATAGAAACTCTTAACTATTGTATAGAAATCCCATGTTCTAATAATTTCAGAAGCATTAGTTCTTAAACTCATTGGTTTTAAGATATCTTCAAAATTATTTTCTTCTCCATATCTCATATTAATTAATGGTGTTACTGAAGAAGTTGCCCAAGTATCCATTACATCTGTTTCTGGAATAAATTCAGTACATCCACATTTTGGACATTTATCAGTTTTAGGTTTATCTGTTAATGGATTAACTGGTAAATCATTTATATCAGCAAAAATTGGTTCACCGCAATCCTTACAATACCATACTGGGAATGGAACTCCAAAATATCTTTGTCTTGATATACACCAATCCCATAAAACATTTTCAACCCATTCATTATATCTATTATGCATATGTTCAGGATACCATTTAATTTCATTTCCAATTTTAATGAAATCTTGTTTATGATTCATAATATCAATAAACCATTGTTTCATTACTGAATATTCTACTTCTTTACCACATCTTTCATGTGTTTGAACTTCATGTTCTAATTCTTCAATCTTAACTACATATCCACCAGCTTGTAAATCTTCAATGATTTGTTTTCTAGCTTCTTTAATTTGCATACCACCATAGTTAGGAACTGAATCAATAATTCTACCATCTTCAGTAAATATATATTTAAGTGGTAAGTTGTATTTCTTCCACCATTCAATATCTGTTTGATCTCCGAAAGTACAACACATAACTACACCAGTACCTTTATCTATAGCAACTTTTTCATCTCCCATAATAGGAACTTCTACATCTATTACTGGAATACAAGCAGTTTTACCAATTAAATGTTTATGTGCTTCATCACTTGGATTTACAAATACACATACAATAGCTGGTAATAATTCTGGTCTTGTTGTAGCAATAGTAAATTCTTCATTATCTTCTTTTGTTTTAAAATTAATATAATTGAATGTTGTTTTAATTGTTTTAGTTTCAAGTTCAGCTTGAGCAATAGAAGTTAAACATTCATTACACCATAATGCTGGTGATTCTTTATGATAACAATGACCCTTACTAATTAAATCTAAAAATGACTTTTGACTTATTTTAATAGTTGTTGGGCTAACTGTCTTGTAATGATATTTCCAGTCAGTACTAACTCCCATTTTACTAAATAATTCTTGAAATTCACTTTCATACTTATCAGTTGTTTCATAACATAGTTTAGAGAATTCTTCTCTTCCTATTTCATGGGCTTTCTTTCCTTGTTCTTTTTCAACTAATCTTTCACTAGGAAGTCCATTATCGTCAAAACCAAATGGATAAAATACATTATACCCACTTAATCTTTTATATCTAGCAATCATTTCTGTTTGTGTATATGAAAATATATGTCCTATATGAATCTTACCATTAACTGTTGGAGGAGGAGTATCTATTGAATATACTTCTCTATGATCTGGTTTAAAATCATATATTCCATTTTCTTTCCAATAATTTAACCATTTATTTTCTTTTTCATTTGCAATATATTTCTTATCTAACATTTTAATCTCTCCTTCTTATTATATTGTTTTAAATGAATTAAGATTGTTAGACTCGTACATAATCACCCTTAAAAATAAATTTCATTTTAATCATCTCCTAATAAATAAAAAAGACAAGCCATCCATAAAGGACGAACTTGTCGTGGTACCACCTTAATTCGTAATATTTCTATTACCTTGAAGTCTTAATGCGACTAACATTATATCTTACTACTATTTCAGATATACAACTCCCAAGCTACCTTCAAATACTCTTCACTAAGAAAGGCTTTCAGTCGGTGACCTTTCATTCCTAATAGCTACTAACTATTTTACTCCTCTTGTTCCTCGTTTTTTTGAATACGAGAAGATTATAGCACTTTTTAACTTAATTGTCAAAAATCATATTTCTAATT
>CANQZQ010000117.1 GCA_947628375.1 uncultured Bacilli bacterium
ATTATAAAGTAAAAAATCGCCATCTAGACGATTATCTTGTTTTGCAATTTTTAATCACTATGTCTTGACAAAAATCAAATATCTTATTTTTAATATTTTAGCTTTTATCTTTAAAATTTTCATACCAATTACTTAATTTATCTTTTAAACTATTAAATAAAGAACTACTAAACTCTCCCACTATAGAAAGAGCACTTTTAGTATATAAAAGAAATTCATCTTTAGAATCAATTATGTCTTGATAATATTTTTCTCCAAGTTTTTCTTTAGCAAATTCTTTAATATTACTAGCTCCTTTTTTAATTAATTCACTTGCTTTAAGAAAAGCTGAACTTGTTTTTTCACTAATATTTTCTTTATAATTTGGAAAGTTTTTTTCTATTTTTTCATCAATAGCATTAATAAGTTTTAAAGCTTTTGCCTTACCAGCTTCAGTTAAACTATCAAATGTTACCCCATTAATCTCTCCATCATAAAAAACAAAATCAACTAACATTATAAAAATTCCTTTAGCTTTATTTTTAACATCATCAGTTTTCTCTTTATTTAAAAGATTATCAACTTCGCTATCAATTGTTTCTAATTGATTAATTACGGCTGTATCTTTAGAAGAATAATTTATATTAGAATTGCTGTTATCATTAATAAAATTTTCTTTAGAATTATTAACTGAATTATCATTTAAATTAGTATCTTGATTTGAAGAATTATTATCTTTTATATTAAAGTCAGAAGTTATAATGGGAGTTATTGATTCTTTTTTATTACATCCCGTTAAAAATAAAAATATAAAGATAATTAAGATAATTTTTTTCATCCACATCACAATTATATAATAACATAAATTTATTTAAAAAACATTTACTTTGAGTCTTTTGAAGATATTTTTTTAAATTGTTCTCTTAATTTATATTTTATAAATTGTTTTTCATACTTTCCATTGCTATCAACAATTAATTTATTTAGTTTTTTAAATTCTTCATTAAAAGTATTTTCCCATTTATGTTTTTCTTTTATATTAAAATGTTTATTGTTATAAAGCTCATCTTCATATAATTTCACCCATGATTCATTTAATGTATATTTTATAGGTAATCCCTCTAAAAAAGCTAAATAAGCAATATTTTCTATAAATAAAAATTCTAACTTACTATAAGTCTTGTTTCTTCTTATTGTATTAATTCTAATTCCTATATCATTGGTAACATTAGCACTCATACAAATTGTTTTAGGTGATGGTGATAAAGGAGTGATATTGTTCTTAACATATTTGGGAGTTAAACCGGTGGCATAATACTCAATAGAAGTTGAAAAAAGCAATAAATCTGTTTTAGGCCATTTAGTGACAAAGCTAGAATTTATAAAATCTTTTTTGGTTAAAAAAATTTCTATAACATTATTATCTTCTATTTCAAATTGTAGATGATTTTTTCTTTTTTGATACTTTTTATTTGATAAGTTATCAGGAATAGCTACTTGAAATAAAGGAATAGGAAATTCAGTATTAACATTAGGGCTAATAATTTTATCTAATGGTAAAGTAATATAGTTAAATATTTTATCATTAGCGTTATCAATAAGTTTCAAATGAATTTTAGCTGGTTCTTCATTATTACTACGATGATACGTAATTTCTAATCTTTTATTTTTATCAAAGGGAAATAATTCAACATCAGAAAATAATTTTAAGTAATAGATATCAACATTTTTAGCATCAGTTAAAGGACATATTTTAAAGCCACACTCTTTTTCATTTCTTTCTAATTCAATAATTCTTAATATATCGTAACCTTTTTTAGTTATAGCTATACATTTTTCTTTCATATTATCACCTTTAAATAATTATAACAAATATTTTTAAGCATAAAAAAAGTAGCCAATTGCTACTTTTTAGTTTAATTATTTAATAATTTCTGATACAACACCAGCACCAACAGTATGTCCGCCTTCACGAATTGAGAACTTAGTACCATTTTCAAGTGCTACTGGAGCAATTAATTCAACTGTCATATCAACATTATCACCAGGCATAACCATTTCAACACCTTGAGGTAACTCGATAACACCAGTTACGTCAGTTGTACGGAAATAGAATTGTGGACGATAATTTGAGAAGAATGGAGTATGACGTCCGCCTTCTTCTTTAGATAAGACATAAACACTAGCTTTAAACTTAGTATGAGGAGTAACACTTCCTGGTTTAGCAAGTACTTGTCCACGTTCAACGTCTTCACGAGCGATACCACGTAGAAGTACACCAGCATTATCTCCAGCTTCAGCATAATCAAGTGTTTTACGGAACATTTCAATTCCTGTAACAACAGATTTTTGAGTTGCTTTTAAACCAACGATTTCAACTTCGTCATTAAGATTTAATCTACCACGTTCAACACGTCCTGTAACAACAGTTCCACGTCCTGAAATAGTAAATACATCTTCAATACTCATTAAGAATGGTTTATCAGTTTCTCTTACTGGAGCGTCAATATAATCATCAACAGCAGCCATTAAGTCACGAATACTTTGAGCAGCAGCTTCATCACCTTCAAGAGCTTTTAAAGCACTACCACGAATAATTGGACATTCAGTATCAAATCCATATTCGCCAAGTAATTCTCTAATTTCCATCTCAACTAAGTCTAGTAATTCTGGATCGTCTACTTGATCACATTTATTCATGTAAACAACAATCTTAGGCACACCAACTTGACGAGAAAGTA
>CANQZQ010000118.1 GCA_947628375.1 uncultured Bacilli bacterium
TTATTAAAAAATCTGATACTGAAAATATTAAAGTAGTAATTTATGGTGAAAAAGATTATACAGATGTTGAAACTAATCTTGATTTTTTAAATATTAAAATAAGCGAAAAAAATTGTATAGGATTTTGTTATAATCAAAAATCAGCTAAAGTAGAAATATATTTACCAAAAGATTTTAATGGAGACATTGATATAAAAATGATTATGGTGACATAGAAATAGATAGTACTAATGAATTGTTTATTGATGCTAAAACAGATTTAGGAAAAGTAAAAATTAATAATAATTATCATAAATCTGATATTACTTTAAAAATAGAAAATGACTGTGGCGATATAGAAGTAAATAATTAAAAGAAAATAAATAGCAAACGATATAAAAATGTTTGCTATTTTCATGATATAATACTTAAACAAATAAATAATAATTTGTATGGAGAAGATTATGGAGATTTGTAGATAAAATAATAATATGAAAGTTTTTTATTTTTTTGACAAATCTAATGATAAATGTTATAATTTCATTAGTTTTGTCAAGGAGGAATATATGAAAAAAATGACATTCAAAGAATTTAAAATTGAAAGTAATATTGAAATTATCGAATCTATAATGAAAGCAAATAATGGGTATGTTACTTCAAAACAACTATCAAATCTTGGAATTCATAGAATGTATCTTAATAATATGAAAGAAAAAGGTATGTTAGAAAAGGTTGGAAATGGTATTTATATTGATTCTAGTAAAATAGAGGATAGTTATTTTGTTTTTAATTTAGAACTTTCAAATATAGTTTTTTCACATATGACTGCTCTTTATTTTCATGGACTTTCTATTAAAGCTCCAAATGATAAATATGATATAACGGTTCCTAATAATTATTTTAATTATAAAATAAAAAAACATAATGTTTTCTATGTTGCTAAAGATGTTTATGAACTTGGATTAATACAAATTGATACACCGATGGGTAATAAGGTAAGGGCATATGACATGGAAAGATGTATATGTGATATTATAAGGTCTAAAAATAGAATGGATTCAGAACATGTTAAATATAGCATTAAAGAATATATTAAAAGGAAAGATAAAGATTTAGTTAAACTATCAAAGTATGCAGATAAAATGGGAATAAAAAAAGAGTTAATGGATTACATGGAGCTATTCTATGAATAGTATGCAATTAAAAGATAAACTAAGAAATATTTCTAAAGAAAAAAAGGTGGATTTTAATACATTACTTAGGCTTTATATGTATGATAGATTTGTTGAAAGATTATCAAAAAGTAAATATAGAGAAAATTTTATCATTAAAGGTGGATTTTATTTAAGTACATTATTTGGAATAGAAAATAGAACTACTATGGATATAGATACAGCTTTTAGAAATGCAAATTTTAAAGAAGAAAATATTGTTAAAATGATAAAAGAAATAATATCTATAAAGATAGATGATAATACTAAACTATCATATTTGGGAATATCGCCTATAAGAGATGAAGATGAATATGGTGGTTTTAGAGTAGATATTCAGGTTGAACTTGAAAATGTTAAAGAAAAATTTCATGTTGATATAGCAACAGGAGATCCAATTACCCCAAAAGAAATTCGATATAAATATATTCCATTACTAGGGGATAATTATATAGATTTATATGCTTATAATATTGAAACAGTGTTAGCTGAAAAAATAGAAACAATTCTTAGTAGAGTAGAATTAAATGGTAGAATGAGAGATTTTTATGATATTTATTTAATATATACAAAAGACTGGGATAAAGTTAATAAAAAACATTTTAATGAAGCATTATTAAAGACATTTGATAAAAGAGATTATTATGGTAATCCGTTTGTATCTATAGATATTATTCGAGATAGTGAATTGATAAGGATAAGATGGAAAAATTATCAAAGAAAATATGAATATGCCAAAGATATAAATTTTGATGATATATTGGATTGTATAGAAAAAATGATGAATCAAATAAATATTTTGGTAGTTAAGTAATTATAAAAATTGCAGTCAAAATTAAAAAATATAATTGTTAGAAATGGAGAAGATTATGAAAGAAAGTTTAAAAATTATTTTAATTGTTTTATGTGTTATGGTAGGAGTTATTGCTCTTGACGCTTTACAAGCAAAAATCTTTGATAATAGTCCGTTTATTAAAATTAGAAAAAATTTTAAAGATGGTTATGTACAATATATGGATAAAGGTTTATTAGTAAATCATTATCATTTTAAAAATAATGAAGATGTTACTGCTTGGAAATTTACAAAATTTGTTTGTTCTATTCCAGAAAACAAAAAAGAAATTAAAGAAATAGTTGATTTAGTAGCAAGAGATAATCTTACTTGTGATACAGCTTTAGAAAAATTTTATCAAGATGAAAATTATACTTATTCTTATAGTTGTATAAAAAACGATAAAGTAATTGTTAAGTATAATGATGGAAGTGAAGAAACTGTAAAAGAAGCTTTAGAAAATAATAAAATAACTATTCAAGATTTAGATAGATTTAATATTGCGTATATAAAAGAAGAAATAGAAAATAATAAAGAAAAATTAAATTTAGAGAACTATCAAGATAATCCTCTATTTTTAAA
>CANQZQ010000119.1 GCA_947628375.1 uncultured Bacilli bacterium
GAGAGTATTATTATCCAGCAACTGATGCTTTATGGTTTTATGCTCCCGGTAATGCTTCATGTAAAAGTGTTTGGTATAGTCAACCTTTAGCAGGCAAATACAAAAATCATTGCTTTTATCGCCCTGAAATGGGTGAATGTCCTGAATTATATTAAAATAGTGTTATTTTTCTAAAAAGTATGTTATAATCTTCTCACGAGGGAGTGAATTTAATGAAAGTATTAAAGAAAAATTTACCTAAAGGTGTTAAAAAAGTATATACAACTTATAAAGGTGTAAAAGTTAAATTAATACCTATGCCAAAGAAAACAAAAAAGAATAAATAATTAAATTTGAAGTTATTTATTCTTTTTTATTTAAGCTTTGCACAGTTTACGAATGTATGTTATTATTTATTTAGATGGTATATATGGATTTAAAAAGTATTAAAGGTATTGCAGATAATACAGAAAAAAAATTAAATAATTTAGGTATTTATAATGTTAATGATTTAATTGAATTTTACCCTTATCGTTATAATTTTATTAATTTGACTTCTCTAAAAGATGTAAAAGAAGATGAAGTAGTTACTGTTAAATGTATTGTTGCTGAAATGCCTCGGGTTCAATATATCAAAAGAAATTTTAATCGCATGATTTTTAAAGCTATAAGTGGGAATGATCTTTTTAATGTGACTATTTTTAACAGGGCTTTTTTAAAACCTCATTTAACTTTACATAAGGAAATAGTTTTATTTGGTAAATATAAAAGATTAAATAATAGTTTTATTGCTAGTGATATTAAATTTAATATTATTGGTAATACCATTGAGCCAGTATATCATTTAGTTGAAGGCTTAACTAATTCTAGTATGATAAAATATATTAATGAAGCTTTAAAATCTAATATTTATTATGATTACTTGCCTAATATTTATAGCGAAAAATATCATTTTCTAAATAAAAGGGAAGCGCTTAATTTAATTCATCATCCCCATAATAAAGAAGATATAAAAGCATCTTCTTTAAGACTAAAATATGAAGAATTATTTAATTTTATGTTTAAAATTAATTATTTAAAAAAAATTAATAATAAATCAAAAGGTATTAAAAGAGAATTTAAAAGTGATTATATAGATGAATTTAAAAAATCTTTATCATTTAATTTAACTAAAGATCAAGAAATAGCTATTGAAGATATCTATAAAGATTTAACTAGTGAAAGTAGAATGAATCGTTTAATTTTAGGCGATGTTGGAAGTGGTAAAACAGTTATTGCTACTTATGCCATTTATTTAAATTTTTTAAGTGGATATCAAAGTGCTTTAATGGCTCCGACCGAAATTTTAGCCACCCAACATTATCATAGTATAAAAAATATCTTAGAAAAATTTAATATTAGAACTTGTCTTTTAAGTGGGTCTACTAAAAAGAAAGAAAAAGATAAAATATTAGAAGATCTTGCTAATGGAGAAATTGATTTATTAATTGGAACGCATGCTTTAATTAGTGATAATGTTAAATATAAGTCACTAGGGTTAGTTATAACTGATGAACAACATCGATTTGGGGTTGCTCAAAGAAATTTATTAAGTGATAAAGGTCTAGCCCCAGATGTTTTATATTTATCAGCAACTCCTATTCCAAGGACTTATGCCTTAACCATTTATGGTGATTTAGATTTATCAATTATTAAAACTAAACCAATGGGTAGAAAAGAAATTATAACTAAAATTTATAATGAAGATAACATCAAAGATGTATTATATAAAATGTTAGAAGAATTAAAATTAGGTCATCAAATTTATGTTGTATCCCCATTAATAGAAAATAATGATGAACTTGATTTAAAAAGTGTTTTCGATTTAGAAAAAAAATTAAATATGGCATTTAAAAATCAAATTTCCATTGGTATCTTACATGGTAAATTAAAAACAACTGAAAAAGATGAAATAATGAATAATTTTAAAAATGGTGATCTTAAAATTTTAATTTCAACTACGGTAATAGAAGTTGGGGTAGATGTTCCAAATACAACGATGATTGTTATTTATAATGCTGAAAGATTTGGCCTAGCAACACTTCATCAATTAAGAGGAAGAGTAGGAAGAAATGATGTTCAAAGTTATTGCTATTTAATAAGTAATAAAGATGTTTTAAGATTAAAAGTTTTAGAAGAAAGTAATGATGGTTTTTATATTAGTGAAAAAGATTTTGAAATGCGTGGGTCAGGTGATTTATTTGGCCTTAGACAAAGTGGAGAAGCTTCTTTTAAAATAGCTAATTTAAAAACAGATTATCAAATTTTATTACAAGCTAAAATGGATTCTTTAGATTATATTGAACAAGAATTATATAAAGATAATGATTATTATAATAATTTAGTTAATGATATTAATATTATAAATTAGACAATAAAATGTTAAATCTCTTTTTGTCAATTGACAAAGAAAAATTATTATTATAATATTATTATAGGCATGATAGAAAACAATCATGCTTTGATGCAACTCTTACGAAATCAAAGGTGAGAGTGAATCAACCAAAACCCCCTGAAGAGTCAGCGAAAGCTGGCTCATTTTTGTTTTTTACTTGAAATTACGGGGCTTTGTAAT
>CANQZQ010000120.1 GCA_947628375.1 uncultured Bacilli bacterium
AACCCCTGGTTCAATACAATATGTAGTATCGCCATTAATTTCATAAGAATGAAGTTCACCGGACATAGGATCTTTACCGCCACCTCGTCGGTAGAAATAATATTCAGTAAATTCTTCCTCCAATTTGTAGGCATGTACAATATTTGTACTACTAAAAAATAAAACTAAAATAAATACTAAAAATATAAAATATTTTTTCATATTTTCATCTCCTTCTAATAATATATATCGCGTTTTTTCATCGATTTCCTTCTAATTTTTGAAACTTTTTTAGCATTTTTAGCAATTTAGTTGCGAAATCTCTAGAGATTTTGCATAAATTTTTCCTAAAATAAACATTATTAACATAGAATTGTAAGGGAGAATAATATGTTTAATAATTTTGGAATTGTTGGTGCAAATATTTTTAAAAAAGCAGAAGAAATAAGATGTGAGTTACATCATCCATATGTTGGTACAGAACATTTATTACTTGCTATTCTTTTACTAGATAAAGAAATGAGTACTTATTTAAAAGAATATGGACTTACCTTTGATAATTTTAAAAAAGAACTAGTCTCTGTAGTTGGCAGTAGTAGTAAATCAAATGAAATAAATTTATATACACCAATGCTTAAAAGAGTAATTAATACGGCATTAGAAAATGCTAAAGAAAATAACAATGGCGTAGTTACCCCCAAACATTTTATTTTAGCAATTTTAGAAGAAGGAGAAGGCATTGCTATTCGTTTACTTGTAAGTATGGGAATAGATATTGATGAAATATATGAAAATTTAAATAAAAATAATAAATTAGTTAATAAAAAATTAGAAATATATGCAACAGGAAATATTTTAAATGACATTGTTCCTGATGATGAAGTAGTAGTAGGAAGAGATAAAGAAATTGATTTAATAATTGAAACTCTTTTAAGAAAGAAAAAAAATAACCCACTTCTTATTGGTGATGCTGGAGTTGGTAAAACGGCAATTGTCGAAGAATTAGTACGAAGAATTAAAAGAAAGGAAGTACCTGATAGTCTTTTTGATGCTAAAGTTGTTTCTTTAGAAATGGGATCATTAGTATCGGGAACTAAATATCGAGGCGAATTTGAAGAAAAACTAACAAAGATTATTAAAGAATTAGAGGAAGAAGATAAAATAATTTTATTTATTGATGAAATTCATGCTATGGTAAGTGCAGGTGGCGCTGAAGGAGCAATTACCGCAGGGGATATTTTTAAACCAGCATTAGCAAGAGGAAATATAAAATGTATCGGAGCCACAACAAGTGAAGAATATAATAAGTTTTTCTCAGGTGATAAAGCTTTAATGCGAAGATTTGAAATAATAAATATTAAAGAACCTAATATAGTAGAAACTAAGTATATTTTAAAACAAGTTAAAGGAGAATATGAAAAACATCATAATGTAATAATTCCGGATAATATCTTAGATTTAATTATTAAATATACGGATTGTTTTATTAAGAATAAGAAAAATCCAGATAAAGCTATTGATTTTTTAGATTCTGTCTGTTCAAAAGTAAAAAATGAAAGTAATAATAATAACGAAAAAAAAGAATTATATAAAAAAATTGAAGAATTAAAATTAAAGAAAAATGAATATGTAAAAAGCAATGATTATGATAATGCGTTATCTACTTATAGTGAGGAATTATTAATAAATAAAAAATTAAAAAATTATTTTAAAAACAAAAAATTAGTAGTTAAAGAAAAAGACGTTATTAAAGTTTTGGAAAATAAAACAGGTATGATTTTTTCAAAAGAAAAGCTAAGTTTTTTAAATGATATAGAAAATGAAATTAATAATGAATTATATAATGTTAATAAATATATAAAAAAAATTAATAATGCAATTAAAGATAATTTAATAAATAAAAAGGGATTTTTAAAAATTTATTTAGAGGGGCCACTGGGAGTTGGTAAAAGTAGTATTGCTAAAAAATATGGAACTAATATTCCTAATGCTAATTTTATTAGAATTGATTTAAAAGAATATAAATCATCCTATGATATTAATAAGTTAATAGGTACTACCCAAGGCTATATTGGCTATAATGATGAACATTTATTTACAAAATTAAAAAATAATAATTTTAATATAATTTTATTTGATAACTATAATGAAGCACATAATAATATTAAAGATTTAATAAAAGAAATTTTAAAAGAAGGATATATAACAGATAATAAAGGGGAAAAAATTTATTTTAATAATTCTTTTATTTTTATAACCGATGATTTAGAAAATAATAAAAGAATAGGTTTTGAAAATGAATGTAATGCTAAAATTAGTAATGAATTAGAAGATCTGGTTGATGAAGTTGTTGTTTTTGATAGTCTATCTAAAGAAGAATTACTAAATTATTTAAAAATTAAAAATGTTTATAATAAAGAAAGCATTTTAAATAAAAGCAATTATGAAAAAGTAAATTATAAAAATCTAGATAGGTTACTAAAAGAAGATAAATTGGGGATGTTAGAAAATAAATAAAATATTTTCTTAACATCTTCTTTTTTACAAATAAATAAAAAAATACCCGTAAATC
>CANQZQ010000121.1 GCA_947628375.1 uncultured Bacilli bacterium
ATATAGTAGAAAAGAGTGATATAATGAGTAGAATTGAAAAGGCAATTTATATTTTTTACATCACTTTTTTTGCTAATATAATAGTAGCTTTTATAATGAGTGAAGATTTTACTTTATCAATATTAAGAAGTATAATAGTTGGCTCTTTTGGTAGTGCTATTACAGGTGTTTTAAGCTATATGTTTAAAGAGAAAGGAGATGTAGAAAATGACGACAAGAACGTGGCTAAAGTCAATGATAATACGAGTAATAAAAACAATATGTGAAACGGCTATCGCAACAATAGGAACCTCTACTTTAATAAGTGAGGTTAATTGGACTTTAGTATTATCATCATCTTTGTTAAGTGGTTTTATATGTTTTTTAACTTGCCTTGCTGGTTTACCAGAGGTTAATTAAGGAGGTATTTATATGAGTTATAAAGGAATTGATATTTCTAGGCATAATGGCTATATTGATTTTAATCAAGTAAAAAAGCAAGTTGATTTTGTTATTATAAGAGCGTCTTATGGCTTTTTTAATAAAGATGATATGTTTGATAATAATGTTAACGGTTGCGAAGCAAATGGCATACCTTATGGCTTATATCATTATTCTTATGCTAGAAATTTAGAAGAAGCAGAAAAAGAAGTTAATGGCTTTTTACAACTTGCTAAAAGTTGCCGTCCTACATACCCTTTGATAATTGATATGGAAGACGCTGATAATTGGAAATTAAACAATGGAAATCCTAGCAATAATATCTATATATCTATTTGTAATTTGTTTTGTCAAAAATTAGAAGAGGCTGGTTATTATGCTATGATTTATGCAAATAAAGATTGGTTTACTAATAGAATAAACTCTAGTACTTTAAATAGATTTGATAAATGGTTAGCTCACTGGGGAATAAGTGAACCGTCTATGACTTGTGGTATTTGGCAATATACTTCAAGTGGCAAAATTAATGGAATTAATGGGTTTGTAGATTTAGATATAGCATATAAAGATTACCCTAGTATTATAAAAAATATGAATAATTCTAGTAGTGAAAATAATTCAAATAATGAAAGTAATTCTAATAATTATAATGAATATTATCAAGCTTTTAATAGCACATCTATTGTAGACGGCTTAAAATCTATTGGGGTAGATAGCTCATTTAATTATAGATGTGAAATAGCTAAAGCTAATGGCATTAATAATTATACTGGAAGTTATAACGAAAATGTTACATTATTAGAATTAGCTAGAAATGGAAAATTAAAAATTGCTAATGTTTCTACAAAATATTTTAAATATTTTGATAATACATCAATAGTTGACGGACTTAAGTCTATCGGTGTAGATAGCTCATTTAGTTATAGAATTAAAATAGCTAATAAAAATGGTATTTCAATGTATGTTGGAAGCCCTAGTCAAAATATGTATTTATTAGAATTAGCTAGAAATGGAAAGCTATTAATTCCATAATGAAAGCTAATCAACAACTAAAAAATAATAAAGGAAATGAAATATTTTTATTTCCTTTAGACAATATGTATTTAACACCAGCACGTGACCCAGCTGAACACGAAGTTTTAGCACTTGACTTTTTAGGTTGGAACGGAGAAAGAATTTATAATTGCCCTTGTTATGCTCCATTTAGTTGTAAAGTAGTATATGCAGGTAATGATCATAATATGATATGCTGGAGTGATGAAGAAGTTGAATTTGCCGACGGCACGATTGATTATGCTAGTGTATTAGTTGCACATAGCAATTTAGATATTCCATACGTTAATCAAACATTTAAACAGGGCGATTTATGGTATCATACTGGAAATTATGGTATGTCAACTGGCGACCACTTGCATATAGAAATTGCTAAAGGTCATAATCTTTGGAACGATGACGGCATAGGCTTAAAAAATGCTATTCATTGTTGGCTAGGTATGTATGTTAATGATACAATACTTTTTAGAACTGGAGATTTTGACTGGAAAATTTATGAGGGTGGAATTACACCAATAAAGCCTAAAAAAAGAAAAAAATTCAAATGGGTATTATATACCAAAAATTTACGAAATTAGAAAAGGAAGTGTAGTTATGAATAGTGAAGAATTAGAAAATATAACAAAAAATATTAAAGATAAAATAGGAGATGACAAGAACGCTTTAATAGTAGATGATATCGCAACTCTTATTACAAAAAATAATCAAATATATCAAGATTTACAAAATAAAGACAAAGAAATAAATGATTTAAAAGAAGAGAAAAACAATTTAGTAAATGCTAATAGTAGACTTTTACAGCAAATACCAATGATAAGTGATGATGACAAAGAAGAAAAAGAAAAAAACGAAGATAAAGAAAAAGAGCCTTTTAGTTTTAGAGCAATGCTTGACAAAAAAGGTAGATTTATTTAAAAAAATATGATATAATCAAAAAAGAATAACTTTTTAATTGTAAGGGAGGAATAAATTTATGGCAATTAAAAAAGGTTTAAAAGATAGTTTAAATCAAATAAGAGAATTATCTACACCAATTTATCATCAA
>CANQZQ010000122.1 GCA_947628375.1 uncultured Bacilli bacterium
ATATAGTAGAAAAGAGTGATATAATGAGTAGAATTGAAAAGGCAATTTATATTTTTTACATCACTTTTTTTGCTAATGTAATAGTAGCTTTTATAATGAGTGAAGATTTTACTTTATCAATATTAAGAAGTGTTATAGTAGGTTCTTTTGGTAGTGCTATTACTGGAGTTTTAAGTTTTATGTTTAAAGAGAAAGGAGATGTAGAAAATGACAACGAGAACGTGGCTAAAGTCAATGATAATACGTGTAATAAAAACAATATGTGAAACGGCTATTGCAACTATTGGCACTTCTACTTTAATAAGTGAGGTTAATTGGACTTTAGTATTATCATCATCTTTGTTAAGTGGCTTTATATGTTTTTTAACTTGTCTTGCTGGTTTGCCAGAAGCTAATTAAGGAGGTATTTATATGAGTTATAAAGGAATTGACATTTCTAGACATAATGGCTATATTGATTTTAATCAAGTAAAAAAGCAAGTTGATTTTGTTATTATAAGAGCGTCTTATGGCTTTTTTAATAAAGATGATATGTTCGATATTAATGTTAATGGCTGTGAGGCAAATGGCATACCTTATGGCTTATATCATTATTCTTATGCTAGAAATTTAGAAGAAGCAGAAAAAGAAGTCAATGGCTTTTTACAACTTGCTAAAAGTTGTAAGCCAACGTATCCATTGATAATTGATATGGAAGACGCTGATAATTGGAAATTAAACAACGGAAACCCTAGTGATAATATGTATATATCTATTTGCAATTTATTTTGTCAAAAATTAGAAGAGGCTGGTTATTATGCTATGATTTATGCTAATAAAGATTGGTTTACAAATAGGATAAATTCTAGTACACTAGATAGATTTGATAAATGGTTAGCTCACTGGGGAATAAGTGAACCGTCTATGACGTGTGGTATATGGCAATATACATCAACAGGTAAAATTAATGGAATTAATAGCTTTGTAGATTTAGATATTGCATATAAAGATTATCCTAGTATTATAAAAAATATGAATAATTCTAGTAATGAAAATAATTCAAATAATGAAAGTAATTCTAATAATTATAATGAATATTATCAAGCTTTTAATAATACATCAATAGTTGACGGACTTAAATCTATTGGGGTAGATAGCTCATTTAATTACAGATGTGAAATAGCTTTAGCTAATGGTATTAATAATTATACTGGAAGTTATAACGAAAATGTTACATTATTAGAATTAGCTAGAAATGGTAAATTAAAAGTTGCTTACGTATCTACAAAATATTTTAAATATTTTGATAATACGTCTATTGTTGACGGACTTAAGTCTATTGGAGTAGATAGCTCCTTTAGTTATAGAAGTAAAATAGCAAATAAAAATGGCATTTCAATTTATGTTGGAACACCTAGCCAAAATATGTATTTATTAGAATTAGCTAGAAACGGAAAACTTTTAATTCCATAATGAAAGCTGGGCAAAAATTAAAAAATAAAAATGGAAATGAAATATTTTTATTTCCTTTAGATAATATGTATTTAACAGAGGCACGTATTCCACCCGAACACGAAGTTTTAGCACTTGACTTTTTAGGTTGGAATGGTAGTAGAATATATGATTGCCCTTGTTATGCTCCCTTTAGTGGTCGTGTTGTCTATGCAGGTGCAGATCATAATATGATATACTGGAGTGATGAAGAAGTTGAGTTTGCTGACGGAACGATTGATTATGCTAGTGTATTAGTTGCACATAGTAATTTGGACGTTCCATACGTTAATCAAACATTTAAGCAAGGCGATTTATGGTACCATACAGGACAATACGGAAATGCAACAGGCGACCACTTGCATATAGAAATTGCCAAAGGGCATAATACTTGGAATGATGACGGTATAGGCTTAAAAAATGCTATTCATTGTTGGCTAGGTATGTATGTTAATGATACAATACTTTTTAGAACTGGAGATTTTGACTGGAAAATTTATGAGGGTGGAATTACACCAATAAAGCCTAAAAAAAGAAAAAAATTCAAATGGGTATTATATACCAAAAATTTACGAAATTAGAAAAGGAAGTGTAGTTATGAATAGTGAAGAATTAGAAAATATAACAAAAAATATTAAAGATAAAATAGGAGATGAAAAAAACGCTTTAATAGTAGATGATATTGCAACTCTTATTACAAAAAATAATCAAATATATCAAGATTTACAGAATAAAGATAAAGAAATAAATGATTTAAAAGAAGAAAAAAACAATTTAGTAAATGCTAATAGTAGACTTTTACAGCAAATACCAATGATAAGTGATGAAGAAGATAAAGAAAAGGAAAAAAACGAAGATAAAGAAAAAGAGCCTTTTAGTTTTAGAGCAATGCTTGACAATAAAGGTAGATTTATTTAAAAAAATATGATATAATCAAAAAAGAATAACTTTTTAATTGTAAGGGAGGAATAATTTATGGCAATTAAAAAAGGTTTAAAAGATAGTTTAAATCAAATAAGAGAATTATCTACACCAATTTATCATCAA